>DAITND010000242.1:0-4018 GCA_036834825.1 Dermatophilaceae bacterium
AAGCGGAGAGAGGGGCCGCAGACAGACGAGTACGCCCGCTAGTCTGCCAGATGAGGCGCCAACCTTCGAACCCACGCGACGATCCCGGTAGATCACCCCCGTGAAGCGCCCGCAGATGGCCTTCCCGAAAGCCAGTAAAATGAGTGGAACGTCGGCACATTGCCGGCCGGAGCCGAACCACCATACGACTTGGGAGCCATGCTCTACACGCTGACCAGAAATGTGCTTGGCCCGGTTGCCCGGCTGGTTTATCGCCCGGTCATCGAGGGCCGGGAGAACATACCCCGCACCGGGCCGCTCCTGCTGGCCAGCAATCATCTCTCGTTCGTCGACAGCCTCGTCATCCCGCTGGTCGCACCACGGCGGGTCGTGTTCCTGGCCAAGTCCGAGTACTTCACCGGCCACGGCATACGCGGGGCTTTTCAGCGTTGGCTCTTCACCGCTGTGGGCGCCGTCCCCATCCAGCGCGGAACCGCCGGCGCAGCCAAGGAAGCTCTGGACTCTGCTCTTGAGATCCTGCACGACGGGCTCGCCTTCGGTATCTACCCCGAGGGAACCCGATCACGTGACGGTCGCCTCTACCGCGGTCGCACCGGCGTGGCCTGGCTGGCGCTGACCGCAGGGTGCCCGGTCGTGCCAGTGGCGCTCTCGGGCACCCAGGACATCCAACCGGTGGGCTCACGGGTCCCACGGATCCGCAAGATCACTATCCGGTTCGGGAAGCCACTGGACTTCAGCCATCTGCAGGGCGCCAAGCCCGGCCCGGCCCGGCGCGAGGTCACCGACGCAGTCATGGCGGCCATTCACGAGTTGTCTGGCCAAGAGCTCGCCGGGCACTACAACCGCCGACTGCCGACCTGACCCGGTTTCGTCCGGCGCCCTTACCTGGGCCGACTGCCCGTCCGCGCCATTCTGCTTGGTGCTCAGCCGCCGACGACGACACCCCGGCGCCGGCGGATTCCGCGCTCGATCCCGGAGAAGACCGCGTCGACACCGATGCCGATCGCCAGGATCGCCAACATGAGGGCGATCATGTAGGAAGTGTCGCCCAGCTCGCGGCTCTGGTTCAGGTATTGGCCGAGACTGGGCCGGTTGGCGATGGAGACCATGAGCTCGCCGGCGAGCAGGGAACGCCAGGCGAAGGCCCACCCCTGTTTGAGGCCCGACACGATGCTCGGCAGTGCGGCCGGCAGGACGACATGGCGATGCAACGACAGTCCGCTGGCACCCAGGTTGCGACCGGCCCGGACCAGCAACGCAGGCACGTAGTCGACGCCGCCGATGACGCCGTTGGCGATCGATGGCACGGCGCCAATCAGGATCACGAACAAGATGGCCTGCTCGGACATCTGGAACAACAGAATCGCCAAGGGAAACCAGGCGATGGACGGCATCGTCTGCAGTCCGGTGATCAGGGAGCCGATGGCGGCCCGCAGGAGGCGCGACCGGGCAACGAGAACGCCCAGAACCAGACCCAGTGCGGCGGCTATGAGGAATCCGGCGACGCCGCGGGTCATCGTGATGCCCACGGCCTCCCAGAAGCCCTGGACCAGGAGCTGGTGGCCGAGCTCGACGAGTACCGGCACCGGGCCGGGAAGGACGTAGCTCTGCCTCCAGCCGCTGCTGGCCACCAGCTGCCACAGGCCCAGTGCAATGGCGAGGGCGGCCAGCTTGGGCCACGTCGCCCGCCATGCGGCGTGCGCGAGCGGCGGCGTCGAGGAACCGATCTGGAGGGCGTCGAGCCCTCGGATCTCGCTCTCCTGCAGCGCATCTGGGGAGTCCACAACGTGAACCGTTGCATCTGGTGACTCGCCCCGGCGTGCATCGAGGTCAAACGCCATGACGGGCCACCTCCTTGCGCAGGGCATCGGTGATCTCCCCGGCCAGCTGGGAGACGTCCCGGTCCTCGATGCGACGCGGCCGGTCGATGGCCACGTCGTACTGCGAGACGATGCGTCCGGGGCGGCTGGACAACAGGACGACCCGGTCCCCCAGCCGCACGGCCTCACGCACGTTGTGCGTGACGAACAGGACGGTCAGGTTGCGCTCGGCCCAGATGGACTCGAGCTCGTCGTGCAACAGGTCGCGCGTCATCGCATCGAGCGCGCCGAACGGCTCGTCCATCAACAGGACGGGGGCTTGGGTCGCCAGCGTCCGGGCGATGGCAACGCGTTGCTTCATGCCACCGGACAGCTCGTGGGGGCGACGATCTGCGAAGTCGGCGAGGTGAACGGCTTCCAGGTAGTCGCGAGCCTGTGCTTCGCGATCCTTCCTGCCAACTCCTCGCAGCCGCAATGGTGTTGCCACGTTGTCCAGGGCGGACAGCCACGGGAACAGTGCGTGCTCCTGGAAGAGGAAGGCGGCCTGCCCGTCCACCTGTACGGACCCGGAGGTGGGCCGGTCGAGGCCGCTGACGAGGTTCAGCAGGGTGGACTTGCCGCAGCCCGAGGCGCCGACCAAGGTGAGAAACTCACCCCGGCGAACCGACAGAGTGATGCCGTCCAGGGCGAGAATCCCGTTGTCACCCGCATAGCGCTTGGTGACCTGCTCGAGGGCGACAGTCGGTCGCGGGAGCGAAGGTAGGTCGGCCGGCGGCGCGGACACGGTTGTTGAGGGGGCTGTAGTCGCTGCGGCCGCCGGGATCGACGGAGCCGTCTGAGTCTTCATTGGGTCACCTCTGGTTTCCCACGTTCTTTGAGCAGCTGGTTGAGCAGGGTGAGGTTGACCAGGCCGTCGAGCTTGGGCTCCTTTGTCAGCACTCCCACCTGGTAGGCATGCCGGGCGCCCATGAGCAGTGAGGGGGTCACCGGGTCGACGGTGAAGCTGAGCTTCTTCCAAGCCGCCGCGATCACGGCGGGGTCAAGGGGCTTTCCCGCGGTGTGGGCGATCAGGTCAGCGACGTCCTTCTGGGCCTTGGCGGGGTTCTTGGCGATGAAGTCCACGGCATCAAGATCGCCCGAGAGCAGCGCCGAGACGGTCTGCGGATGCGCTGCGAGGAAGTCCGTGCGCACGGCGAGCACGGTGATGGCGAACTTCTTACCCGGCCACAGGTCGCGCTCGTCTACCAGGACGGTGCCCCCGGCCTGGACAAGCCGGGTGGCGTACGGCTCCGGGACCCAGGCGCCGGCAATCTGCTTCTGCTTGAAGGCGTCGATGATCTGGGCGTTGTCCTGCGGAAGGACACTGACGTCGCCGCCGCCCTGCAGATCGGTCTTGAGGCCGTGCTGCCGCAGCCAGTAGCGCAGGGCGATGTCCTGGGTGTTGCCGAGCTGGGGCGTGCTCACCTTCTTGCCCTTGAGGTCGGCTGCGCTCCTGATCGAGGGGTCGACGACCAGCGAGGTGCCGCCGGTGGCCGCCCCGGCGACGACGGTGAGGGCCTGGCCGCCTGAGTTGAGGTAGGCGTTGGTGGCCGGACCGGGACCGACGTACGTGGCGTCGATCGCACCGGACTTCAGCGCCTCGATGGCCGCAGGTCCCGCGTTGAACGTGGAGACCTCCAGCTTGGTCGCCCCGAGGTGCTTACTGAAGAAGCCCTCCTTGTCGGCAACGATCGCCGCGGCGTGCGTGAGGTTGGGGAAATAGCCCAGGCGCACGACCGTCGCAGCGGCACCAGAAGCCTGGGTGTCCCCGCCACAGGCCGTCAGTCCCACAGTGGCGACGACGGCGCCAACGGCAAGTGCCAGCCAAGCAGGGGGTCGAGACATCAAGGCTCCAGGTTCTCCGCGCGACCACCGGCCGCGCTGACTCGCGCCTCGTGCGGCGCCCGCCATTCCTATGGGACGGGTGGGAGTCTTCTATAGCCTGACGTTATCGGTCAAGTAACTTATCGTTATGTCTCGGATGCTGGAGCCCCGGCGGCGATCTGCAGCGCGATCCGAACGACGCCCGCGCGCTGCAGGTTGTGGCTCGTGTCCACAGTCAGAGTCGGTCCGAGCCCCAGCGGGCGTTCCGACGCGTTGCTCAGCCCCCCAAGACACCAGACCTGCGGGACGGCCTCCGGATCCAGCCCACAGCGCTG
>DAITND010000243.1:0-3975 GCA_036834825.1 Dermatophilaceae bacterium
AACGCCTTGGCCACGATGGTCGCCGGCTTTCTGGTCGCGGTCACCCACTGAACTCTGACTTCCGCGCTTCTCAGCCGTCATTGCAGGCCCAGAGGCGCAGCGAAGGCGGTGTCAGCCTGTGCCGCGGACAGGCCGCCGGTGGTGACTAGTCGGTGCAAAACGTGTTGCTGGCGCAGGCGACCGGTAGATAGGTGTCGTATGGGGTCGTAGGCCGAGGGTGCCTGGACCAGACCGGCGATCATGCTGGCCTGAGCCCAGCTCAACTGCGCTGGCGTCACGCCGAAATAGCCTTCGGCCGCCGCTGGCAGACCGTAGAAACCGTGACCAAAGTACACGTCGGCCAAGTACAGCCGCAGTATCTCGTTCTTGGGGTAGCTCACGTCCAGCTTCAGGGCGAGCTCGGCTTCCTGCACCTTAGAGACGAACCCATCGTCGTGGGGAAAGTAGAGGTTCTTGGCGAGCTGTTGTTCCAGCGTGGCGCCGCCGGTGTCGCTGCTCCCGCTCAGGGTGGCCAGCCCCACCCGCACCACACTGATCGGGTCGATGCCCGGCATCTGGCGGAAGCGGCTGTCCTCAGTGGCGACCAGCGCCTGGGCCACCCGGTCCGGACGAGGCAACGCCGTCAGCTCCGGGCTGTGTTGAGTCCTCAGGCGCGCGCGCACGAGATAGCCGGCGCTGTCCACGCTAGGCGTCAAAGGCCACAAGACAGCCACCCCCAGGATGGGCGCGACCACCAGCGAGGCAAGCCCCCACGCCATCCGCCGCCGCCATCGTCGCCTCATCAGCTGTGTTCGAGGGTCTGGATGATGTATTCGAGCTGTTCAGCACTGAAGGTGCCGGGGTGGCGGACCAGCAGGGTTCCGTCCGGGCCGATGATCGCGGTGAAGGGCAGGCCCGGGATTCGGTAGGCGCCTGCGGCGGTGCCGTTGGCGTCGGCCAGCAGCGGGTAGGTAACCCCGCTCTTCCTGGCGAAAGCGGCGGCGGGTCCGGCAGGGTCGGCGACATCGATGCCGAGGAATGCGACCGAGTCTCCCAACGTGCGGTGCGCTTTCTGCAGGTCCGGCATTTCCCGTATGCAGGCGCTACAGGTACTGGCCCAGAAGTTGACGACCGTGTACTTGCCTCTCGTCCTAGCCAGGGAAACATCTGATGCTGGGTTGTTCAGCTGCGGCAGGTTGAAGCCTGGGGCCGGGTTGTTCAAGGCGACTCCGGGCGCGGCACTGTCGGATGGGCCGGCGACGGGGCTGCGGGCGGCGCGGGGCAGGAGGTCGACTGCCGTCTGTGCCATGGCGTGGGCGAACAGGGCCGTGTTGGCGGACTGGGTGCCGAACTGCCCCAGGGCCACTTCCTTGCCGGCCGGGTCGATGAAGAACAGCTCGGTTCCGTGGACCACTTCGTGGGTCTTTGGGTCCAGGGTGACGGGGACGTGAAACTGGTCGGCTGCCCGGGCCAGGTGCCGGGCGGTGCCGGTGGCGAAGACCCAGTTGGCGGTGGCGCCCAGCCCGTGGCTGTCGGTCCAGGTCTTCACGTCCTTGACGGAGGTGTGCAGGGGGTTGACGTTCACGGACAGGAACACGACATTCTTGGCCGCTGTCCCAAGGTCGGCGTCGGCGGCTGCAATGTCCTGGGCCAGCAGGGTGCACAGGTCCTGGCACACGTCGTCATTGAAGGACAGCACGACCGCCTTTCCGCGGTACTGAGAGATGCTGGTGGGTCTTCCGTGCTGGTCGGTGAGGGCGAAGTCCGGCGCGCTGTCCCGGGGCGGGGGCAGGATGTCGAGCTGTAGCAGCGCGGACGCGGCGGGGCCGATGCCCGGCTCGACCGGGGTAGCACCGGACGTCCCGGTGGCGGCAAGCGGGTGGGGAGCTGCGATGGCCACTATCGCGGCCAGGGACAGTGCTACGGCCAGCCCCGCCGCCGCCCAGAGGAGGACTGTGACGCGGCGGTGCGCGCGAGGGGTGGAACCGTCGTGCTGCGGGGGTGTGCTCACGGCGCATTGCCGCCTTTCCTGGAGGGTGATCGGGTCGCCGGGTCGGTGTGCTCGTGCGGCTCTGCGAGGGTGTGGGCGATGACGACGGTGATGGAGGCCAGCACGATCACGCCGAGCACGATGGCCGCCAGCAATGGGCTCGCGCCCACCAAGGATGCGAGCCCTGTCTGTGCCCGATCAACCGCTGAGGTCACCGGCGAGGTTGCTGCCGGATCCCGCAGGTCGTTGACCCAGTAGTAGGCAAGGTAGGCGCCCGAGGCGGCCAGAATCGTCCCCGAGACCACCGGAAGCCAGCGCGCGGCAACCCGGATGTGCGCCAAGGCGGCCGCACCTGCTGTAGTGGTGACCACCGCGGCCGCGCAGACGAACAGACCCATGCCCAGGGCGTACGCAAGATAGCTGGACAGCCCGGCCAGAACCCCCCGCCCGGTGAACGATCCGCCGACGGCGGCCAGGAACAGCGGCAGGGAACAGCTGAGCGACCCCACCGCATAGGCCGCACCGTAGGCGACCATGGCCAGCACCGACCGCCCTGGCCGGACGCGGGGCGCGGGCAGCCGAAGGCGGGGTCCTCGCCCGGCCACCGTGAACACACCGGCCACGGTCATGCCCAGGGCGACCGCGATCATGACCCAGGGCAGCCAGCCGGCGGCCAGCTGGGCGCCGCCGACGAGCACCAGCCCCAGGGACCCGAACACCGCCACGAACCCGGCACTCATCCCCGCCCCGCCAAGCAGGCCCCGGGCGATCCGCGGCCCCACGGGGGCGGCCGGGGCACCGGCGAACAACGCCAGAAAGGCTGGCAGCATCGGGAGTCCGCAGGGGTTCAGCGCGGCAACCAGGCCAAGGGAGAACGCGTACAGGACCAGGGCGCTGCCGGGGGTTGGCGGGTTCATGTCAGCGCTGCGCCCGCTCCGCGCGGTCCAGGGATTGCAGATAGGAGTTGTAGTCGACCAGCTCGGTGTCGCCCCCACGGGCCTGGCGCCGTTCGGTGGCCCGGGTGGTCCGCTCTTCAGACTTGTGCCATTTCACGATCAAAGCCATCAGGACCAAGAGCGTGGGAAGCTCCGTGAAGCTCCAGGCGATCCCGCCGCCGGTGGCTTGGTCTGCCAGGGGTGAGACCTGCCAGCCAGGCATGGGCATGGAGTAGAACCCGACCAGCAAGGTGGTGGACATCATGACCACCACACCGAAGAAGGCATGGAACGGGGCGGTGGCGGCCACCTCCAGCACCGACATCACCGGACCCGACAAGGTGCGGTGCCCCTGCCTGGATGTCCGGGGGGACGGGTCGACGCCGAGAACTCCCCAGAAGTAGAGGAACCCGATGAGCAGGAAGTGCACCAGCATCAGGTTGTGGCCCCACCAGGTGCCCATCAGGTAGTCAAAGGCCGGGGTGTAGTACAGGCCGTAGAGGCTCATGATGAACAAGGCGAACGTCACGCCCGGATGCGTCAAGATGGCCATGGCCCTGGTGTGCAGGAGCCACAGGATGGCGCGTCGGATCCGGCCCCGTGGCCCGGACCCGACGGGTAGCGCGCGCAGCAGCAGTGTCACCGGGGCGCCCAGGACCAGGAACACGGGGGAGAGCATGTTCAGAACCATGTGTTGAATCATGTGGACGCTGAACAGCTCCATGCCGTACCCGTCAACGGCGGTGGCCGTGACCATGAGCACGGACCCCACCCCGGCGAGCCACCACAGGCTGCGACCGATGGGCCAGCGGACGCCACGGCGGGCAAGAACGACGACACCCCACCCGTAGAGCACAAGCAGGATCAGAACGATCAGCGGCAACACGGGAAACGGCTGAGGGTGCCAGGCCAGCATCCGTTCCGGTGTTGGCGGCACACTCGGCATCCACATAGGTCCGGTCATGGAACCCGGACCAACCACAGCAGAGGTCGCCATGGTGGCCTGCCAGCCCATCTCTAGATACCCCCGATCATGGTCTCGCCGGCCGGCGTCCCGCCCCCGGCGCCGGC
>DAITND010000244.1:0-3955 GCA_036834825.1 Dermatophilaceae bacterium
GGCAACCGGCATAGCACAACCATGACACCCAAAAACGTATAAGTACAGGTTATTTTCTTACGCGTCCTTAGTTGATCCGCTGCTGGAACGACCTACGTTCGGGTATGGTCTCTCGATCGCCCCTGGGCGCAGAAGTGGTGGGCTCTGTGGGCGTCGGGGCAGTCCGCAACGGACTGCCCCGACGCACACAAGAGACTAGACGTGCGCAAAGACGAAGTGCACGGTGATGTCGTTCTTCATGGAGACCATGCCAATCTGATTCCAGGTGAGTCCGAGTTCAGAGCGGTCGATCGTGAGCGTCGCGTCAAGAACGGCCGTGTTGCCCGTGACGGTGGCAGTGGCGGGAAAAGACAGCGGTATGGTCTTTCCGACCACAGTGAGCGCGCCCTCGACGGCCATTGTGTCTCCGGCAGTGCGGATGCTGCTGACGGTGACGACAATGTCGGGATGGTCTTCGACGTAGAGGAAGTCCTTCGACTTCAGATGGGTGTCGCGTTTGGCGTTCTTGGTGTCGATCGACGCGGCTGCGATCGTGACCGTGCCGGTGGCGCCGCCGTCCGAGCCGAGGACACCGTCGCCACTCACTCCGGTGAAGGTTCCTCTGATGCCCATCAGTCCCCATACGCTCTTACTTTTGAGTCCGATGCTTGACTGATGCGGGTCCAGCGTCCAGCGTCCGGCGGGGGCGCCGTTGGCGATCTGTTGGGCCAATCCCGGGGTCGAGAGGGTGCTCACGAGGACTCCTTCGGCTCTGCAAAAGGTTTGGTTTCCAGAACCCTATGCCAAGGTACGCGACCATTACCCATCTCCCATCTGAGGTGTCTTGTCCCAAGTGACTCGGTGACCGAAGCGCCTCAGCCAGGCCAACGCCAGTCCCGCAGCAGCATCGGCGACCGGGCCGAACATGGTGCTGGCCACGGCGCAGGACGACGAGATAGCGTTACCCGCGGCCCATCAGGGCGCCTGGCGCCGGGTCCACTTCTTTGCATAACCTCAAGGGGCCTTGGTACCCCGCTCGTGAATGCGGTTCCCCGACGGACGGTCCCGACCGGCGGGTTGCGCCCCTGCAGGACCTGGGAGTGGTGATGCCCGACGGCGCAACAGCGCGACCGGCGCTGGACAAGAAGAAGTCGATCCTCTTCGGCCTGATCGGCCTCGCGGTGATCACGCTCATCTTCGTGCGAGTGATCCCGCAGATCGGGTCGTACAAGGACGCACTCACCTCGATGGAGGCCATGACCGCTGGTTCTCTTGTCTGCATTGTGATGTCGGTCCTTGTGTATCTTGCCGTCTACGGGCTGCCGTTCGCCGCCGCCACCCCGGGGCTTGCCTACTGGCGGTCCCAACAGCTCAACGAGGCGGCGTTCGCGATCAGCAACGGCGTCCCCGCCGGCGGCGCGTTCGGTCTGGGCGTCCAGTACGCGATGCTGGCGTCGTACGGCGTCGAGCCCACCGTCAGCACGGCCGCCATCACGGCGGTCGGGGTCTGGAGCATCTTCGTCACGCTCGGCCTGCCGATCCTGGGCGTCGCGGCGATCCAGCTCTCCGGCCGTGGCGCCTCCGCCTACCTCTGGTCTGCCTTGCTCGGCCTGCTCATGCTGGCATTGACGATCCTCACCCTCGCGTTCATCGTGCGCAGTGAGAATGCCGCCCGCCGCGTCGGTTCGATCGTCAACCGGATAGCCGCCCGGTTCCGCAAGGCCCGCAGCGTCGATTCCGTCACGATCTTCCTCATGCTCCGCCGGGACATCGCGGAGCTCGTCACTCGACGCTGGCCTGCGATCACGTGCGCGCAGCTATCAGTGTCGTTGACCCAGTTCCTGATCTTTTACGTATCGCTGCGCGGGGTTGAGGGCTGGGAGAACGCCGGGACGTCGCTGCTCGTGGCGTTCGGTCCCTTCGCGGTGGCACAGATCGGGCTGATGATCCCGATCACCCCCGGCGGCCTCGGTACCGTGGACGCCGCCATGATCGCGATCTTGACCGCCCTCGGCGTTGACGCCAGCGTTGCCACTGCAGCCGACCTGGTGTGGCGAGCCGCATCGTTCGTCCCCCAGATCATCCTCGGTGTCGTCGCGCTCATCACCTGGAGCTCGAGCACGGGTGCCCGCCGGTTAAGTCCACGACCCTAGCGCCGGCAGGAGGGTGGCCGAGCCGCGGCAAGCCGGGTTTCCACCCGGCTATGGGCACGATCCGACTGACGGTGGTCGCGTCTGGTTCGTCATCTGGAACAGGAGCCAGGGGCGCCTGTTCGGTGAACCACGATCACGACGGACGGCGGCCCACGGCATCAGCCGATAGCATCTGGCTGATGCAGGTGCTGATGACGGTGCAGCCGGCGTTCGGTCATCTGCACCCGGTCGTTCCGCTAGCTCGTGCGCTGGCGGGGGCAGGCCACGATGTTGTGTTGGCATCGTCGGCGTCGTTCTCTTCGCAGCTGGCAGCGACTGGTGTGCGATGGCTGTCTGCGGGGATCGACTGGCTTGAGTCGAAGCCGCATGCCGCGTTCCCGGACATCACCCAGTACCGCGGATCCGCAGGCAAGCAGTTCATCCTCGGCGAGATCTTCAGTGGCCGCACCGCGGTCCCCATGGCTTTGGACCTGCTCGCCTTTGCTGACGGCTGGCGACCGGACTTGGTGATCCGTGAACCGTGGGAGTTCGGCGGTGCGCTTCTGGCAGCCAAGCTAGGGATACCCTGCGTCGTCCACGGGATAGGCCGTTGGCTCAACGCGGTGGAGGTCCGCGAGGCCGGATCCGTTCACCTTCAGAGGGCGGCCACGACGTTCGGGGTCGATCGGGGTGCCGCCCTCGATTGGGTCGATGGTGACCTCTGACCGACCAAGACCCGTTACGCCTCTCATTCATCGCCGCACTGGACGCGGTACGCGGCCCGGTCGGCGCCCCGGCCGCTTCCCCCCCTGACCACCCACCCGGCCACGTCCCCGCCGCATGGCTGCACATCCTGGCCGCCCTACATCACCCCTCGCCGGCTCGGCCGGTCCAACCCCCGCCAGGCCAAACGGAGCCACACCTACCCACGCAAACGAGCCGACCGGACCCTGCGGCCACCGCCACGCGGACACCTCACTCTGGCCCTGCTAGCACTACCCCAAGAGGCCTAAGTTGAAGGTAGTGCCATGGCCGGGGGCCCTGCTTCGGTCCGGCCCCGTCTCCGCAGGTTCGCCTGCAACGATTCCAACCGGGCCAGCTGGGCGAGAACATCACCACCGTGAATCTGGACCTGTTCGCATTGCCCCGCGGCACGCAACTGCGCATTGGGAACCAGGCGGTCATCGAGGTCACCAGGCTGCGCAACCCGTGCGTTCAGATCAATGCTTGCCAACCACGGCTGCTCAACGTCGTCCTCGGGCGCGATGACAACGGCGAGCTCGTGCGCAAGGCCGCGATCATGGGCGTCGTTGTCCAAGGCGGCCCCAGGACGGCCGGGCTCGGACTAGCCGGCATCGTCCAACCGAAAGCCGACCTTCAGACCGACCTGAAACTGAGCAACGGCGCCATCCGCCATCTGGCCGCGGATCTCCGTGACCTCGAACCATTCCAGGTTTCGCAGCGTCTGGCCTGCGCGCGCTACGCCGTTGCGGATGGCCTGCTGGAGACTCTCAGGAGAACTACCCACTATTTCGGTGACGCGATATGTGTGATCGGACATGGCAGACCTCCGGATTTTGCTGAGAACACCTGGATCGACAATCACACCCGTGCAAGACGGCGTGCGCAACCCCCCCGCGACGTGATCCACGGCCTCGACTTCACGGTGCCATTGGGAGCCGGCCGTCGAGCCCCGCAGCAGCGACTGCGGATTGTCCTTCAGGCCATGACGACGCCGAAGACTCTCAAGTACTTCGGTGTGGATCTGGCCGGAATCGAACTGCGCGCCGACGACTTCGACTAGTCGTTCGGGTCCGGGACGATGATGTTCGCTGCGGCACTAG
>DAITND010000245.1:0-3938 GCA_036834825.1 Dermatophilaceae bacterium
GGTCCGCGGCCAGCGTGGTGTTGGCCCACCACCGGGTGGTGGTGGCCAGCTTCGAACCGGGTCGGCATACCCGAGCACTTGCTGGCTGATGCACAGACGACGTTGCTATCGTTACGTTCAGCGTAACGTTGGCTGGCTATGCTGCGGTATTCGAGCCGATCGGGTACTCTCAGAATTGAGACGTCAACGTTACGTTTAACGAAACTATCTGAATGCCACTGTGTGGAGGTGAGTGTTGTGGCGGCCCGAACGCTGGACCTGCTCGACGACCTGATCGCCCAAGGCCGCGCCGCGATCACCACCGCCGAAGCCGCAGATGCGCTCGCCATCCCGCAGGATCAGGTGCGCGTGCGCATGCACCGCTATGTGCAGCAGGGTCGTGTCATCGCCCCGGCACGCGGCCTTTGGGTTCCGGTTCCACCACAGGACCGGGTCTACGGAAGCTTGCCCGGGCTGGAAATGATCGACTTGCTGATGGGTCATCTCGATCGCGACTACTACGTCGGCTGGCTGTCGGCAGCCGAGGTCCACGGGGCGGCTCACCAGGCCCCGCAGGCCCTGCAGGTAGCGGTCAGTGCGCCGGTGCAGGACCGCACCTTCGGTCGGGTCCGGCTCCAGTTCGCCATCCGCGCCCGGGTCGCCGAGGTGCCGCGCGAACAGCGGATCGCCCCGACCGGCCGCTTCTGGGTCGCCACCCCTGCAACCACCGCACTGGACCTTGTCGATGACCCCGACCGCTCTGGCGGGCTGAGCAACGCGGCGACCGTGATCGCCGAGCTCGCCGACGATGGGAAACTCACCGAAGACGGGCTGGCTGACGCGGCCGGGCACTTTGCGGTCACCACGGTCCGCCGCCTCGGCCGGCTGTTTGACTCCCTCGACTTGTCTGCGCTCACCGGCGGCTTGCAGCGGCTCGCCAGCGAGCATCGACGCGCGCCGATCACCGCTCTGGACCGACACAGCGCACCGGAGGGCCCCGTCGACCACCGTTGGCGGGTCGCCGTCAACATCGAGATCGACCCCGACCTGTGATCCCCACCAACGAGATAACCGCATGGGCCCACACGGCACCATGGCCGACCCCGGACCAGGTCGAACAGGACCTGCTCCTGTCCCAGCTGATCTGCCTCATCGCAGGCGACGACTACCTCGGCGACGAGCTCGTCTTCCGAGGTGGCACCTGTCTTCACAAGCTGTACCTCCATCCAGCGCGCCGGTATTCCGAAGATCTCGACTACGTGCGTGCCACCGCCGGCGGCATCAGCAAAGTCACCAGGGCCATCAGTCACATCGGCACGAGCCTCGGCTACGACGTGCGCACCAAGATGTCGGCCCAGCCCAAGGTGTACCTGCGCTACACCGCCGAATCCGGCACCACCTGTAGGGCGACTCGCTGACTGATCATGTGGGCGAGGTTTGGCGACACGTCCGGTGAACATCGATGGTGGTCATGGTCAATGTCGTTGCTGTTCTGCCTGATCAGGCGCCGGGTCTTGGCCCTCGGCTTCGGTCTGCGCTCGCCTTGTCAGGCAGGCCGGGATCTGTCAGTCTCCCAACACCAACCGCCCCTTCCGGCCTGAGCAGGCCGGATGCCAGGCTGGGCCGCGTGAAGGGAACGGGTCGCCATGATGATGGTGCGGCACGAGGCTGGAGCCGAGCTGTCTTTACGCTCGGGCTCGCTGTGTTGTCCGGCCTGCTCGGGCCGGCTGCGTCCGTGGGGATACGCGCGCGTCCGGTCGCTGCGGCTGACCGGCGGTGGGACGCGTTCGTGGCGGCCGCGGCGGGCTTGGTGCACCGCCTGTGGTACTACCCAGGTGCTGCTGCCGGCCAGCTGCCTACCTCGGCGTCACGACGAGGTCACCACGATTGGGTTCGCGCTACAGGCCCACGCCGGCGGACACGGCCATCGGCCGATCGCGTCCTCGCTGGGCGTGCCCGCGGACACGGTGCGGGGCTGGCTGCGGGCCGCCAGGGCTCGAGCCGAGGATCTTCGCTGCCTCGCGACCAGGTTCCTTCCTCAGCTTGACCCGTGCCTGGACGCCATCGTTCCGCGAGGATCGGCCCTTGCCGACGCCGTCGAGGCACTCGGTCTGGCAGCGGCCGCCTCGGTGCGCCGGCTCGGCTACACCGCTCCGCCCTGGCAGATCATCGCCGCGATGACCCACGGCCGACTGCTCACCGGGCCGCTCAGAACATAATCCGCGTCGCCGGCCGGAGCACAGCCATGCCCAAATCGCGACGCCGCGACCACGAAGGCGACATCCAACCCGACCACGAAACGAAGCCGTCCGTCATCCGCCAGTGTGTCACCTTCGTCATCAACCAGCGAGTCCGTCAACACCACCCGGAAGATCAAGGTCGAGGTCAACACTCACGAACGATCCCCGGCGAAGTCGACCGTCCGCCTGCCGTACGAGGTGACTTCGAACTGGTGGAGTGGCCAGGCCGACGTCCATACCTTCAGCCTCGCCGAACTGGTGGCGACCAAGATTCGCGCCCTCTACCAGCGGCGCAAGGGCCGTGACCTGTACGACATGTGGCTGGCGCTGACTGACCCGAGCCTCGACCTGACCGGCCAGCAGCTACTCGCCGCGTTCGAGCCCTACCGCCCCGACGGGCTGACCGCCAAGGCCGCGATCAATACCCTGCACGATCACCTCAGACACACCGACTTCCGTGCCGACACGAACAACCTCATCGTCGACGACCCATCCGGCTACGACATCGACGTGGCAGCGCAGCTGATCATCAACGAAGTACTCAGCCATCTCTCAGCACGGCAGCAAGGTGATGTGGCTGTGAGGTGAATCGGTGGGTGCCCGAGATCCATCCGCCGACCGTACCGAAGGTCGTACTCGTACGGCACTTTCGGC
Source organism: Dermatophilaceae bacterium (assembly GCA_036834825.1). Classification (GTDB taxonomy): domain Bacteria; phylum Actinomycetota; class Actinomycetes; order Actinomycetales; family Dermatophilaceae; genus UBA4719. The sequence continues at coordinate 2,874 of DAITND010000245.1, forward strand.
ACAGACTTTTGGGCCTAACTTATGGGACCCCCTTCATACGGACGGGACGAGCGGACCTGGCCGGCGAGGAGGCCGTCCCACTACCAAGGAACTGGGACACACGATCATGCGCCGTTCGTCGCGCGTTGGATCGATCTCCGGTGACGGGTCGGCTTGCGGAACGGGCGACCTGCCAAATAGCCCCGTTATGACCGTGCCACTTACCGCTGCGAGTCACAGGCCCACTGTTCAAAACCTCTGCACGAAACCTGTGTTGCGGCACGCGTGCTGGCCGGGGGGGCGCAGCGGTTCGACCAGTCGCCATGCAGAGACCACTACACCCCGGGGGGTATGGTGGGATCTCTTTTGTTCGGTCAACCCTCAGGAGGAACGCCCTATGTGTCGACAGGTGACTTGCCGCAGGTGCGGCAACGCGACGTGGGCTGGCTGCGGCCAGCACGTCAATCAGGTGATGGCCGGCGTGTCGAAGTCCAAGCGCTGCCAATGCCCCCCGAAGGCCTCCTTTGTGGAGCGGATCTTCGGCGGTCGCAAGTCATCTGTGTGACCGGTTGACGCAATCAATCACGAGTGAACGCCGTTGACGGGCTGCCTCGCCTTGGTCTCGGTGTTCGACGGTCCACACTGACAGACGCCACCGAGGCCCGTGGATTCAGTCACGACGTCGACAGCGGTCGTGCTCCCGGAGGCGGATGGGCCGCCGGTGGCGTTGGGAGTTGGGGGACCATTAGGCGAGGAGTTGCTCGCCTAGCCAAGCGACTTGCGGACAGCCGGGAGAAGGGCGAACACGGCCGAGCCGACCGGCGTCGAAGCAGATCCGTCGCGGCACGAGGGGATCCTCCGCGCACGCTCTTCGGGCAAAGTTTCCTGTGGCCTGATCCACGACACGAGGCCGCAGAGTCGGGTGTCGCCGGACGACGGCATCTTGCATAAGGTTCTCAGGGACCGACTGTAGATTTTTTGGGTGACCGAACTGCAGAACCCTGATCATGCCGAGACGGTGGCTGGCTGGAACCCCCCACCGAAGCGGTCTTCGCGGGGAAAGTTCTTCATGATCGGACTCATCTG
>DAITND010000246.1:0-3936 GCA_036834825.1 Dermatophilaceae bacterium
CCAACCCAACCGGCTACCAGAACAGTCTGCGGTGGTCTAATTGAACGGTATTGCAGCTAGTCCCTATTGCCCTTCCCGGGCCGCCCTGACCGCAGTGGGGTTTGCGGTGTCGGTCATTTGACCTTCTCCCATCCGCGGCGTGGGGCACGACTGCCGAGCTGGTCGTCACGGCTGCGGTAGACGATGTACGGGCGGGTGAGGTACCCCAGCGGCGCGCTGAAGACGTGCACCAATCGGGTGAACGGCCACAGCGCGAACAGCGAGAACGCTGCCAGAGCGTGGAGCTTGAACCCAATCGGTGCCGCTGCCATCAACTCGGGACGCAACGAGAACCGGAAGATGCCACGGAACCAGACGGACACGCCTTCCCGGTAGTCGTAGTGGCCGAAGATGTTGGCCAAGGTCGTGTTGACCATGCCCAGCACGATGACAGTCCCCAAGAAGACGTACATCGTCTTGTCCATCCGGGTGGTTGCCGAGAACACCGGACCGACCGTCCGCCGCCGGTAGATCAGGATCGCCATGCCGACAACGGTGCAGATGCCTGCCACCGTCCCGACGCTGACCGCCATGAAGTGATAGACGCCCTCGGAGATGCCGACGAAATCGGTCCACGGTTTGGGGACGCCCAACCCCATGACGTGGCCGCCAAGAACAAACAGGATGCCGAAGTGGAAGAGCGGGCTGCCCAGTCGAAGCATCCGGCTTTCGTAGAGCTGCGAAGACCGCGTGGTCCAGCCGAACTTGTCGTACCGGTAACGCCACCAGTGCCCGACGGCGAAGGTGGTCAGACAGATGTAGGGGAAGACGACCCACAGGAAGGTGTCCAGCCCACTTGTGGGTGTAGTCACTCTCATCCTCGGGCTCCTCTGCTGGCACGCGTACTGGCGGGCGCGTAGGTGGGCGACGGCAGGGCGACAGCGCCACCAGGTCTGCCATTGCCGCCACCGGGCTCAGGCATGTACTCCGGCGGGGCGAACGGTGCGAGTCCGACCTCCTCGGCAGGGGGGCCCTGCGCGGCAAGCTTCATGACTGCCTCGCGGTCATCACCGGCCAGAGGTGGCAACGTCGCGCTGACCGCCTTGAGCACCAGGGCCCACGGCGAGTGGGCGTCCTCCAACGCCAGACGCAGCAGTTCAAGGCCGGCGCGGTGCTCCAGCAGTAAGGCCCGCGCCACAGCGACATCGGCGGTGGCACCGAACTCGAGCAGCACACCGAGGTGGTCGGGCAGCTCGGCGTCAGACAGAACCATGCCCGCCTGCCGATACGCCGTCTTGAACCGCAACAGTGCGACTCCCCTGTTGCGGGTGTCGCCGTGCTCGAAATATGTCAGGTAGAGGCAGCATCGCCTCTGGTGGTCGAAGGTCGAAACGAAATCCGCGGCCAGCTCCGGCAGCGCGGTGGCCTCGAGATGCACCAGGAAGGCCGTCATCGGATCGGCGATCGTGGCGGGCAACCTCGCTGCCACATCGCGCAACAGCCCCGCACGAGCCAGGAGCTCCTCGTCGGGATAGCCCAGCAACAGCGAGGCGCTCTGCCACGCAAGAACCAGCTGCGTGTCGGTGAGGCCGCTCTGCTGCCGCGACCTGCCCGCCGCCCGAGCCTTGACCCTCATGAGTCTGCCCCCGGCGAGTCCGACTGCGCTGAGTCATCTTTGGGTTTGTTGTCATGGCTCTTGGGGAACAGCCCCGGGGGCTTGCCCTTGCCGTCCCAGTTGAGCAGGTTGGTGCGGCCGCGACGGTGATCGGTCTCAACCACGGAGTCGCTGGTCTGTCGATCCTTGAGCATCTGGAAGTTCTCCACCGCGATGGGGGTCGGCACGCCCGAGCCCTCACCGAACGGACCCGAGCCGCCCATGCCCGGACCGCCCTCCAAGTCCAGGCTGCACTCGGTCGCGAGCTCCTCGAGAGAATGCGCCTGCTCGGCGTGTGCCGGCGGGATGACGTAACGCTCGTCGTACTTGGCAATCGCCAGAAGCCGGAACATGTCCTGGATCTCGACCCCAGTCATACCGACTGCTGCGGCAAGGGACTCGTCGGCCGGGCGGCCCATGTTGATCTCGCGCATGTAAGAACGCATGGCCGCCAGTCTGCGCAGGACCGCGTCGACCGGGGCCGTGTCACCGGCGGTGAAGAGCTCGGCGAGGTACTCAACCGGGATACGCAGGGCCTCGATCGCCGCGAACAGATTCTCGCCATCCTCCGCGTCATGGCCGGTGTCGCGCACGATGTCGACCACCGGTGACAACGGGGGGATGTACCAGACCATGGGCATGGTGCGGTACTCCGGGTGCAATGGAAGGGCGACCTTGAAGGTGTTGATCAGCGCCCAGATAGGTGAGCGCTGAGCAGCCAGGATCCAGTCCCTGGGTATGCCTGCCGCCTCGGCCTCGCGCATTACGGTCGGGTCGTTGGGGTCCAGGAAGACACCTCGCTGCGCCTCGTACAGGCCGTGGTCATCGGTGGTGGAGGCAGCCTCCAGCACCTTGTCCGCGTCGTACAGCATGAGGCCGATGTAGCGGAGGCGACCCACACAGGTCTCGGCGCAGACGGTCGGCAGCCCCACCTCGATGCGGGGGAAGCAGAAGGTGCACTTCTCGGCCTTGCCGGTCTTGTGGTTGAAGTAGATCTTCTTGTAGGGACAGCCCGAGACGCACATCCGCCAACCGCGGCACCGGTCCTGGTCCACCAGCACAATGCCGTCCTCGGCCCGCTTGTAGATCGCGCCCGATGGGCAGGAGGCAGCACACGAGGGGTTCAGGCAGTGTTCACAGATCCGCGGCAGGTAGAACATGAACGTCTGCTCGAACTCGAACTTCACCTTGTCGGCGATGTTCTTGAGCATCACGTCCTTGTGCCCGTGGTCGATGGAGCCACCAAGGTCGTCATCCCAGTTCGCGCTCCAGGCGATGTTGATGTTCTTGCCGGTGATCAGCGACTTGGGCCGGGCAACCGGCGTGTGCTTCTGCGCCGGGGCGTCGGTCAGGGTGCTGTAGTCGTAGGTCCACGGCTCGTAGTAGTCCGAGATCGAGGGCAGCTTGGGGTTGGAGAAGATGGTCGCAAGCTTCTGGAGGCGACCACCGCCCTTGAGCGCGAGCCTGCCGCGGCGGTTCAGAGTCCAGCCGCCCTTCCACTTCTCCTGGTCTTCGTAACCGCGCGGATACCCTTGTCCAGGGCGGGTTTCGACGTTGTTGAACCACACGTACTCGGTACCGGACCGGTTGGTCCAGGCCTGCTTGCAGGTGACCGAGCAGGTATGACATCCGATGCACTTGTCGAGGTTCATCACCATCGCCATCTGGGCCATCACGCGCATCAGTACTGCACCTCCTGCGAGCGACGGCGGATCATGGTGACCTCGTCGCGCTGGTTTCCCGTCGGGCCGAGATAGTTGAAGGCGTAACACAGCTGCGCGTAGCCACCGATCAGGTGACTCGGCTTGATCATCAGACGAGTCAGCGAGTTGTGGATGCCGCCTCGCTGACCAGAAGTCTCGGCGATCGGGACATCGATCAGCCGATCCTGGGCATGGTGCATGTAGACGGTGCCTTCGGGCATCCGGTGGCTGACGATCGCCCGCGCGACCACGACCCCGTTGCGGTTGACCGCCTCCATCCAGTCGTTGTCGTGGATGCCGACCTTGGCTGCGTCTTCCTTGCTGATCCAGATGGTCTGGCCTCCGCGGGACAGCGAGAGCATGAACAGGTTGTCTTGGTACTCCGAGTGAATGGACCACTTGCTGTGGGGTGTCAGGTAGCGCACGGTCACGCCCAGCTCACCTCCCGGGCCCATCTCACCGGTCTGGCCGATCTTGGGCTCGCCGAACAAGGCCGACATGCTCAGCGGCGGCCGGAATACCGGCAACCCCTCACCGAGCTCGCAGATCCAGTCGTGGTCGAGGTAGAAATGCATCCGCCCCGTCAGGGTGTGCCATGGC
>DAITND010000247.1:0-3935 GCA_036834825.1 Dermatophilaceae bacterium
GATGGGAGTGCAATCGTGCGAGTAAAGCGCAGTACAGGGGCGGTCGCGGGAGCCGCGGTTGTCCTCCTGGCGTTAACCGCGTGCGCCGGTTCCGCAAAAGGCAGCACCGCCGACGGTGCCACCGTGAGCTACGGCGTGCTGTCCTGCTTCACCGGACGCCTGGCCAGCCTCGGGCAGTCAATGCTGCAAGGCTCTGAGGTCGCGCAGAAAGTGGTCAACGACGCGGGCGGGGTGCTGGGCAAGAAGCTGGATCTGGCCCACGCCGACACCAGTTGCGACCTCGCCGACGCAGTTCCCGCAACGCAGAGTCTCCTGTCCAAGAATGTCGCGGGCATCATCGGCCCGGAGACACAGGAAATCGCCGCAGTCGAACCGATCCTGCGCTCCAGCAAGCTCGTTGATGAGTTCCAGGGTGGGGACACCTCCCGGGACAAGCAGACAGACCAGTTCCTGTTCCGGGACAGCCCCTCAGATTCCCAGCTTGGCGTGGCGATGGCGCTCTACGCCCATCAGAAGGGCTACACGAACGCGGCGCTGCTCTTCTACAACGACGTCGCCGCGCAGACCCTGCTTGCCCCCATCCAGGCCGCGTTTGAGAAGCTCGGCGGCCATATCGTGAAGTCTGTGAACGTTGCCCCGGGCCAGACCTCCTACCGGGCTCAGGTGCAGGACGTAATCTCGGCCCACCCGGACGTCATCTTCACCCAGACCGACGCGCCCACCGCAGCGGTGTTGTTCCGCGAGCTCCAGCAGGCCAACAACCTGGCCATCCCCATGGTCGGCACCGACGTCACCTCCGGATCGGACTACCTCAAGGCGATCACCTATCCGGTGGCCCACGACCACCTCGTCTCCATCTACGGCACGTCAGTCACCGGGCAGGGCAACGACGCGTTCCTCAAAGCCTTCGGCACCCTCATGCCGGACAGCAGCCGCTGGCCAACGCCAACTACGCCTACGACGCGGTCATCTCCCTGGCTCTCGCCGAGACTTTCGCCAAAACCACCGACGGCACGACCGTGGCCAAGGACATGACCCAGGTGACGAACCCGGGCGGAACAGCCTGCTACACCTACCCCTCGCGCCTGACCCTGCTCAAGGCCGGTAAGAAGATCAACTACGAGGGGGCTAGCGGCAGCCTCGACTACAACAAGTACAGGAACACCTTCGGCTCCTACGGCGCATTCAGCTCTGACGCCAAAGGCAACGAGCTGCAGGTCGCCAACATGAGCGCCGCCGCACTCGGCGCCGCCACGCCGTGATCCGGGTGGCCGTCGGCGGCGCAACACGTCGGCGGCCACTGTGTACCCCCGACGCCGGCCGCTGTATGAGAGGAGCCTCCTGATGTCCGAACACGCACCGCCCCCACGTTCCGACCCCGACACGGTGCCCGGATCCGAGCTGGGCCAGCCCCAGGGTCCACCGCTGGCGGGACTGACGGTGGTGGACCTGTCGCGGGTGTTGGCAGGCCCGTTCGCCACGATGCTGCTAGGAGACCTCGGAGCTGAGGTCATCAAGGTCGAGAGACCGGGCAGTGGCGACGACACGCGCCACTGGGGGCCTCCGTTCGTGGGGCCCGCCGGGCAGGAGCAGAGCACGTACTTCTTATCGACCAACCGCAACAAACGCAGCGTCGTTCTGGACCTGCGAGCGAGCGAGGACCTCCACACCCTGAAGTCGCTGCTGCGGCGAGCCGATGTGGTGGTCGAGAACTTCCGCCCCGGCGTGATGGATCGACTCGGCCTGTCCGCAGACGTTCTGCGCAAACTCAACCCCTCCCTTGTCTGTCTGTCGATCAGCGGGTTCGGTTCGCTTGGCCCGGACCGGGCCCGAGTCGGCTACGACCAGATCCTGCAGGCCGAAGGAGGGCTGATGGGACTGACCGGGCTGGATACACCCACCAAGGCCGGCGTGCCGATAGCCGACGTCACCGCGGGCCTGTTCGGGCTGATCGGGGTCCTGACCGCGCTGCTGGAGCGCACCCGCAGCGGGCTTGGCCAACACGTCCACACCTCGCTGCTGGCAGGACTGATCGGCATCCAGACCTTCCAAGCCACCCGCTACCTCATCGCCGGAGAGATCCCGGAACCGTCGGGCAACCACCATCCCACCGTCTGTCCCTATGGGATGTTCTGGACCGCAGACGCCCCCATCGTGGTCGCCGTCGGCAACAACGACATCTGGCAGCGCTTCGCGCCCCTCATGCGCCTGGGCGCCGACGACGAACGCTTCAGCACCAACGCCGCCCGGCTCGTCAACTCCAGCGAGCTCAAGGAGCTGATCAACACCGAACTCAAATCCGACGCAGTAGGACACTGGATGACGGTGTTCGCCGCCGCTGGTGTCCCAGCCGGCGAAGTCAAGTCCCTGGACCGGGTTTATAACGACGCGCACCTGGCGGCCGAGGGTCTCATTACTGAGGTCCAGCACCCCACCCTGGGCGCCATCCGGCTTCCCGGTAACCCACTGAGATTCAGCCGCTCCGAGCAGGCGCCCGCGACGCCGCCGCCGCTGCTGGGTGAACACACCGATGAGGTGAAACGAGACAGATGGGCGCCCAACCAGAGCTGGAGTATCTAGGCCAGGACGCACAGGCAACCCCCCCGACGGCCAGTGCCTTGCTGTTTACCCGGTTCGAGCCGTTCCCTAACCCGGTATGCAGCGCAGACCCGCTGCAGTGGCCGGGCTATCCGGGAGAACTGGAGGCGACCCGGGACCGAACGGGCAGTCCGCAGGCCGTCACCGCGGGCACAGCGTTCGTCAACGGCCAGCCGTGCGTGGCCATCGCGTTCCGCTTCGACTTCCTCGGCGGGTCCATGGGCCAAGTCGAAGGAACCCTCATCGTGCAGGCCATCGAGGAGGCAACCCGCAACCGCTGGCCCCTCGTGTCCGTCGCCCGATCCGGTGGCGCCCGCATGCAGGAAGGCACCGTCGCTTTGTTCCAGATGGCCTACATCGCCCGGGCGCTCGTCCGTCTGGCTGCCGCCGGAGCGCCACACATCGCAGTCGTGGACGACCCCACCACCGGCGGGATCTGGGCGGCCCTGACCGCAGCAGCGGACGTGATCATCGCCCGCGCAGGCTCACAAGTGGCCTTCGCCGGCAACCGGGTACGGCCGGGCCTCGTGCACAAACAGTCACCATCAAGCGGTGAAGGCAAACACGCGGCCGGCTTCATCGACGTCGTCGCCGAAGATGCGGCCTTAGCGGACACCGTGGCAAACTATCTCCACCTCCTCTCACCCCTCACGCGCGGAGACACCGCCCCACCCGATATCCCCACCCTGACCCGGGAGCCGACCGCCCCACCCCCCAGCGGATGGGGCAGCGTCCAAGCCGCCCGCAGCCCCCAGCGGACCAGCAGCGAGCGCTACCTCAGCGACTACTTCGACTCCACCGCACCCCTGTCAGGTGACCGAGCCGGCGGCCTCGACCCGCAACTACGCTGCGGGCTCGGACGCCGCGACGGGCGCACAATCGCCTTCATCTGCCAACTCGGTGGCACCGCCCACGCCAGCGGATTCCGCACCGCCAGCCGCGTCCTGGCGCTCGCGGACCGGCTGTGCCTTCCCGTCGTCACCTTCATCGACACCTCAGGTGCAGACAACAGTCCCGAGGCTGAACTCAGCGGTGTCGGAACCGCCATCGCCGAACTCCTGCAACGACTCGCGGCATGCACCGTCCCTGTCCTCTCCGTCGTCGTCGGACAAGGAGTCTCTGGCGCAGCGATAGCACTGATAAACCCCGACAACCTCTGGATGGCGCCCGACAGCTACCTCGCCGTCATCGCACCCGAATCGGCCGCCGCCATCCTCAAACAAGAACCCGCCGCAATCCCTCAAATCGCGGGACAACTCACTCTCTCCCCCCAGCAACTGATGACCCTCGGCCTCGCCCACGGCACACTGGCCCTGGCTCACCGCGACACAGATCCT
>DAITND010000248.1:0-3924 GCA_036834825.1 Dermatophilaceae bacterium
GCCGCTGAGGCCGGACGCATGACGGTCCCAGTTTCGTGCCGCGTCTATCTGGGCGCTGTGATGCCTGCCCCACGGTGGGCGATAGGCGGCGGAATGACGCGAGCTTCATGTCGGCGATCGGACGCCGTCAGTTGAATACTGGAGTGTCGTCTGTGGTGTGGACTGTGCCCTCGATCAGGTACTCCCACACCACGCCGCAACTCCATGGAGTCCAATTCTGACCGTCCCCCAAGTCCGGTGTCTCGACCGTCAGTTCTTCCCCGCCTGTCCAGTAGTTGCGCCAGATCTCGTGGAGGTGTTCCGGCTGCCACGCCGCCAGTGGGTAGGTCGCCCGCATCAACGAGATGATCTCCATGTTCACCCGCGCAACCCGTGAGTGCTCTGGGTCGACCAGGACGAACTTGCGCACCGATTCCAGCCCCCACCCATAAGCGTTGTTGACAGCCACGCACGACTCGACGTCGCCGAACGCGAACACCGCCGACATCCGCGACGGCGCCTGCGGGACGATCGCTTTCCGGCAGAGCTCGGCGTCCCACTCGATCCGGTAGTCGTTCATGGCCCTCACGGCGAACGGACTGAGCGACGGGTCGGCGTTGGGGTTCGGCGCGAACGGCATTGGGTCGATCTGCCCGTCATCGAGGGCGCTTCGTCCCTCGGCGGTGTACAGACGGTCGGCAAAGCGGGACGTGAAGGTCTTTGTGAGCCTGTAGTTGTGCTGGGCCATCGGGTGGGACTGGTCGACAAAGATGAAAAACTCCTCGGGGATCCCCGCGGCTGCTGCCGGTCCCGACGATGCCGTCTCTCCGTGTTCCCCGCTCCTGATCATGTGGCCAAGCATGTCATCGGCCGCTCCGGCAAGGCTTGCCTGTTCGTCCGGGCACTATGCGTTCTCGCGGCCGCCAGTGCTACGTCCGGCGGCGGGCGACCTGTTTCGCAACCCCAGTGATGTTGAACCGCGGGCGACTCCAAGGTTACGCCGCAACGTTCCGCGATCCCCGTCGGTTTCTCTCCCCGAGCGGCTGCCTGACAGGTGTTCGCCGGTTCGCGGCGGTATGACGCACGTTGAAGTTGGCGCGGATTGCGGCGCGTCAGCGGGTTTATCGGCCCCACGTTCGCAGAACTGATTATCGTTCGGAAGATGACCGAGCCGATCACTCCGAAGCAGCTCTCGGCCGAGCTGGGGGTCAGCGACAGGGCCATCCGCCAGTGGCTCCGCGACCAGGGCTGGCAAAGCGTGCCCTACGCCCGTTGGGAACTGACACCTCACCAAGTCCAACGGGTTCGCGCCCACTTCCGCGGCTGAGTTGCCCTCGGCTGGCTAAACGATCGAGACTCGGAGAGACGCGAGCGCGCGACAGGCGCCGTGCATCCGGCGCGGGAACCACGGCTGAAAGACCATCGCGCGGGAGCGAGCAAACGGTCTGAGTTCTTAAACTGCCCACCACAACGGGCCGCTGCAGAGTATGGTCCGGCCCGTGAATGAAGATGTAGCGGCAACGGTCGCGCTTTCGTTGGCGATCGCTGCAGCGCTTGCGGGGCTGGCCATCTGGCTCACCATCGCGAGCCGGCACCGGTCCATTGTCATCGAGAGCAGTGCCGCACTCGCGCAGCTGCAGCTGTTGAACGACCAGCACGGCTTACGCCTGAGCTACCATCCTCCGCTGCGGTACGAGTTCGTGGACAGGGTCAACTCAAAGGTCAAGTACGACCGCTACGACCTCCGCACGTTCTTCCTCCAGTCGATCGGCAATATCGAGTCGGAAGTTCGGCGGAACATCGATGCTCGCCAACGTGACGTCGCCTTCTATGTCGAGTACGAGGTCTTGTACGACAAGATCGCTACGTGCTTGGGGCGCCCGACAACGGACCGCCTGAGCGCAGAGAAGTTTCGCAAGATTGAGCACAGGCTGTACAAGAAGCGGAAGTTGCGACAACCGCAGTGCGTCGCCGAGGTCAAGTGCACCGTGACCTACACGAGTCCACAAGGACAGAACTCCTACGCGCGAGCACTGGGGTGGGATTTCGACGGGCTGCGCTACGGAATCGACGAAGTGAAGCGCATCCGCGACTCTAGGGGCACAACGCAGTTCTTGCGTCAGCAGGAACGCAACAAGATGTCGACTGCGCAACGTGCGCGGATCATCAACCGAGACAATTCGAGCTGTCAGATGTGCGGCGCCAAGGTGTCGGACGGCGTGACGCTGCATGTGGACCACATCGTCCCGGTTAGTAGGGGAGGTCTAACCCTCGACGACAATCTTCGAACCCTTTGCCAGGAGTGCAATCTGGGAAAGAGCAATCGGTTCTAGGCCCGCGTCCATTGACCGCTTCGGGAACTGCCAACTCCCGCTCGCTCCGTGCCAGCAACATCCGCAAACTCGGCTACTTCGGACGATCACTTCCCCGGAAACTCGGTCTGAGCTCAAACAAGGGTTCACTCGCGGCTACTAGAGGCGCGCATCGCGGCATAGAAAGACGTTCTGCGTGTCGGTGCGCGACGTAAGAACGTCCTCCTGATGCGCTTGTCGGGCTTGATGTCCCTATTCGCAGAGGAGGACGTTCAATGAGCAACGGTAATGGAGTCTCCCGGGGTGACCGCAACCGAAACGCCAGACTTTCTCGGCTACGTGTGTTCAGGACTCCCGACATGGTGCGAAAGTCCTTGCGGGGTCAAAGGTGGGTTTTGGCCTCAGGCCGCAGGACGAGATCGATGCCGGGGTAACGGGCTTGGGCTGCGGTGAGGTGCTCACACAGCTTGCCGCCGGCGTGCGCCACCAGGGATGAGGGGAGATGGGTCGTCATCACGTTCACCATTTTCGCGTCTGGTCCGTCCTAAAACACCGCATGGGTATATCTCACACCAAAGCAGGGGGACGAGCCCCGAAAACATGAATCTGCAGGTCAACGAGCCGACGCGGCGCCCAGGCCAACCGCTATGTCAGGACCCCTGGTGTTGGTGCCGGTGTGCAATGCGATCGTCGGGATCGATCTGGCCGATAACAAGCAGATGGTGGTAGTGACCGACCATGACTCGAAGGTCCTGGCGCGGCGGACGTTCCGCTGCCGGGCGTGGGATCTTGGGTTGGCGTTGGACTGGGCGGGCCACCAAGCGAGCAAGGCCGGGTTCGCTGGGGTGACGGTGGCATGTGAGCCGACCGGGCATCGTTGGCGGGTGCTTGGCCAGCTGGCAGCAGATCGGGGTATGGCGTTCGTCTGCGTGCAGACCTTGCTGACTTCGTGGGCGCGGCGCAGCGAGGACCTGACCTTCGACAAGACCGATGAGAAAGACGCTGTGCTGATCGCGAGGCTGACCGCGCAGCTACGCTGCTACGTCCCCGAACCCCTGGATGAGAGGTGGGGACGGTTGCGGCACCTGGGGGCCCGCCGCGAACGGCTGCTCGCTGAGACGGTCAGCCAGGTCCAGCAGATCCGTGACCTGCTCGAGTGCGTGTGGCCGGCATCGTTGGACACGGCCAAGCAGCCGTTCCGCTCCAGGACCTGGCTCGCCGGGATGAGCGTCATCCTTGCCCGCACCGATGGTGACCCGGCCCGGTTGCGGCGCCTGGGCCCGGCGCGCTTCGAAGCCGCTGTACGGCGAGAAGTCGTTGCCCGGCAAGGGAAAAGGCCGTGTCTTCGGATCGTGCGGCTGCTCTTCGTAGCCGCCGCCGACCCCCGGGGCGTGACCATTCACCGACCCGGCGCGTTGGAGCGGGCGCAGCTCCTGCTGGATGACTTCCGCGACACCCAGCGACGCCTGGGCGAGGCCGAGGCCCGCATGGTCGCGGTGCTCGACGAGCTGCAGCTCAGCGAGCTGGTCTGTTCGATCGTTGGCCTGTCCGCTCTGGGTGGCGCGACCATCTTGGCTGAGACCGGCGACCTGACCCGCTTCGCCAGCGCCCGGGCCGTGGTCAAACACTCCGG
>DAITND010000249.1:0-1724 GCA_036834825.1 Dermatophilaceae bacterium
CTTAGTGAAGGACAGCCAGGTCGAGGCCTCACCGGGGATGCTGTTCAACAACTGGTTGGCTCGCTCGGCCTCCCACCACGTCACGGTTGCCGAGGGGTCCGTTCGGTAACGCTCGACAAGTTCAGGGTCGCGGTCGATGGTGAACAAGAACTTGTTCAGCAGGTACTTGCTCACGCCGATACACCTCCCCCACTAGTCGCCAATGGCTGGCTCCATGCGTGCCCACTCATGCGTCGACTCCGTTCGGGTACCACGTGAAGTAGGCCTCCATCGTGTGGAACAGGTCGAGATTGTCGGCGTAGTCGGCCTTGTTGTAGCCAGCTATCCCCATCATCAACATGAAATCCATGAACCCGTGGGTGGCGTTGCCGGGCGCGTGCAGGCTATCGAGGGTGACGTTGGCCAGGCAGCCGTCGATGTCACCGTTCGCGATCCACTCCACGGCTCTGGCGTCGAATTCGGGATCCGGACCATGCGCGCCGAACTGGCGGGGACCGCCGAGTTCCAGCGACAGGTGACCGGTCCCGATCACCGCCACCCGCAGATCGCTCGGCCACGCGTCGATCAGCTCCCGGATCGTCTGACCAAGCTTCACGAACCGCTCAGGACGCGCCAGTGGCGGAGCGAAGATGTTCGTGTAGATCGGCACGATTGGCAGGTCATTCTGCGGCCGCACCGTGAAGATCGGGCACGTGATCGAATGATCCACCCGCAGCTCGTTGGAGAAGGCAAGGTCGAAGCCCTTGTCGATCCCCTCCCGCAGCATGTAGGCCGACAGCTGCTCGTCCCCCCGCAGCAGCAGGCGCGGCAGGCCGAACTCACGCTCCTCGTTGTAGTAGTTCCCGTCATAGAACGGTGCCTTGCCGATCAGGAACTGCGGCATATTGTCCAGCCACAGCTGATGCATGTGATCCGAGCCCACCATGACCAGCACGTCCGGACGGGTCCTGGTCAACGTCTGGCGGTAGGCCTCGACCTTGCGCACCCATTCCGCCGCGAACGGCGGCGCCTCCTCCGGCGCGAGCTGGCTCGTGCGGTAGTAGAACGGATGATGCGTGGTCGCCAAGATCGCGACAAGCTTCGCCACCAAACGCCCCTTCCCTCGTTCACACCCGGACCAGCTGACATTTCGCCAGGCGTCGTCTGACAGTGACGTACACTTGTCCGCTAGACGGCGTAACAAGAACGATGCACCACGGTTACGATGGTGTCAATAGATTCGGCGGAATCCCGAATGCCCTGTGCGGCGCTTGGTCCGCTGTGCGACTATCTGTAGGTCCCAAGTGCGGAGACTGGAGGCACGATGGCAGGGCGTGGAACAGGGCCGGACTTCGTGGAAGCTCTTGCCCGGGGTCTGGATATTCTGCGATGTTTCGAGGCTGAGCGGCCAAGGATGAGTTTGACCGAGATCGCCGCTGCGACTGACCTCGCACGGCCTACCGCTCGCCGGCTGCTGCTGACCTTGGAAGAGCTGGGATACGTCAGGGTTGCGAAGAACTCGTTCACCCTCACGCCGCGGGTACTGCAGCTGGGGATGTCCTATGTGAGCTCGCTCGGACTGTGGCAGATCGCTCGCCCACACTTGGAGGCCCTGGTACGTCAGACTGGCGAATCATCCTCGATGGCACAGCTGGACGGATCAGACATCGTCTACGTCGCACGGGTTGCGGTTCCCAAGATCATTGCGCTTCGCGTCGAAATCGGCACCCGGTTTCCCGCCCTGC
>DAITND010000249.1:1824-3915 GCA_036834825.1 Dermatophilaceae bacterium
ACCTGCCACACCTGCTCAGGACGGCAAGCGACGTCTCGGCCGAATGGGCGCTGTGGCAGTCACGCCCCCACGCCGAGGTCACCTTGAGCCACCCGGTCGCCATCTGACAAGCACCACTGACTTGACATTGGCACATCGCGAAGACCAAAGTAGCGGACAGATGTCCGGCTAGCGACGTTTGGAGTTCAGATGGGCGCCCACGACAGTGGATCGAATCAGGGTGTATCGACCGAATCGAGGCAAGGCCCGCTTTCGGGGATCCTGGTCGCGGACTTCTCCCGGGTGCTTGCCGGCCCGTACGCGACGATGCTGCTCGCTGATCTGGGAGCCGAGGTGATCAAGGTGGAGAGTCCCGCAGGTGATGACACTCGGCACTGGGTCCCCCCAATGCGTGACGATGTCGGCACGTATTTCCTGGCGATCAACCGCAACAAGCGCTCCATCGTTCTGGACCTGGGAGATCCTGAGGACAAAGCGGTGGCGCACGCGTTGGCCACCCGCGCCGATGTCTTCATCCACAACTTCAAACCCGGCGGCCTGGACCGCTTCGGCCTTGACTACGGCTCGGTTGCGGCGCTCAACGCGCGCAGCATCTACTGCTCCATAAGCGGTTTCGGGTCCGCCGGCGGGGCAGCGCTGCCTGGCTATGACCTGCTGGTACAAGGCATGTCCGGCCTGATGAGCCTCACCGGCAGCCCCGACGGATCGCCTTACCGCGCCGGCATTTCCGTCTTCGATGTGATGACCGGACTGCATTCCGCGATCGGCATCCTCGCGGCCCTGCATCACCGCGACGTGACTGGAGAGGGGCAGCAGATCGAGACGAACCTGCTGTCGACCGCGCTGTCAGCCCTGGTGAACCAGACCTCGGCGTATGTCGCCGGCGGCGTTGTCCCGCACCGAATGGGTAACTCCCACCTCAGCCTCTTCCCCTACGAACCGTTGGCCACTGGCGACGGTGACCTCATCGTCGTTGCCGGCAACGACAGCCAATTCCGCAAACTCGTCACCGCCCTCGGCTCACCGGGGCTGGCCGACGACAACCGGTTCGCCACCGTCGGAAAGCGCAACGACAACCGCGAGGAGCTCCGGCCACTGCTGCTCGAGCGGCTCGCATCGAAATCGGCACAGGACTGGTTCGCTGTGTTATCCGATGCCGGCGTACCGTGTGGGCCGATCAACGACGTCCGTGGCGGCGTCGAACTAGCCGACCGGCTCGGGCTGGAGCCAGTGGTGCTGGCCGGAGGCATCCCGACAGTGCGCAACCCGATTCGTATGTCGGCCACCCCTGCCAGCTACGAACTGGCTCCGCCGGCATTGGACGCCGATGGAGCCGCCATCCGGTCCTGGCTCGGGTTTGCGCCAGTACACGAACACGCCCAACCTGTGCATGACAGTTCCGTACCGTCCGCATGATGTTGAAAGGCCCAATGGTGACATGACCGACCACACCAGCATGCCGTCCTTCCCGACCTCGCTCGGCACCTCAGATGCCGACCACATCAGCCTGCTCGGACATGACCTCGCCACCGAACTCATGGGCAAGGTCAGCTTCGGCGAACTCGCCTACTGGCTGGTCACCCTGCGCAGACCCAGCGCAGGTGAGCTGCACGTTTTCGAATCTGTTCTGGTAGCCCTGGCAGACCACGGCTTCACGCCAACCGCGATCGCCACCCGCATCACCTACCTCAGCGCACCAGACTCAATCCAAGGCGCGCTGGCCGCCGGACTACTGGGCGGCGGGTCACGCTTTCTGGGCGTCACCGAGGACTGCGGGCAATTCCTGGCCAAAACACTCGCCGCCCACGAGGGAGCACTACCCACCGATGAGGATGGCTGGAACGCCATGGCACTCGGGGCCATCGCCGAACAGCGCGCGGCAGGCAAACTCGTTCCAGGATTGGGCCACCCAGTACACAAGAACGGTGATCCACGAACACCCGTTCTCATCCGCATCGCCGAGGACGCCGGCCAGAAAGGTCCGCACCTGACACTGTTCGAAGCGATCGGACGGATGAGCGAACAAGCTCTCGGACGACCACTTCCCCTCAACGGAGCCGGAGTGTGCGGCGCCGCCCTCGCCGACATCGG
>DAITND010000250.1:0-3903 GCA_036834825.1 Dermatophilaceae bacterium
TCATCGGTCTTGTCGAAGGTCAGGTCCTCGCTGCGCCGCGCCCACGAAGTCAGCAGGGTCTGCACACACACGAACGCCATCCCGCGGTCGGCTGCCAGCTGACCGAGCACCCGCCAACGGTGCCCGGTCGGCTCACACGCCACCGTCACCCCGGCGAAGCCAGCCTTACTCGCGTGCTGGCCCGCCCAGTCCAACGCCAACCCAAGATCCCACGCCCGACAGCGGAACGTCCGCCGAGCAAGGACCTTCGAATCATGGTCGGTCACTACCACCATCTGCTTGCTATCGGCCAGATCGATCCCCACGATCGCGTGCGTCACCGGCACCAGCTCGCGAAGCCGATTCAGTCTTGCGTTCCTATTGCGGTCACCCCGGGAGACTCCATTACCGTTGCTCATTGAACGTCCTCCTCTGCGAATTGGGACACCAAGCCCGTCAAGCGCATCAGGGGGACGTTCCTACGTCGCGCACCGACACGCAGAATGTCTTTCTATGCCGCAACGCGTGCGTCTTACCGCCGCGAAAGGGGTAGAAGGCGCTGTTTGTGTTTGTCCGTTCTATGCCGCATTTCGCGCGGTCGTCACGAAGGACCGCTGGCGGCCAAGTGTTCGTAACGGGATCCCGATCCGGGGCACGTTCGCGAACCGGTCGGTCCCGGCCATCGCATCGGCGCTGACCCGGGTGATGATAGACCCGACAGTGCGCCAGGCGACTCGCATCAGCTCGCGCACAGCGGTCTTGGAACAGCACACCGTCAACTGGGCCACGGTGTCATCGAAGGCGTACGTGTGCCCGGCCCCATGGCGAGCCCAGCGCCTAATACGCCATTCCCTGGGCTGACATCACCCACTCCGTCCTCAGCTCTCTCGTTCCGCACCTTTGACAGCCCAGAACCTCAGCGGGGACGGCGTGTTACTTCTCAGGGCACGCTGAAAGCACCCACGGATCAGTCGCAGGACGATGAGACGCAGGTTATCGGGCCCGCAACCTGCTGCGGCAAGTTCGGCGTCGAGTTTGTCACGCTTGCGGATAGAAGATTGGTCACAACAAAACCCCTTGGTTGTTTTTCGTATGCCTGCCAATCACCCCGGCGATGACCCCAAATAA
The DNA here is from genome assembly GCA_036834825.1 of Dermatophilaceae bacterium. Taxonomy (GTDB): domain Bacteria; phylum Actinomycetota; class Actinomycetes; order Actinomycetales; family Dermatophilaceae; genus UBA4719. The sequence continues at coordinate 1,108 of DAITND010000250.1, forward strand.
AGGTGGAATGAAACCCCCACCCACCAGGAGCATGAGGATTGACAGCAATATCAGGGTCAGACCGCCGTTCTTTCGCTGGACGAACATAGCCGCCCATGCCACAACTACCAGGGAAACGAGGATGGCAAATATGCCGGTGATGAGGAAGTTTTGGATGAGCGTCATGGCTGGCCAACCTGTCCATTGGGAAGTTGGCAGATTTGAAAATGATGTCCCCGAAATGGCGTCAAATAGTATCCCGTTGAACGCTCTACCACGCTGGAGGATTTCGTAATATCCGTGTTCCACGCCGATAAACCCGGCAACTACGCCAATTATTGAAGCTGCTACCCTCGAAGTTCGAGCTGCCTGATTACTATGACGCAGCCTAAGCCAGACTCTCTCCAGAATATTGGCGGCTATGAGTATGATGACAATGAATATGAGAGCCACTTCTAATTCTTTCTGTAACACACTATCTGCGTAGAGATGGGGAGTATTCTCTGTAAGCCATGCTGTTGGTGCTAACGGTGTTGCACATGACCTGCGCGACGTGCGCTTCCAGAGTACGACAGCCCTCTGCGCGTCAGGTTGAAGCGCTTGTTAGCACCTCGGGACCGCTGGAATCAGCCGAATCACCGGCCCGGTATCGGCAGCTCGCTCAACGGGAACGGTTTGCCGTGCCCTGGGTAGACGGTCTCGACGCCGAGGCCGCTCAGTTTGCGGATGCTCTCGTGCGCTTGGGCCAAGTCGTCTATGTAGTAGTGGAGTGAGGGTCTCATCACGTTCACGAGCAGGTCCCCACAGAACAGGTCCCCATCGCCCGCAAGGATACCGATTGATCCGCTCGAGTGACCCGGAAGATGTACGACCCGCGCGTCGAGCCCATAGGCCGAGAGGTCCTGCCCGTCCTCCAGGAGTACGTCCGGCTCGAAGGTTTCGAAGTCCGCGCCCGATCTGGTGATCTTGTACAGCAGCCCAAAAGCCCATGTCAGGAACCGGAACGCGAGAGTGTGCCTGTCGGGCTTGTCCTTCCGGCCGGCATCCATGTCTCCGCTCCGGACTATCTCGGCATCCTGGCGATGGATCGCAATGGGGGCATGGTGAGTACTGCGAAGATGTGCACAGCTGCCCGCATGATCGACATCGCCGTGGGTCAGGACGATGAGGCGCAGGTTATCGGGCCCGCAACCTGCTGCAGCAAGTTCGGCGTCGAGCTTGTCCCGCTTGCGCGGGAAGCTCGTGTCGATGAGGACGAAGCCGCCCTCAACATCAATGAGATAGCAGTTCACGCCGAAGTCGATCCTGCGGATTCTGCCGACCATGCTGTCCTCCCCCCGGCCTCGGCGTGACGCACGAGTCGCCGATCGTTGATGGTACTAACGGCCCGCGTTTCAGCCGCCGCCACCCACCCGAACGCCAACCGTCAAGAACCATGGCGACGCCGCGTGCGCTCAGCCGCATTGCCAGCGGGTTGGCCAGGTGCCGGGTGAAGGCTGGTGGCTTCAGGTATGCCATGGCGATCCTTTCGATGGATGAGTCGGTTCACCGAGGATGCCACCGGCGCTGGTGGCACTTCAAGGTCATGTGGAGACTTTGAACGTCTCCCTTGCCAGCAGCGTGTCGGCGAATCAGCGCATCGTGCGGATGACCTCGGGGGTCGTGCGCGACATCGAGTGGCGGATGGTGGCCAGCGCCCACAACGCGACCATCGCCCCCGTCAACGTCGCCAGCGCGGCGTCACCGCCACTGGCAAACGCGACGATCCCCGCGACGAGCATGACACCACCCAGGACCGAGGCGAGTACGACGTAGTAAAGCGGCGGACGCGTTCTGCCGCCGACGCCATACACGGCCTCCATGTGTGACTTGGCCGTGTAACACCCCCCAATTCCCAACCCGAAGATGGCCACGGTCAGCGCCCGGGACCCTGACAGTCCCGAAACCGTCGCGCCACCGGCCCACAGCAGGTACAGCACGGCGGCGACACCAACGAAGAGCGTCGCCAACCCGTCCTTCCAGGTCAGGCTCATGTTGACTTCCTTCCGCTACCCGCCCAGCCGGTCACGGCTCACGAGCGGCCATTGGCATCGTCTCGTGCACACAGGTGACCGGCAAAGTGACAAAGGTCCCGCCCTTTGCGGGCCAACTGACCGACCTGTCCGGTCAGAGTGAGAGCCTGGGCGACGCGCTCGGTAATCCCCTCGGTCGCACCGTGTTTGCTGGCACGCGCAACGAGAACCAACATCCCCATCGCCTCCTGTGCCAGCGTGGTTCCTCTGGACAGGGGCATCACAGGGTCGAAGGTCCCGCCCCGGAGCCGCGCTTTGTTCTGCAGTCCACGCTTGCCCGCCTTGGTTGGGCCGCCGCCTTCGTTGCATCCGCTCAAGCATGAGAGTGAGTTCCGATAGCGGAACATTGCCCGGACAGCAGACAGACCCGCGCAGGGCAGGGATGCTGGGGTGGTGCACTTACTGCCACGTGGGGCCACGATCGTGCTGCTGCTGGCCGTCGCGGGCTGCGCCGGATCCCCTCCCGCCGAGGTCCCACATGGGCGAAACATAGCGCCCACATCGGCAGCTCCGACAGCTGTCCCGACCACTGCACCGCCGCCAAGCCTTCGGCCGAGCTGTGGCCTCGGGCGCGTCGCCGGCACGGTAGTTCTCGCACTGCCAGGCGGACGTCGGGCACTGCTGGCTGCCCCGGCCGGCGACGACGGTCACCACCGGCTACCCCTGGTGATCGGGCTGCCCGGATACGGCCGGACATCGGAGGAGCTGGCTGCCCAGAGCCGGATCCCGGCCCAGGCCATGGCGG
>DAITND010000251.1:0-3894 GCA_036834825.1 Dermatophilaceae bacterium
TCGCGAACGCCTTGCGGATCGGGTCGAGCAGTCCGGTGTACGTCGCCGGGTTGCTGCGCCGCGAGCCCTTGATCGCTGCCTGGTCGACCGAGACCACCCCGTCCCGGCCCGACACCGAGCCGTGGATCAGTGAGCTCTTTCCCGACCCGGCCACGCCGGTCACCACCACCAGCGCGCCGAGCGGGATGTCGACGTCGACGTCCTGCAGGTTGTGGGTGCTGGCGCCGCGCACCTCCAACACCCCCGACCGCGTCCGCACCGACGGCTTCAGGGAGGCGCGGTCGTCCAGGTGCCGCCCGGTGAGCGTGCCACTGGTCCGCAGCCCCTCGACGGTGCCCTCGAACACCACCTCACCGCCCTCGGTGCCGGCGCGCGGGCCGAGGTCGACGACGTGGTCGGCGATCGCGATCGCCTCCGGCTTGTGCTCCACGACCAGCACGGTGTTGCCCTTGTCCCGCAGCCGCAGCAGCAGGTCGTTCATCCGCTGGATGTCGTGGGGGTGCAGCCCGATCGTCGGCTCGTCGAAGACGTAGGTGACGTCGGTGAGCGACGACCCGAGGTGGCGGATCATCTTGGTGCGCTGCGCCTCGCCCCCCGAGAGCGTGCCAGAGGAGCGGTCGAGGCTGAGGTAGCCGAGCCCGATCTCGACGAACGAGTCGAGGGTCTCCTGCAGCGACGCCAGCAAGGGCCCGACGGACGGTTCGTCCAGACCCCGCACCCACTCGGCGAGGTCGCTGATCTGCATCGCGCAGGCGTCGGCGATGTTGATCCCGTTGATCTTCGACGACCGAGCTGCCTCGCTGAGCCGGGTGCCGTCGCACTCGGGGCAGACGGTGAAGGTGATCGCCCGCTCCACAAAGGCGCGGATGTGGGGCTGCAGCGTGTCGACGTCCTTGGACAGGAACGACTTCTGGATCTTCGGGATCAGCCCCTCGTACGTCAGGTTGATCCCATCGACCTTGATCTTGGTCGGCTCCTTGTGAAGCAGGTCGTGCAGTTCATTCTTGGTGTACTTGCGAATCGGCTTGTCCGGGTCGAAAAGAAGCCGCAGCCGCGGTAGATGCGGCCGTACCAGCCGTCCATGCTGTAGCCGGGGATCGTGAGCGCGCCCTCGTTGAGCGACAAGCTGTCGTCGTACAGCGCAGACAGATCGAAGTCGGTGACTGAGCCCCGGCCCTCGCAGCGCGGACACATGCCGCCGGTGATGCTGAAGCTGCGACGCTCCTTCACGGTCTGTCCGGCGCGCTCTAGGGTGACCGCACCCGCTCCACTGATTGACGCGACGTTGAAGGAGAACGCCTGGGGCGAGCCGATGTGCGGCTGCCCGAGTCTGCTGAAGAGGATGCGCAGCATCGCGTTGGCGTCGGTGGCGGTGCCGACCGTGGAGCGGGCGTTGGCGCCCATCCGCTCCTGGTCGACGATGATCGCGGTCGTCAGCCCTTCGAGCACGTCGACGTCCGGCCGCGCCAGCGTCGGCATGAAGCCCTGCACGAAGGCGCTGTAGGTCTCGTTGATCATCCGCTGCGACTCCGCGGCGATCGTGCCGAACACCAGCGAGCTCTTGCCCGAGCCGGAGACGCCGGTGAACACCGTCAGCCGGCGCTTCGGGATCTCGATGCTGACGTCCTTGAGGTTGTTCACGCGAGCCCCGTGCACGCGGAGCAGATCGTGACGGTCGGCAACGTCCAGCGCAGGCGACTGTGTGTCCGTCCTCGTGGCCTTGCTCATCGTGTCTCCATCTGTTGGGCGGGGCCGCCTTCGCGGTCTTCGTCGGCTTCGCCTGGCTCGATCTAACCAGCTTCGAGCAGTATGTCTGGTTCTCCTTCGTCGGCCCGGTCGCGGCAACGGTCCGCTGTCTACCTGATCGGCGGTGTCGACCGGGGTGGCGCGACGCCCGTCCGGCTGACGCTGGCCGGGGTCGCGCTCGGCGTAAGAACCAAGGCATCCACGCCGCTTCGGCCCGTGGAGCCTCTGGGCCCGCCACGCGGCGTGCCCGCCGAGGCGTCAGACCAACCAGCGGCCGTCGCGCATCAGCTCGCGGTCGGGCAGCTCGTTCACCTCGCGCCAGGCCTGGATGCGGCGCGGGGAGATGCGGAACCAGCGGTACGGGGTGGCCAGCGCACGCGGGTCGAAGCCGGTGCGCGCGGCGAACCGGTCAATGCCGTCGGGGTCGGTGACGGTGGCCACCAGGCGGCCGCCACCGACGTCGTGCGCGGGCTCCTTCACGGTGGCACCCGCGGCGGTCACCTCGGCCAGCTTCGCCTCGAGGTCCGGCACGTGCCAGTAGGCCACCGGTGAGGTCATGCCCTGCGGTCCACCGTCCGGCACCAGCCCGATGTGCTGGCCCGCGGCCCCGAAGCCGACGTAGTAGGACTCGTCGGTCTGCGGCGGTACGCCGAGCAGGGCGGCGTACACCTCCTTGGCCGTCGCCAGGTCGGAAACGGGATGCAGCACGGTCTTGATTCCCTGGGTGGAGAGCCGGTCATGGTCACTCCTGAAGTCGTGGGTCTGGTCGGGATTGTCTGGCTTGAAGACGAACGGGAAACGGCCTTTGTATGACCGCCCGGCACTGGTGTTGGGCGCGGACCGCTTCGTCGCCGCATCGCTTGAGCGCGTGGACGACCCTGTCCTAACCCGGTTGCCGCTTGTCGGGGCGCTTGACCGGCTTCTCGACTGCGCGGACGCCCTCGCAAACGCGGCACTGACCTCCCCCATGCGCTGCTACGACGACGCCTTGGCCGCGGAGGGTCCGCGGTAGACGAGGAGCGGCGGCCAGTTGCGTTGCACGAACGTACCTGCATGCGCGTGGGTTGCCTCAGGCTGTTGTCCCGGTCACTCGTGCAGCCGACCTCGGACGTCCGTGCACGCGACTTCGAAAGCTGACAGCAGGCAGGGGGTGGCCGCCTGAAGTGGTGTTCCGTAAGCCCCGCCCGGTGACGATTCCCGTTCGCGTCCGTCCTACGCGATGCTCAACGGGCTCGATGATCGCAACTGGTGGGCCCCGCCGAAGAACACGAGCCCGAACGACGATGCGGATGTGCCACGGCACTTTGCCAGGATGGTTAATGGCACGCGGTAATGGCACGAGTGCTGATTCTGATGCCGACGGGCGCCTCTCCAGAGGTGAGATGGCGCCCGATTTCTATGTACGGCACGCTTGTGGCGTGTGGAGCGGGTGACGGGAATCGAACCCGCACTGTCAGCTTGGGAATCCGATACGGACCCACGATCTACGCTCCCGTGGCCGGATCTGACGGAGCGGTGAGTGACCTGTCTTGACCCCGGTTTGTTGCACGCAGGGGGTCGAGGAAATTGATGCTACGGAATCGCGGCCTCAACCGTAGCCGGCGGCGAGAGAGCCCCGCCACTTAGCTCGCAAAGCCACACTCACCTGCTCAAGACGCGTTGACGAATCTAAACTGACGAAACACATGGATAGGCGTTCTTGCGCAGGTGGGTTAGATGAGCAGTTCGGGTAGAATTGAAACAAGGTTTAGGAGGCTGATGTGACTGTAGCCGCGCAGGGAAGTACTCGAGTGCGCTTCCAGGATGTCAAGCCCTATGATGCACCCGCGAGTCTCGAAGACCTCCGCGGGCCAAGCGACGGAGAACTCGTGTTGCCTCATCATGTTCACTGGGGGCCACGCCGTGACGTGAACCTCAGTCGTGAGGGCGACGTACTGACCGCCTACCAGGCAACCATTTCCGAGGGCATGGTCGCTGACCAGGTGACGATTCTCAACCGCTCAATTCTTCTCGAATTGTGGCCCGAGCTGATCTTGTCCGCTCGCGTCCGGAATCTGTGGGAGAGCCGGTTCCCCGAACTAAGAGCCTGCCGTTAAATTATTTAGGTTGGTGTGGGTGTGTCGTCCTCGGGGTGGGGGAGCAACGTCG
>DAITND010000252.1:0-3893 GCA_036834825.1 Dermatophilaceae bacterium
AGGTCATCTCCGCGGCCGACTACTGGCGCATGCTTCCCCAGATCATCGCGAGCCAGGAGGAGCCGCTCGCCGATCCAAGTGCGCCTGCCCTGTGGTTCCTCGCGCAGCAGGCAAGCCAACATGTCAAGGCGGTGTTGTCGGGTGAGGGCGCCGATGAGTTGTTCGCCGGGTATCCGATCTACCGGGAACCGGCGGCGTTGCGCTCAGTCAGTGCTCTGCCAGCCGTGCTGCGCCGAGCCGTCCGCCGCGTCGCCCTGGTCATGCCAGCCAAACGACGCGGAAGAGGCTTTCTGCTTCGCGGTACCACGCCACTGGAGCGGCGGTTCCTCGGCAACGTCCAGATCTTCAGCGAGGACGCCAAGCACGCCCTGCTTGCACCCGGCTCAAGCATCGTGGGCCTTCGTGCATCCACAGATCTGGTCAAGCCCGTGTACGACAGGACGGCAGGACTCGAAGACGTGGCCCGGATGCAGTCCGTGAGCTGCCACACCTGGCTTGCGGCCAGCATCTTGATGAAGGCCGACAAGATGTCGATGGCCCATTCGCTCGAGGTCAGGGTCCCTTTCCTGGACAAGCATGTGTTCGACCTCGCCGCGACATTGCCCCTGCGGCTCAGGGTCGATGGAGACATAACGAAGGTGGCCCTGCGGCGCGCAGCCGCTGGCATCCTGCCCGATGCCGTTGCCATGCGCCCCAAGCTCGGCTTCCCCGTCCCCTTCCGGTCCTGGTTGAACGGCGCGGTCGCCGGTCAGGTCCGGGACCTGTTCGCTGAATGCGAGGATCCACTGCTGGACCGCCGAGCCCTCGTCGGCCTCCTGGACGGCGGGAGTGGTCCCACTCACGAACGGCGTGTGTGGACCGTCATGACGTATCTGCTGTGGAGGCGGGAGCAGCGGGAAACGACGACACGGGCATGCGTGAGGATGAAGTGATGTCCGTGCGCCCTAGATTTGTCGCCATACTGTCGTCCCGTCGTGTCGTGTCCATGCGTCGACTCGTGTCCAAACGCAGATGGCCACTGATCGCCGTCACCCTCGGGCTTGCTCTCACCATTGGCATCAGCGCTCTGCCCGCTCAGGGCACGCATCGGAGCGCGGCAGTGTCTGCGCCTGCGTCTGCGACCACCAACCGGTTCGGTCCGTCACCATCGGTTACGCAGCCACAAGTACCAGTTCCGACACCAGCTCCCACACCGATGCCAACGAAGGCCAGCCCAACCCTGGCTCCGACGGGATCCGATGATTTCGTGCCGATTGGCTCCGTGCTGCTGAGTGTGCCGACCCAGAGTCAACTCCCTGACCTTCCGAACGGCTGCGAGGTGACGAGTCTGTCCATGCTGCTCACGGCCTGGGGGAGTCCAGTCGACAAGGATGTCCTTGCCCGGGAACAGCCGACCGACCCCACATCGCCCGTGTTCTCTGGGCCGCCCGGCGACTTCTACTCCATCAGCCGATGGGGAGATCCCAACACGGCGTTCGTCGGCAATGTCGAGGGCTACGGATACGGCATCTACCACGCGCCGCTGGCCAGGCTTCTCAACAGCAAGACCCAGGGACATGCACTCGACCTGACCGGGCGGCCGTTCAGCGAGATCCTGGCGCGGCTGCGCCTCGGAAGGCCGGTTGTTGTGTGGACTACCAGCACGTTTGCGCCCACGACGCGCTGGGTCACCTGGACGACATCAACAGGACCCTTCCGTGCCACTCCGTTCGAACACGCGGTCCTGCTCGTGGGGTACACGCGCGACAAGATCATCGTCAACAATCCGCTGACAGGTCGCCAAGAGCAGGTCAGCCCGGCGCCCTTCATCGCGGCATGGCAGCAGATGGGTAGGCAAGCCCTGACCCTCACCCGGTGACTGCCTGGTTCGAATCGGCACTGTCCGGGCAGGGCGGGAGGGCCAGCTTGAGCTCGCCATCGGCTTGGCGACGCTCGGCAGAGCACGTCGAGTGGGGCCAGCGTCCGGCTGGATCGATCGTCGCGCCGTATCCGGACTCCTCAGGCTTTGGTTCGCCGCTCGATCGGCCGGATCGTTCCCAGGTTCGCAGACCCGAGGGAATGTCCGGCACGGTTTGTGGCGTTGACGGTGGTGATTCGCAGACGAAAACACGATGCTGGCCACGAACTGCCCACGAAAACCTGTCAAGGAGCGATGTCTTGCAGACTGCCGAGTTGACACCGGTTACCGGGAGCACCCAGGTTCGCTTCCGTTCTGGACTTGAACGTCCCCCTTCGGCATTAGGCTGGAAGGTGATGAAAGCTGATCAGCGCGCCCACCAGAGCGCATCGCAGACACCCACCGCCGACGAGCCGGTTGTTGATGGGTCGAGTGTCGATGGGTCTGTCGAGCCGACGCTCGACATGAGCACAGAGACACCGGCCGAGCGGGCCGCACGGTTTGAGAAAGACGCCATGCCGTTCCTGGACCAGTTGTACAGTGCCGCGCTGCGTACGACGCGCAACCCGGCCGACGCCGAGGACCTCGTCCAGGAGACGTACGCCAAGGCGTTCGCCGCTTTTCACCAGTACAAGCACGGGACCAACCTCAAGGCCTGGCTCTATCGGATCCTGACGAATACGTACATCAACAGCTATCGCAAGAAGCAGCGCCAGCCTCTACAGTCTGATGCTGCCGAGGTCGAGGACTACCAGCTCGCCCGCGCCGAGTCGCACACGTCCAAGGGTCTGCGTTCGGCCGAGACCGAAGCGCTGGACCACCTGCCCGACTCAGACGTCAAACGCGCCCTGCAGGAGATTCCTGAGGACTTCCGCCTCGCGGTCTACCTGGCTGACGTCGAGGGGTTCGCCTACAAGGAAATCGCCGAGATCATGGATACGCCGATCGGCACCGTGATGTCCCGGTTGCACCGCGGCCGTCATCAGCTGCGCGCGCTGCTGAGCGACTACGCGCGCGAGCGCGGTTTTGTTGTTGAGGCAGTCACCTCATGACTGGCGCTGAACACGACGAATATGACTGCTCCCGGGCACGGCTGCAGCTCTACCAGTACCTCGACGGCGAGATGGACCCGGACGACTGCGCCAAGATCAGCGAGCACCTGGAGCAGTGTGGCCCCTGCCTCAAGGAGTACGACCTCGACCAGATGCTCAAGGCCTTGGTGAGACGCTCGTGCGCCTGTGAGAACGCGCCGACGGAACTGCGGATGCAGATCATGGCCCGCATCACCACGATCAACATGACTGTCGAGTTTCGGGACTAACCACCCAACAGGCGAGGCATGGCGCGCGGTTACCACGCGACCTACCTCGCTTTTTGTGTGCCTCGATCCGGCTTGAGTCAGGCACGCAAAAAACCCCCACTCCCTACCGGGAACGGGGGCCTCGCGTGCGGTGACGGACGCGGCTCAGGCGTTGGGCTTGCGGCCGTGGTTGGCGGCTCTGCCCTTGCGGGAGCGGCGCTTGCGGGCGCGCTTGCTCATAGGTGCTCCAATTTGGGGTTGTCAGTGGCTTCCTCGGCCCGAGGTCCTATTGTGGCATATCATCAGAGGGGGAGGGACCTGGCGGTCGTTGCGGAGCAATGACCCTACCAGAAGGCCGAAGCAGCCAAGTCGGCGCAGCGGGATGGGTGGTCCCGCCGAGGCAGGCAGTCTGCGAAGGCAAATCGACGCAAATCGACGCTAGAACGAGTAAAACGCATACCGTTCTCACCACCATGATGGCGGGAAGGTCACCGGTGTGTCTTTGTTTGGTGGCCGGGCGGTCGTCGGTGCAATTCTGAGAGTGCTTCGGATCTCGATACTTCGGTTCGAAGCCCACATCGACAGGACGCCCGCAGCGCCCCCTAGCAAAGGAACCGTCATGAGAATCATCGCCAAGGTCATCGAGTCCATGCTCCGCAAGGACGCCACCCAAACCTGGAACGGCCAGACCTCCGC
>DAITND010000253.1:0-1072 GCA_036834825.1 Dermatophilaceae bacterium
CCCCTCTGCTTCACGGGAGTTGCCGTAGCGTCGTTGGTACGGTCGCGCCCACGCCAGCAACTACCGATGACGAGATGAGGTATCGCCGATGGTCAAATACGGCGGACGCGTCCTCGCAATCGCCCTGGTGATGAGCGTGACGGCAATACCCCTGCCCCTGGTCGCCACACCTGCCCATGCCGCGTCCTCGGTCTGCGGAGCCATCGCGGCCGGGGCAGTCCGTGGGCTCGCCTCGCGGCCGGCCCACGTGATGCTGACGTTGGCATCGTCATACGGTTCCACCAGCGTCTCCATCACGCAGTGCTCCAAGACCAGCACCGGCGCGTACTCACCGTTGTGGCAATCGGCTGGCCGCATCGGCTACCGGGGTTTCGCGGCGGTTGGGGCCAAACGCGAAGGTGACGGGAAGACGCCGACCGGAGTGTTCACCTTCGGGACCGCCTTCGGAAGAAGCAACCCTGGCGCCCCGAACGGATACATCAAGCTGGTCCCCAACTCGTGTTGGGGATCAACGGTAGGCGCCGCCAGCTACAACCGTTACTTCACCGGCGCTTGCGCGCCCGCCGACGAATCCATGTACAAGTACGTCAACACGGCCTATCAGCAGGGCCTGCTCATCAACTACAACACGAAGCCGATTCGAGCGGGTTACGGGTCCGCCATCTTCTTCCACGTCTCCACGGGCGCCACCACTGCCGGCTGCATCTCGACGGACTACCAGACTGTCGTCACCACGATCCGCACCACCCGCCCCGCAGACGTCGTCGTCCAGGGCGTCGCCTCAGCAGTGATCGCAGCGGCACCGAACTTCGCCAACGGCTCGTTCGTGCGAGCGGCTGAGAACGGACGCGTCTATCGGATGGTCGGCCGCGCACCGTTGTAGCTCAGCTCCTGCGTCGACGGGTGCGTGGGGCTGACAAACACGACTCAGTCGGTGATCAACGCACTACCCAAAGTGCCGACCGACGGGACGTTCCTTCGAGCAGCCGAGACAGGTCGCGTGTATCGGGTTGTCGGCGGTGCGCCGCTGTGGCTCAGCTCCTGCGTCGACCGATGCGCCGGGCTGGTCAAC
>DAITND010000253.1:1172-2586 GCA_036834825.1 Dermatophilaceae bacterium
CCGCTGTGGCTCAGCTCCTGCGTCGACCGATGCGCCGGGCTGGTCAACCTCAACCAGCGGACCGTCGACACCCTCGACCACCTGCGGGCCTACCCTGGCGACGGCACATTGCTTCGCGCGGTGCAGACCGGCCGCGTCTACCAGGTCGCCAACGGTAGCCCTGCGCGGCTTGCCAAGTGTCCAGCCCAGGGCTGCATCGCGATGGTCAACGTCGACCAGTGGACCGTCGACACCAGGGATCACCTGCGCCCGTAGCCGGTCGGTGGAATCGCCGGTAGGACACAGGCGGCTACAGGCACCCGCACAGGCTGCGCCGACGTCGCGCGACATGGCCTTGGTCGTCGCGTTGCACCCCGGTCCTGCGTCCGCGACACGCCGACATCCGTGCTGGGCGGTTTGACATGGTTGGCGACCCGGCACAGAGTGGAACGCTTCCGAAGGACCACGAACCAGACAGGAGCCACCTTGCTTACCTTGACCGACCAAGCCCAGAGCGCCGTCCGCACCATGATCCAGGATCCCCAGACCCCCGAGAACGCCGGACTGCGCATCGCCCCCGGCGAAGAGGGACTCGAGCTCACGCTCGTGGCCGAGCCGGCGCCCGGCGACGCCCTCATCGATGACGGCGGTGTGCGGGTCTTCGTCGAACCCCAGGCTGCCGAGCTGCTCGATGAGCAGACCTTGGACGCCCAGCTGGAGGAGGGCCAGGTCAACTTCTTCCTCTCCTCCCCCGACGCTCCGGCTCAGGCCTGACACGACACCCCGCGCGGAACCGCTGGCCCGGTAGCGGGCCGCGCGAAGCGGTGAGGCGCAGTCGAAGGTGATCTCGGCGGAGTCGCAGGAAGCTCACCAAGCTTTTGACCTCGACACCATCTCGACGTCGAGGCCCGAGGCTGGCCAGGACCCGGCAGGCGAGGTGCCCATGCGGCAGTGCAAGCCGGCGCTGCATGTTCACCGAGTCGGGCAGCCGGCGAAGGCAAGCCCGCAACCTTGAGCTCACCTGCGGCGTTCAAAAGCACGCCGCAAAGAAATGAACCCGTTTCGCCACAAAGACGTCGGCGGTCCCGAGGGTGATGGCGAGCCGCGCAGCGGCCCCCCATCACCCTCGAACGGGCCCGGCAGCCTTACCCGATCGCCGAGCCTGGTCGGTTCCCACACCCGCCGTCTGAGGTCCGCGCCCGATACGCGCCGTTGCGCAACAGGTGGCGTGCCGAACACCCAGGTGCACTGTTGTTGGCTACTTGCGAACGTTGACACGGCCCTTGGGCAGCAAGACTGTCGAGCAGGTGCGTGCCAGCACCCTGAACCGTTTGGTCCGTGCGGGGATCACAGGATTGGCCGAACCCGCCGCCGGCTGCGGCGTGCGGTCAGGGCGGCCCCCGGTACCGGCGGTGGGCCTGCCGGCTCAGGGCAC
>DAITND010000253.1:2686-3893 GCA_036834825.1 Dermatophilaceae bacterium
TCGACCTACAGTCTTGCGAATCCCGCCGTGTCGAGGGTGACTGCCGGTCCCGCCCGTTTCGAGCGATACAGGGCTGCGTCGGCACGGCGGAACAGGTCACCTACACATGAGTCTCCCTGGGTGCCATCCGAGGTCGCAATTCCGCAGGAGGCACCCGCCCCAAGGGACAGGTCAGCGACGGCGGAGCAAGCGGTCTGGGCCGAGGATGCCACTGACTCGGGGCTGTGGCTTGGCACCAGGACGATGAACTCGTCGCCGCCCACCCGTGCGGCGAGCGAACCAGGAAGGCCGTTGAAGTGGGCCTGAACCAGCGCGGCGGCGCTGATGATGAGGCGATCGCCGTCGGCGTGGCCGAGGCGGTCGTTTACTTGTTTGAGACCGTTGAGATCGAAGGCCACCAACGTCATGCACGTCATGTCCGGGCTACCGAGCTTGCCGAAGGCCGCGGCAGCCGCCTCGTCCAGCGCCCGGCGGTTGGCGAGCCCGGTCATCGGGTCGAGATAGGCCAGACGCTCCAGGGACTGGATCTGCGCCACCTTTGCCAGCGCGCTCTCCACGATCGCCAGATACACCTGGAGATAGGCGCGGTCGTCGGCTCGATGAGCATCCTCGGCGCGGGCGTAGGTGACGTACAGCTCGCCCCACAGTGCGTTATTCACAACTAATGGCACGCAAGTCGCCGCCTGCTTGCCGAGTTCGGCCAGCAGGGCCAGCCCAGCCTTATCGGCTTGGGCGTCGTCGCAGGTCACTGTCCACATGTGCCGCCACGTCTGCGGGTTGGACATGATTTCTCGCAGCTCCCTGAAGTTCTGCAGGCTGTACGTCTCATCCTGGGGCCAGCGCTGCTCAAAGGGGCCCAGGTCGCCGACGTTGATCAGGGTCCGCAACGTGCCGGTGCCCAGCTCGATGCGCGTAAACGAAACCGTTGCCGAACCCAGGCCGGCACGCACGTGCTCCGCGGCCGTCTCCAGGAGCTCTTCCAGGGTCGAGACTTCAGCGAGCAGCCTGACAAGCTCGGCCAGGTTCCCGAGCAGGCGCGTGAGGTCGACGCCATCGGCTGGCGTCGGGTTTGTCGTGGCCGCTATCACGCACCGGCTCCTCTGAATGGACCCATCCCGTCAGGTGTCTCATCGTACGAGCTGGGATGCAATCGGTCGTTGTGACCCGGTGCATCGCAGCGCCGGTCGATTTCAGGATGTCACCTCAG
>DAITND010000254.1:0-3886 GCA_036834825.1 Dermatophilaceae bacterium
GATGCTGGGTTACATCGCGGCTTTCCGCGATATCGACCAGGAGGTCCACGTCCGGGCGGCGTTGGGACGCAGCGAGCGGACCTTCCGGCTCGCTATGGACGGCGCAGACGAGGGCATGGCCGTGGTCGGGCTGCACCGCAGGTTCCTGGAGGTCAACCACGCCCTGTGCCGGCTCGTCGGCAGGGACCCGGTGTGGCTGTCCGAACGCGACGAAGAAGACGTGCTGCACCCCGACGACGTCGAACCCGCACGTCAGGTGCGGGATCGACTCCTGGGAGGGCGAGGCGACCATGAGACCAGACCATGCCGGCTTATCCACGCCGACGGCTCTATCGTGTGGGTCACCCACGCTGTCGGGCTGCTGCGCGACGACGATGGGCTCCCGCTGTTCTTCGTCTGCCAATACCAGGACATCACCAAGCCACAACGAGTGCAGGCGGCCAAGACCGCCCACTCAGCTGTCAAAACGGATGCTCACCGCCGGCGCTCCGACCGCTAGCTCGACGTCACTCGCGGGGACGCGATCTTCGCCGGGGCGGGCCGTCGAGTCGGGACTGCCGAGACCCGTGCTCGCCACCAGTCAGTGCATGGACTCGGTCCCGGAAGACGACATGGAAGCCATCGCCGAGCTGATCGACGCGGCCCTTGCTCTGGCTCGTGCGGACTGGCTCGTGCGGACTCAGTGCGGACTGCGGAGGTTCTACTGCTTGCTCCGCGTGCTGAGGCGAGGGTGCGCAGGCGGCTGACCTGCGAAAACCTAGTCTGGCTTCGTCTTGGTCGAACCGACGACCTGCGGATGCGACATTCCGCGGGTCGGCTCACCTGATCGGCTCCTTGCTGCAAGTCGGACTTGCCAGCCTAGGCCGGGGGTTTAGTCGATCGCATGGGTGACCCGTGGGAGACGGACGCGAGAGCCCTTTGCTTTTCGATACGACTTGCGCCGACGAGCCCGTGGTTCCTGTGACGGCTTTAGCGGGGCAAGATGAGCGTTGTGGATGTAGAGCTTC
Organism: Dermatophilaceae bacterium; assembly: GCA_036834825.1. Classification (GTDB taxonomy): domain Bacteria; phylum Actinomycetota; class Actinomycetes; order Actinomycetales; family Dermatophilaceae; genus UBA4719. Next base: position 1,008 of record DAITND010000254.1, read on the forward strand.
TTGTCGTGCCGGACTGTCCGAACGAATCGGGCGCTCTGTCGGTGTTGCGCTTGGCTTTCGATCGGGTCGGCCTGGCGGCGCTGTCGGTCCGTACGACCGTGATTGCCAGTCAGGAGCAGGCGCAGGAGCGAGGGTTTGTTGGTTCGCCAACCATCCTCATCAACGGCGTCGACCCGTTCGGCGCTGCCGGGCAGAGCCCGGCGTATGCCTGCCGCGTCTATGCCACCCCGGCCGGATTATCGGGTGTACCGCCGTTGGGCGACGTCATCTCCGCCCTGACCGCCGCCAGCAATCGGGAGCCGACTTCGCCCGAATGAGCTGTCCACCTGGTGTTCACCGGTAACTACGGGACGCCTGTCGATCCGCGGACCCTCAACCGGCGTTTTACTGTTCGATGCGGCCAGGCCGGTGTCCGCCACCTGACGGTTCACGACGCGAGGCGGACTTGCGCAACGCTGCTGGCGGCCCTGGAAGTCCACCCGCGGGTGATCATGCGGTCCGGTCTCACGCAGACGTGTCGATGACGTTGGGGATCTATTCGAACGCCAGCCCGATGGCGACCCTCGAAGCGAAGCGCAGGCTGGGGGGAGCCCCTTCGAGTGCTCCTTTTAGCCCTTTCCTTCAGGGATGACCTGCGGGAACTCTGGACGGGGTGACAGATTTTAGCCTGCGGCCTCTTCGTCCCGAGCGAAGCGCTGCGCAGGCTGGGGGAGCCCGTTCGATGAGCAGGTCAAAGTTCGGATTTGTTGCGGTACTGGCGGTATTTTGCTGCGGTACTGGCAGCAAGAGAGGCCCTCACCAACTCTGGTAAGGGCCTCTGACCTGCGGGAATACAGTCGGGGTGACAGGATTTGAACCTGCGGCCTCTTCGTCCCGAACTTCGCGCAACCGCAACCATGTTGACCGTTGAGCACGCAAGGGCCGCACCCAACCTTTCTGGATGGCGAGTCGCGGTGGTGGTGTTGCGGTATTTCGTTGCGGTACGCCTGGCGCAGACACCTCGCGGGTGAGGCCCCAGCGGCGCCGTTGGCTCAGCTCGTGCGTGAGGCCCACCGCGAACGTGGGAGTCTCGGGGCTGGTCGTGGCCCAGCATCTCTAACCACGCCATGGACACCATGCGGGCTGTCGTCCTGTGGTCACCAACAGTTTGGGGCCTGGGGGCGGTGGTCCCCAACGCCGTCCTGATTCAACGAGCTCACAGGCATCACATCACAGTCGGATCGGCATCCCGGACGGCCGCACGCCCATTTTCCCGCCTCTACGGGCGCCCAAAAAAGCGCCAGGGATCCTGCTTCGAAAAGAACGCTCGTGCCGCAGCTGGCACCGGTGAGCCGCGACGCCGATCACGGGCAGGAGATGCCGAAGGGACAGCGATCAGGGTCGAAATCATTCGTTAGCTCTGTCCGCACGAACTCCTCGGTTCTACCGCGAGTCAGGTCCAGCCAGCGCGCGAGCACCAAAAGAGTCACTCGGGCAGCCCCAGCACGTTTGAGAGCGGCGGCGGCCGACTCGGCGTGCCCGCCGGACGTCCAGGTGTCGTCAAGCAATAGGACGTGCTGACCGCGGACCTGGGAGTGAACCACGAAGTTGTCAGGCCGCAGGGACCGCGGGGCTTGTATGTCACCTGCTGGACCCAGTAAGGCTTCTGGCATGTTCCGCAACAACCCGGCGGTCATCACATGTAAGGCCTGGGGGTAGGCCCGGCCGCGCAGCGAGGGGACGGTGGCCCAAACGGCAGCTGGTCCGTGGCAGGGGTCTGCGGCGCAGCGGAGGTGCTCGTGCAATGCGTAAAAGAGCATCACGTTAACGACGCGGTAGGCCTGGTGGCTCGGCACTTGCTCCTTGTACCCGTACATGACGCGCGAGGATTGCGAGTTGTCCCAACCATAGGAAACGAAGCCGCGTCGGTCCGAGGTCTCGCCGCTGGGCTCGTAGTAGTGGCTGCACGGGTAGCAGGTGTCGAAGTCCGGGTTACCTGGGATACCGCAACAGTGTCTGCAAGTTGAGTCACTGGCCCACAGGGTGTTGCGCAGGTACCCACCGCCGTAAGCGACCAAGTAGTCCTGGTACTGACGCAGCTCGGCCTCAGTCGCCATCAGACAGCGACAAGCCGGTCCAAGGCCATGTCGATCCTGCGAGTCTCAGATCGGATCTGTTGCACGACTCGCTGAACGTCCTGGACCGAGGACACAACCGTTACCCCGGGCCTGCCGACCATGGCGCGGCCCCACTCGGTGCTGCGAACGACCAGATCGGTCAGGATGACAGGCCGGCCGTGTTCTACGGCCATCCGCGCTTGAGCCCGGGAGCCACTGAACTCCCCAGCCTCCACAACCACCGTCGCCAACCCATATCCGGACATCGTCGCGTTGCGCATAAGGAACGTGTGCTTCTGGGGGTGGGCGTCTGGCCAGAACTGCGAGAGTAAGAGTCCCTCTGAGGCGATCCGATGGTGTAGCTCGCGATTCGCCGCCGGATACTCCTTACGGATGCCTGTGGCGATCAGTGCAACCGTGCGGCCACCGGCATCTAGCGCAGCGCAGTGAGCTGCGGTGTCGATGCCGAGGGCCAGTCCAGCGAGGACGGTGACGTCCATCTCCACCAAGGCGTGCGAAATACTCGCGGCCATCACCAAGCCTTGGTCCGAAGCCTTCCGAGAGCCGACCACTGAAACGGCTGGATCGTCGCTAAGCAACTCTCCGCGTGCGAACAGGAAAGGTGGCGCCTGATGGATCTCGCGAACCCGCTCCGGATACCGGTCGTCTAGGACAGTTATGAAGTCCAATTCCTCGGATTCCCATTGCTCTACTTGAGCAAGGGACTCCTTGCGGGCGGCGACCTGCTCCTGCGAGGCGAACAGTTCAGTGGGGTCTAGATCC
>DAITND010000255.1:0-3884 GCA_036834825.1 Dermatophilaceae bacterium
TCAGGAGCCTGGGGGCTTCACGCTACGCCAGTTGGGGATCGCCGGCACGAGTCTGCCCGCGGGACCCTGGCCGAACAGCCACAGCAGGTTGCCGGTCATCGTGCGGATTGCCGGGCGCGGGCAGCTCGTCGCAGATGAGGGGCACGGTCGCAGTGTCCCGACCCAGGTGTTGTCCCCGCTGTCGAACACAGCTGCCTTGCTTTTCGGGTCGGTGTAGTACGTCATGTCCGAGTAGGTGACGTTGCCCCACTTGCCCTGGTTGGTGTACGCCCCCGACAGCGGTATCGGTGAGTGCGCGAGCACGTGAAGGTTGGCGGGTATGGGACCGGAGGGGTCAATGTGATCGAAGTCGGAGTTGATCACCGCCGGTACCGACCGGCCGTGCGCCAGCGAGGTGCCCTTGAAGATCCAGGCTGAGGCATCCAAAGCAACCATCGGGGCGCTCGGCTGGCCAGGCCTGATGAATCCGCTGTAGATCTGGCCGACAAAGCTGCTGGATTCCCAGCTGGTCGGAGGCGAGCTCCAGGTGTTGCCGGTGACTTTCATCGGGTCGCCATGGCCGTTCAACGGGTCTTCCTGCGAGTTCCGGTAGTCCACCTCCTGGCGATCCGGGCCGAGCGGCGATGGCTGCAGGCGCGCGTGGCGTACGAGCGTCGCCGCGCCGAGAAAGGCCATGTTGACCCCAGCGTGGACGGCATTCATCGCGCCCACGCGCTCGCTGTTGGTCCAGGTCTCGTCATGGTCGAGGCCAATCAGAGCTCGGTGTCGAAGGAGCGTCGTGGGGTGCTCCGAGATGCACACGTCGGTGCAGTAGGTCGCGTCCAGACCGTGCTCTTCCATGAACTGGACGAGTGGGTACTCGTTGTCGATGAAGTCCGATGAGCCGTTGACGTCGTAGGGCCGGTCGAAGGAGACCACCCGTGCTCGGTTACAGACAGGGTATGGACCCGAGCCCAGGATGCAGGGCCCCTTCCCCTGGTAGAAGGAGTACCCGCCGTAGGTGTTCCATCCCTGCTCCACCAGTGAGCGGTTCATCACGAGATAGGTGGCCGTGCTGTTCGGGTCCCAGATCGTCAGCAGCACATAGCTCTGCGCATTGGTTTGGCTGACCAGCTTGAGAAGGTAGTCGCCGGGCACGAAGTCCGCGGTGACGACCATGGTCAGCGAGCGGGACCAGTTGGCGCAGCTGACCATGTTCGTCTTCGGCGCGAGCGGGCACGCGGGTTGACGATGTCCAGGCACCACGGCCGAGCTCCAGATCTGGCGGGCGTCGTGCCCTCCATACCAACCCATGCGGTAGGCGACGACCCGGAAACTCGGGGCATCGGTGGACACGTGCAGGCCCACGCTGGTCCCGGTCGCCGCGTAGTTCTTGTCGGCGAACCCCTCGATGAGGCCCGGTCCCTGATCGGCGATTGCCCATGACGTTGTTCCTGGCCGCTTGTTCTCTGCGACGATCGCTGTCGACTCGACTCCGCTGGAGCCGAGCGAGGTGGTCCCCGTAGCTGGCGGAGCCGACCCGAGCGCTGGTCCCGCAGTGGGCTGACCGCTGCGGGCAGCCTTGGAAGCCAGGCCGGAGGAACACGATGCCGTGGCTGCCACGAGCATGAGCATCGCAAGGAGCACGCTGGCATATGCCCTGGGCGCCCTGCTCACGACGACGGGCAATGTCGGGTCCTGGCTCTCATCCAGAGCGACTATAGCGGCTTCGAATTTGACTGGTAAGCAGCCGCTTCAAGAAGCCGTCTTGCCGAGTACGTGGACCGAATCTGGCCAGCGGACTCACCTCACCAGTCCTGTGCCGGTCCAAGTTGCCGCCGACGGAGTCGGTGGAAGTGCTCGTGGTCGCCGGTCGCGACTAGTCAACGTGGCTGAATCTCGACAACCGGTGGGGCTGGCTCATGACTAAGCCGGTGTCCGCCAGATGGCCATCGTGGCGCTTAGCGGGGTATGAGCGATCCCGGTCTTGTTCGCGTCCTATGGGCGAATCGTGAGCAAGAGGAAGGCAACCGCCCGTGACGGCCCTGGAGTACGGCGACTACGCCCCGGACCGCAACGGGTGGTTCTTCGGTATGTCCGGCCCGGGGTTGGCGCTGGTTCTGGTCGCCGCGCTGCCGGGTCTGGCGGCCATGAACGGCGGGCGCTGGCTGGTCCTTGCGGTGTGGGCGCCGGCGTGGGCGCTGCTTGTGGGGTTGGCGGCCGTCCCGGTCCGTGGGCGCTCGGCCACAGGGTGGGCCATCGCACTGGTACTTCACGGTTTGGGAGGCGTCATGGGTTGGACCAGATGGCAGTCCAGGGCTGCCGCGGGAATCGCCGCGGACCTGGGGCAGACAGACCTGCCCGGTGTCTTGGCAGGGATCCAGATTCACGACGGCCCGCCTCTGGGCGTCGCGATGAGCAGGGTTGCGGTCGTTCAGAACCACTCGGCGCGGACCTGGGCGGCCGTTGCCCGGATCGTCCATCCCGGGATCGGCCTGGCCGAGCCCGGCACGCGCAACCGGATGGGCGCCGGGCTGGCCGAGCTGGCCGAGATCGCCTCGCGAACCGAGCTCATAGACCTGCTGGCGATCCAGGTCCGCACCGTCGGCGATGACGGCGCCGAGCGGGCGGCCTGGGCGAACACCCACCGGCGGGCCGGCGCTCCGGTCCTGGCGCGGCAGGTCAACGACCTGCTCGCGCAGATGTTGACTCCGGCGTCGGTGCGAACCGAGGCGTTCGTCACGATCGTGGTGGGAGAGGACCGGATCGCCAAGCCGGCCAGGCAGGCCGGTGGGGGTCTGGACGGGCGCGCCCGGGTGCTGCACGGGGCCATGGCGGAGGTCGAGTCCAGGCTGCGGGCCGCGATGGGCTGCACCGAGGTGACGTGGCTGGACTCACCCGCCCTGGCGGTGGCCATTCGCACCGGGTTCGCCCCGGGAGAGCGCGCCGGCCTGGTCGCGGCCGAGGTTGCTGCAGCCCAGGACCGCGGCGTGGCCACGGGAATCCCTTTGGCGGCGGCGGGCCCGAGCCAGGCCACGTGCGAGATGCGGCACTACAACCACGACGCCTGGTCTTCGGTGACCGACACCATCCTGCTGCCGGAGCGGGGGGCAGTCTTGGGGGCGCTGGCGCCGGTCCTGACGCCGACGGCTCCGGGGGAGCGTCGCGCCTTGACGGTGTTCTTCCCGGCGATGGGCCAGGCCAAGGCGGACCGGCTCAGCCAGCGGGACGAGATGTCGGCGATCACCAGCAGCGAGCTGCGCCGGGCCACCGGGCGGCTGGCCCGGGCCAAAGCGCGCCGGGCACAGACCCGCGCCCTGGGCCTGGACGAGAAGCTCGCCAAGGGCCGGGCCCTGGTTCGCCCCTGTGCGGCCGCGACCGTCACCGTGCCGAACACGTGGGCTGTCAGCGAGTTCGGCCGGCGGCTGGACGCCTCGATCCGCATCCCGGGGTTCATCCCGCTGCGACTGGACCTCGCCCAGGACTCGGGGTTCGCGGCGGCGGCGATCCCTTTGGGTGTCGGGCTGCCACGGGCCCGAGGGTGGCGCTGATGCTTGGTTTGGTGGCGCGCCGGCGGGCCGGGCGCGGGGTGCCGGAGCTGCTGTCCGACTTCGGCCTGGACCTGCCGCCGCGGGCCAGGGCGCAGGCGGGGGCGCCGGAGGCAAACCTGTTCCCCAAGCTCGTGCCGGCCCGGGGACCCATGAGGGCCGGCGCCGGGTGGGCGCCCGCCCAGGCCCCCTTGTCGGTGTGGCGGATGACCTCGGAGCAGACACCGGTGTTCTGGCCGCTCATCGCGGCGCCGGGGCTACCGCCGACCGGCGCGCAGATGGGTATCGACCAGCTCTCGGGTGGGTCGTTCTACGCCGACCCGGCCGGGTGGGTGCTGCGCGATGACATCGCCACCA
>DAITND010000256.1:0-3859 GCA_036834825.1 Dermatophilaceae bacterium
GATCCTCTCGCGGCGATTGCTGACCTTCCCGCGCCGAGCTCTCGGCCGCACCCTGACCGTTCTGCAATCGGGACGGCTTCTCGTGGGACCTGCCCAACGAAAGCCCGGAGATCGTCAACGTCGAGGCACCTGGCGACGGCTGAACGGGGATGGCAGAACTTCAGCCCCGGAGGGCTCAGTAGAGCGTCCACCATGCCGGCGCCCGTCTCGGTGGCGTCGTCATCGTCTGGGTGACCATTGCGAGCTCGATCGGTCGTCGCATCACCCAGTCGATGCGAGGTGCCGTGCGTATGGTCCAGTCATCAATGCACGCAGAACTCGTTTCCCTCGTGGTGGCCGGCGTGCGTGCCCGCGGAAGAACCGGGTCAGTGATGTTGTTGGTTCTGTCGTGGCTTGAAGGTATAAGTCTGGTCCGACGTTGTCTGCCCGTGGTGCTACTCCCACCATCCGGCGTAGATCGGGCCGACCGTGAAAAACGGCCCCCGGCCGGTGCGGAACACCGACCAGAGGCCTAGGACCGATCAACCTAGACACAAGGAAGAACGACCATGAGCCCAATCATGCAGGAAACAGCAGCACCCAGCACCATCATCACAACCAGCCAAGCGCAACTTGAGTTCTCTCAGGAATACTCGTTCTCTCAGAAATACTCAAAGGGTGAACTTGAGGAAATGGACTCACGCGAATTGCTTGACGGATACGCCGAGTAATTCAAATGGACGCCGATCGAGCACTCCCCGATTTCATCGAAGGTCGAACGACGATGCCATCTGCACTATTGGGATGCGCCGGGCTTGTCACCGTCGCGACCCTCGCGGCCCTGGCATCACCGGCGGTCCGCAGCCTCACCGCCCCGGCCCTGGTGTCGGGTCCCCCGTGGCCAGCAACCGAGACCGACTGACCACCACGCACCGTTTCCGTACGTGAGAACCACCCAACCCTCATGACGGAACGTCCTCACATCACAAGCATGAGCGGTCGTATTTTGTCGACCGTCCACCATCCCGATAGCGGAACGATGACCGGACGCATCGGAGCCCAGGCCTGGGCTCCCGTAGACCGATCGTCTTGCGAAATCGATTGAGGAGCAGCCGAGGTGTCTCCCCCCTCAGGACGAGGAGACGTTTCTTGGGGTGGGTTGGAAGCGTTCTCCCGTGTTCTTTCCTACCACGCGCTCGTGGACGCACACTGGATGTTGCTCTCGATGTTGGCGAACCAAGCGGTTTTCTCGGCGCCCAACACATACACGTGGCCGGTCGTCTTGAGCTCGGGTTGTCGAAGTCCCTCATACTCGGTTTGGTCAACAAGGACATCGCGCGCTGGCGATCTCCGAGATCATCGGCGCCCCGGAGTGATTTTAGAACCGAGGTCACTTAACACGTTGCTGGACGACCCCTAGCCGCACATTCGCTTCGGGGACGCTGGCTCGAAGGTCGATGAGCTTGCCGAAGACGATTCTATTGACGGCGTTCCCTTTGGTTGTGATTGTCACTGGGTTGCCTCCAGGAACAGCGTTGACGACGAATTGGACCTGTTTTGAAGAGCCACCGTCCACGTCGACTTCCTGGGCGTTGCCCCCAGGAGATTGGATGGTGAAGCGTCGTCGCGCGGAGTCTGGCGCAGCCAGTGAGAAGGTGAGATGCACACCATCGATCGTGGTCCGCCCGAAGTTGTGTATGTCGATCTCGGTTGACGCGCCAGTCCACTGGTAGGGAATCTGGTTGTCATGCTCGACGCCGTAGGCCCCGCGGTCAGAGTAGACGACCACCGGATGCAACACGAGGTCACCGGTTGTCTTGACCTGCTCAACACCGACTCGCGAGGTCAGTGCGGTGCGTGCCCGTGTCAGGTCCCAGGCCAGTAGAAGGTTGTCATGGGTGGTTGAGATCGGTACGCCGAGCAAGGCTGTGAGCTCGCTTGCCAGGGTAGTTCCGTGATCGGCAAACTTTGCCCGATCGACCTCGACGGCACAGAAGCCGGCGGCCTCTAGATCGTCCAACATTGCGGTTGTCGACTTCTGCGGCAGCGCGAGCTGCCAGTCTGCGAGGCTGGTTCCCTTGATGGCTCCGTAGCTCCAGCGCAGGGAGGACGACACCAGATACGGCCTGAGGTGTGCATAGTCAGCCTCCGGGAACGGCACGATCGGGAGCTGGAACACCGAGCAACCGCGCCCGACATTGGCCTCGATGCGCTGACTGAAAGCGGTCAGGTCTGCGACCTCGGGACGCATGACCTGGTAGCTGGGTGCCAAGGCCGGGTTCGTCTGGTCGAGGACCCCGATCGCAATGAGTGCAGTGGCGGTGAGTACGCCAAGGGTGCGGTTTCTGCGGCCGACCACGGTTACCCAGTAACCGACGGCGAGGAGCCCGAAAAGGGCGATGATCACGAAGAGACGGGACCAGGAGCGGATCTGTGCGGTCACGAACATTGCAGCGAAGGACCCAAGCCCACCGATTGAGAAGAAAGAGATGGCGACGAGGGTGAGCACCCCGAGCACCCCGAGCTCAGGGTTGGCCGGCCTGACCCGCTGTGGGACGCGCGTGGACAACATAATCACCAGCAGGGCTACGACCCCGGCCAGCGCAATGACTCCCAATGCCGGTTCTTCGAGAGTGCGTGAGGTGTGACTGTTGTAATCGACGGTGAGGTTCTGCAGGGCGTCCACCCGGTGGTGGATCCACGGCAAGATCAGATCCATCAGCTTTCCGGCGTACTTCTCGGACTCCCCGGGACCGCGCAGGGCCGGCATCGTCACCAGCGTGCTCTTGTCCTGACCGGCAGCGACGCTTAGGACGGCCGTGAGGCTGAGAGCACCGATCGCAGCGAGCATCCCTGAGGCGCCGGCAACGGATCGACGATTCCGGGTGGCGACGAGCCGCACCACCAGGGTCACGGCAAGCAGCAGCAGGGTGAACGCCGAGTAGTAGATCCCACCGAGGGCAATGCATGACACGCAGAAGACTGTCGTGAGGTTAAGCGGAAGAGCCGAGCGGCGCTCCACCGGATCCAGCCAGGCCACCTTGAGCCGGAACAGCGGCTCCCCCAGGGCCGCTCTCAGGACCAGCCACATACCCAGGGGTACGACCCAGTACGAGGCCAGCCAGAGATGCGGGAACATGGTCTGGTGGCCGGGGAGAACCGAGAAGAGGACGCCCGCGACCACCGAGCCGAGTCGGCCCAGGTGGCGCTGGCGGGCCAACCAGTACATCGACAGCGCCGCCAGCGGGAAGCCGAGGAAGAAGTAGATCGCGCCGACTGTGAACGGGTTGTCCGAGAACAGGCCGATCACCTTGCCGGCGAGGAACAGATGCAGGTGGTCGGCATGCGGGAACCAGCTTGCATCCTGGTGGAAGGGCGCACCGAGATCGGGGTTCGAGCCGTACCAGCCGTGGTCGAGTATGTCCTTGAGTTGCGCCAAACCAGCGGCACTGTCGCCGGAGAGGTCGACCGGGTCACCAGGTCTCCACTGCCACACCTTCAGGGCCTGCGCCATCGCTGCGACGGAGAGCAGCACAGTGATCAACGGCCCTGCCACCAGGCCGGCCAAGACTCGGAGTCTCCCTGTGATCCTGGCGTGCTTGGTGAGCTGGCGCAACGGATTCCTCTACGTTCGGGACCGCTAGCACGGCGGACCAGATGGTTGCTTCCTTGAAGCATGTCGCTCGGGAGGATTGTAGACGGAGCCACAGGTCGGGACGGCCAGCTCCTTTAGGGCGAAAAAGATGATGCTCGAAGTGCTGGTGAAGCCGTGTCACACCCGCCATCCGCTCACCGCGCCGATCGGACCCCCCAGGACATCCGCAGATCAAGCATGAGTGCTCGCATTTTGTCGACCATCCACGGTCCCTACAGCGGAACG
>DAITND010000257.1:0-3857 GCA_036834825.1 Dermatophilaceae bacterium
GACAACATGAGCGCAGGCGTCTGCGCTCACCGACCGCAGCGCCGTCGAACCAGGCCGACGACGACTCGAAAGCCGAGGATTGGCCTGGCGTCGGCACCGCCGACATCCGTTTCCACAATGCCATCGCAGGGCTCAACGGCAGTGCTGGGATCAAAGAGTCTCATGGAAGGGCCCGGGCGGAGCTGCGTCTGCCATTCCTCGTGATGGGCGACCCAAGCCGTCTTCACGGCCCGTACACGAATCGCAATCACCGGATCCTGAAGGTACTGGAGGGCGGCGATCCAGCCAAGGCGAAGGCTCGGCGCATCCCTATCTCCAAGTCGAAGATCGCGGTGAGCAGCAGCCACACGCCAGGACGCGACCACCTCACGGGCCGGCTTCCATGTTGGCAACAGTCAAACCGGGTTACGCGGATCGCGAAGTTCAAGCCCCGTCCCGCTCATCCCCCTGCCCGTCGCGCTCGTCGAGCCAGCTGCGGACACTCTCGTTGTGCTCTCCCAGTGCCGGCGGTGGCAGGTGCTGAGAGCGCCCGCCGGCATAGGTCAGGTCGTCGAAGCGAATGGGCGGACCAGGCAGCTCGATCGTGCCAAGCACAGGGTGGTCGACATCGATGACCAGCCCCTGCGAGCGGGTCTGCTCCCACTCATAGACGCGGTCCAGCGTGCGAACCTCACCAGCGGGTATACCTCTGGCCTCCAGTCGCGGCAGCACATCGGCCAGGGCCTGATCGGCGAACACCGCGTTGATCGCGGTAACAACCGCCTCACGGTTGCCGACACGCTCAGTGTTGGTCGCAAAGCCCTCCGACTTGGGGTCCAGGCCGAACTCAAGGGCGAACCTCTGCCAAAGCCCCTCGCTGCCGACGGCGATCTGTAGTGTCCCGTCAGCGCACGTGAAGGTGCCGTAGGGACAGATCGAGGGATGGTGGTTGCCCTGCGCGTGGGGCACTTCTCCGGCGACCGTATAGCGCGTGCCCTGAAAGGCGTGAACGCCGACGATCGCGGCCAGAAGGCTTGTCCGCACAACCCTTCCGACGCCGGTTGTATTGCGCTCGTGCAGGGCGGCGACGACGCCGTAGGCACCGTACATCCCGGCGAGCAGGTCAGCGATCGGGACCCCGACGCGGGTGGCATGCTCCGGGTCGGGACCGGTCAGCGACATCAGACCGCCTTCACCCTGGGCGATCTGGTCGTAACCGGCCCTTGCGCCCTCCGGCCCGTCATGGCCGAAGCCGCTGATCGACAGGATGACCAGCGCAGGGTTGAGCTCGTGCAGCCGTTCGACCGAGAACCCGAGCCGGTCCAGGACGCCAGGTCGGAAGTTCTCCACCAGCACGTCACCGTGGGTGACGAGTCGAGCCAGCGTGGCCACCCCGTCCTCGCTCTTGAGGTCGAGGGTGATCGACTCCTTGTTGCGGTTGCAGGACAAGAAGTAGGTCGAGATCGGGTCGTCCGGCGGCCCTACGAAAGGCGGGCCCCACACACGGGTGTCGTCGCCGGCGCCGGGGCGCTCCACCTTGATGACTCGAGCCCCGAGGTCGCCCAACATCATGGCGGCATGGGGGCCAGCCAGGGCTCGAGACAGGTCGATGACGACGAGGTCTTCCAGCGGACCGACCTGCCGGTTCATCGGTGGGCAGTCTTAGCAGCAGTGAGCATGCCCGGGACTGTACTGCGCAGGTTGCTGTCACTCACAGGCGCCCATATCGATCAAACAGCACGAAACCTTGCCGTTCACCGCAGACACGCCCCCGGCCAGCGCAAGCACTATGACGCACATCACCAGAATCACCCGGGGTAGACCAACCTTGTAGACCACATGGCTAAGTGGCCAAATGGCTGAGCCAATTGGAGTGAACAACATGGGTAGCTCGCAAGGCCAAACCCTGGATCGCAGCCGACGACGTCGTGCCGTTCTGGCCAGCACCGTCGGGACAACGATCGAGTGGTACGACTTCTTCCTGTATGGCACCGCCGCTGCGCTGATCTTTCCCAAGCTCTTCTTTCCCGGCAGCTCGCCGTACGTGGGGGTCCTTGCCTCCTTCGCCACCTTGTTCGTCGGGTTCGCGGCTCGACCGGTGGGCGCCGCCATCTTCGGGCACTACGGGGACCGGGTGGGCCGCAAGGCCACCCTGGTCATCACGCTGGTACTGATGGGTGCGGCCACCTTCCTCATCGGTGCGCTTCCCACCCACGCAACGATCGGGGTGTTCGCGCCAATCCTGCTCACCCTGCTACGCGTCATCCAGGGAATCGGGGTCGGCGGCGAGTGGGGCGGCTCGGTCCTGATGTCCATGGAATGGGGCAGCAAGGGCCGTCGCGGCCTGATGGCGAGCTGGCCTCAGCTCGGGGTTCCCATGGGCTTGCTGCTCTCAACCGGCATGGTCAAGTGGATGAGCGCCGTGACCGGCCCCAACTTCGACACTTGGGGATGGCGAGTGCCCTTCCTGGTCAGCATCGTCCTGGTCGGAATCGGGCTATATGTGCGTCTGCGGGTTATGGAGAGCCCCGAGTTCTCTGAGGTAAAGGCCCAGCAGACCGTGGTCAAGCTCCCCGTGGTGGAGGCATTCCGACGCTACCCCCGTGAGATCCTCACCTCCGCGCTGATCCGGCTGTCTGAGCAGGCGCCGTTCTACCTGTTCGTCACCTTCGTCCTCACCTACGGGACCAAGCAGCTCAATATGGCCAAGGGTGAGCTGCTCAACTACACGATCATCGCCGCAGCAATCGGCCTGGTCAGCGTGCCCTTCTTCGGCCACCTATCCGATCGGTATGGCCGCCGGCTCATCTACGGCCTCGGCGTGGTCTGTACGGGGCTGTACGCCTTCCCGTACTTCGGCCTGCTCAACACGCGCAGCTCCGGTCTGGTACTGCTGGCGATCGTCATCTCCCTGGTCGTGCACGACATGCAGTACGGCCCGCAGGCGGCGCTGATCGCCGAGAGCTTCGGCACGAACGTCCGCTACAGCGGCGCCGGGATCGGATACCAGCTCGCGTCCGTCATCGCCGGTGGGCCCGCACCACTGATAGCCGCAGCGATTCTGAAGAGCACCGGCTCCAGCATCGGTATCAGCTGGTACATAGTGGGCTGCTGTGTGATCTCTCTGGGTGCGCTGATCCTGATGCCCCGCCGCGCCTCCGAGACTGCCACCACCGAGCCGTCAGGCGACGCAACCACCACGTCCAAACAGGCGGTGGGGGTCTGACAGCGACCCCGTCAAGGAAGCAGAGCGAAGGCAAGCGGCCCTCCCCATGATGGGTAGGGCCGCCTGCACTGCTGATGAGCTCGACTCAGGAAGGCCGATAACTGGCTGACGTCGACGTGGTCCGGCAACCGGTGGTCCTTCCGGTCCCGTGGGTAGTTCTGTCTGTTTACTGGGTGTGCGCCGGCGGCTGCGCCCGGTGATGTCCCGTGGCGGTGTGGTGGTCAACGCCGGGCCGGGTGCTGGGATTGACGTGGACGGTGGCGTCATCGAGGCGGGGCACGCGGTGGATCAGCTGGTGATGGGCCTCGTCGGCGATCGCGTGGGCCTGGACGACGCTGAGCGTGTCGTCGACGGTGAGTTCGGTCTCGGCGCGCATGCGGTGCCCGATCCAGCGCAGTTGGACGCTTTCGACGCCCCGGACTCCGGGCACCTCGCTCAAGGCTGCCTCGGCGGCGTCGACCAGGTCGGGGTCGACGGCGTCCATCAGTCGGCGGTAGATGTCCCGGGCCGCGCCGCGCAAGACGGCCAGGACCGCGACGGTGATGAGCAGGCCGACGATAGGGTCGGCTAGCGGGAAGCCGGCCATGACGCCGATTGCCCCAAAGACCACGGCCAGGGAGGTGAACCCGTCGGTGCGGGCGTGCAGCCCGTC
>DAITND010000258.1:0-3845 GCA_036834825.1 Dermatophilaceae bacterium
CAGCAGCTCGGCCGCGAACTGCTCGGGCAGTTGACGCTGGCGGCCAAGGGGGCCCAGCTGGTCATGTCCTTGGACCAGTGGCGGAACACACCGGCACGGCGAGCCAAGGTGATGCCAGCGTCGAAACAGACAGCCCGGGTTCCCGTGCCCCGCCGCCAGCGTGCAATTGTAACGCTCGAATCCGTCGTCATGAGGCGCCGTCGCCTGCCATTTCATCCGATGGGATCCCCTAATCTTTGATTCGTTTACGGGTGGACCCGACGTGGCGCCTCATGCCACAATCCAAAGAATTAGCGTGGTCTTTCGGCTTCTACCCAAGATGGCTGGAGCGCTACATGAGTTATTGCGTTGACTGTGGCCGTGAACTCCCCGCGAGTGCGGCTTTCTGCGGCCGGTGCGGGGCGCCCGTGCAACCGCCCGCCACGGGCGGCAGTTTTCCACCCACCGGGGTCGCCAGCAGCCTTCCGCCCCCGCACCCCGCGTCATCGGCACCCGCTGGGGCGCAGGTGTTGGAGCCGCGACCGACGCTTCAACCCTCCGCCCCGTCGAACTCAGCCAAGAAGCTGGGCGGCACCGAAACCATGAGGAGAAAGCGCATGCCCAATACTCAAATCGAAGCCAAGGGCTTCTTCGCCAGTCTGTTCGACTTCGGCTTCACCTCGTTCATCACCCTGAAGATCTTGCGCGTCATCTATGGCGTGCTAGTCGTCCTGATCCTGCTGACCGGCGTCGGCTTCTTCGTCGTGTTGATCTCCCAGGGTGGGGCGTACATAGCAATCGCCATCATCATCGTCCCGATCGTCACGCTGATCTATCTGGTTCTGATGCGCGTATCCATGGAGATGGTCGCGCTCTTCTTCCGTATCGGTGAGAACACCAACATCATGGCCGCCTCAGCCGGCAGTGCGGGTCCCACCAGTGAGGGTCCCCTCTCGGGACTGGCGGGACCCTATTCGGGCCCGACCGGCCCCGTTTCAGGTCCGCTGCCAACCCCTGGTAGTTGAAGCACACCGCGGTAGTTGAAGCACACCGCCTTGATCCCAGCGGAAACCGGCGAGAGACCGGCCCTCAAGCCGCCCCGGACCTATGGTCACCGAAAACGGAACAATGAGTGGACGCATCGGAGCCAAGCTTGGCTATCCGCACGCCGATCGCTAGCGGGGCACCAATGTGATCGAACAGCGGATGCCATGCGCCCGGCTCAGTCGCGCGTCGGCTGTAAGGAGATTGCAGTCGAGAAGTTCGGCTAACGCGACCTACGAGGCGTCGTAGGCAGACAGGTTGTCCCGGAGTTCCCAAACACGATCCAGCAGTGAGAACACGGGGTACCGCGTCATTCCGAGACGTCGGAAGGCGTCTAGAGCGGTCCACCCGGAGTCGGCAGCTAGCTGTTCAGCAGCGACCATGCGGCGTAGTCCGTTGGCGACTTCGGAGTCGATGAGATGTGGAGCGTGTAGCTGTTCACTTGCAAGAGCACTCCTAGCAGGGCCGGCGTTGAGCAGTGCAGACAGGGCCGCCGAAGCATCGACCACGATCACCTGTCGGCACGTCCAGCATCTAGGTCGTGCAGTATCGTCGCGGCGTTCACACCGAAATCGGGCAGGCTGCCGAGCAACGCAGGGTTGTCCGCCCTGCGCGACACCTCACCAAGTTCCCTTACCGCTACCGCCCCTACCGACGCGCTCCAGCCGGTCCATGCCATCGACCCGAAGGTTACGCACTCACATGCCGCGTGCAGTGCGTTCGATCCTGACGATGTGCGCGTCCGCTGATCTAAGACTCAGCCAGCCATTCGTCAAATATCTCGACCAGTCCACCAGTAGCAACGTGGGGTTCGATGGGATGCCCAGGCAGCGCGTCGAGGACACATCGGGCGGATGCCTCGTCCAAGCCCAACATGAGGGTTTGTCCTGGGTCGACCGCAAATGCATGAACTTCGTCGAACATGCCGTCCAAGATGCTGGCAGCCAACACTGCCTGCTCCTCCGTCATGGCGGTACTGCTGACGGTCCAATGGTCACGAAGCGAATATTCAGACACGTTGAAAGTTAAGGTGGAATTCGAAGCCGTGTGCCCCTCAGATCGATCCACAGCCTGCGACACAATATCCGCTTCTGTCGCGATGAGGGAAGAGGGCTGACGACGCGCCGAACCGCCCGCGCGAGTCAGTCTGTGCGTTCTGCGTTCTGCGTTCTGCGTTCAGCGTTGACGCGTGCCCGAGGACGTCTTCTCTTCGAGCATCCCGAAGAAGTCACCTTCGGTGAGGACTTCGATGGTGTGGCCTTTGGCCTGCCAGTGAACGGCTTTGGCTGCTTTGCCGGAGTGGAACTCCTCCACACAGTTGCCAGCGAACCCGTCGCCGATGACGAGCATCGTGGTGCGCTTGTTCACGCCCTGTTCCGGCGTGGCGCCGAGCGAAGCGACAGCGGCCCAGGCGTCCTGCCGGGGCAGCAACGACAGGGCGCCGGTGAACACGATCGTTTGGCCGTAGAACGGGTGAGCGGGGTCAGCGTCAGGGCTCGCTCCCGGTGCTTGGCCGAGAACACCACTGCCCGACAAGGTGCGAGCGCATCCGGACCAGGCGTTGCCGCTGACCTTGCCCAGGTGCATCTGAACCCCGGCTGCGAGCTCTTCCAGGCTGGCGGCCTGCTGGCGGCGCGCCAGCTCGAGTGCGATGAGTGCGGCAGCGTTCGCGTCGGCGCCGGCTTCATGATGGGCGAGTAAGGGGATGTCCAGTGCGGCGCAGACGATGGGCAGTCGGTAGGACAGAAGGTTCAGGATGCGACGGCCCAGCACCAGCGTGCATCCGTAGGTGAGCTCGGGCCAGTCCAGCGCGTCAGCGTCGCAGCCTTGCCGTATCGCGCTGATGTCGAACGCGGCGTTGTGGGCGACGACGGGCCGGCCCCCGATGACTTCGAGGACCTGAGCCATGCGCTCCTGGAACGGTGGGGCGTCCTTGACCATGGCCGGCGTGATGCCGTGCAGGCCGATGTTGAACCCTTCGAACCAGTCAAGCTCGCCCGGCGGTCGGGTCAGCCAGTTCTCGGTGCGCACCACCTTGCCGTTCTCCACGAAGGACAGGCCGAACGAGCAGATGGATCCCCGCTGCTCGTTGGCAGTCTCCACATCGACGGCGACGAAGTCCAGGCTCACGGCGCACCGACGATGACGACTTTCGCCCACCAGGCGACGACGGACTCTGTTGTCGCGTCTACAACAGCGACGACGCACTCTCGACCCTGCACATCGACCTCCCCCGAACAGCGGTGGCCTGGAGTATGTCAGAGGAAGGAGGCCGGTGCCCGGTAGAACCGAAGAGGAGGGTCAAGTCGGCCGCTGGTGTCCCGCCCGGACCAAGCAGACACAAACGGGACGCGCCTGGTCTTGCGTATAGGACCACCACCGAAGCGACCGTCTGTTCGGCAGGCGCGGACCGGCCCAGCACCAGAACCTTCTCCTTAGTCCGCATTGCCCTTCCGGGCCGCCCGTTCCGGGCTGAAAATGAAGCTGTGGTTGCCCGCGGATGTCGAAGTCTGATCAGGGAGCACCCGTCGTGGTACGGATCGGCGCATTCGTCCTAGAGACGCCCGAAACGTGGTTCGTGGGTTGCCTAATTCTGTGGATCATCTTCTTCCCGCTCTACATGGTGAGCCGCGCGGGATAAAACCGCTCCTGAGCAGCCCGGTCGAGGATCGTCCTACGGACACCGAGGCTTGGCTCCGATGCGTCCGGTCATCGTTCCTCCTGCGGCACGTCGTCCCGCGAGAGTAGGACCAAAGGTGACGCTGCAAAATGACTCGCAAATCGGGGCGCTTGCGGAGAGGGCTCACCGCGTCAGAGACTCG
>DAITND010000259.1:0-3836 GCA_036834825.1 Dermatophilaceae bacterium
CGGTTCGGGATGTACATCCCCCCGCTGATGGAGGCGCTCGGTCTGGCGGAGCTGGAGCACAACCCGCGCAATAACCGGATGCGTGCCATCTGAGAGGTCCGGCCGTGTTCGTCGCGAAAGACCGGCCTTGTCCAAGTGTGGTGGATGAGGCCACTTCACGCTCAGCGGGCCGCCCCAAGGATGTCCAGGTAGCCCGCGCTGGCGCGCCACAACGCGTCGGCGACCGGCTCGAGCTTGCCCGGACTGTACCTGCGCTTTTCGTAGGCGGCACTGCTGGACCTCATTGCCCGGAGGCTGACCGCGAGCTCGGCCTCGAGTCTGGACGCCATCTCGGCGGGCGCCGGTTCTGGAAGGCGCATCGCCTCCGCGGTGCCGTCGCGAAGGGCCGACAACCCCTCGACTGCGATACCGCCGCGCTCATCCCAGATCAGAAGCGGACGGTGGATGTGGTGGTTCCACACAGGTGCTCGCGTCGAACGCCAGGTCGCCAACACCGGGTTTTTGGACAGTCTCGTAGCATGGGACCAATGCTCGGCCCCGGCTGGAGGGCAGAACCAGGCCACGTCGTCGACGGGCAGGTCGACCGATAGAACGACCCGCACGAAGTCCAGGTCCTCCCGGCTGGTCAAGACCTCTCCGAAGGTCCAGAGCTCGGTGACCCGCAGCGGGAAGATCGTGGCCGGCCGCCCCGCCATGTCGGCGCAAGCGCCGGCGAGCTCCTCGAGATGGTGGACAGCCCGAGACCACTTCACCGGTTCACCGACAGCAGCAGAGCGGACGCGGTCAGCGCGACTGCAAATGACACCTCGATAACAGCGCCCAGCACGTCACCGGTGATGCCGCCGAAACGAGTAGTGGCCCGATGGATCACGACGAGACCGCCGAGCGCTGCACTGCACATCGCCACTGGTCCGGTCCACCAGGTCGAGCCGGACCAATGGCCCGCCAGCGCCGAGACGCCCAGCAGCGAAGCGAAGGCCAGCCCCACAACGGCTGGTCGAACACTGCCTGCGACAGTGGCCCCGAGTCCGTCTTTGCGGGCGGAGCGCACCCCCACGCGGCAGGCCCACGCCAGCAGCTGGCGGCTCGCGAGCACACTGAGACAGACCAGGACGACCCCGGGCCCTGTGGTCAGCATGAAGGCCAGTGCCCCGGCGTCGACCAGCAGCACCAGGACCACGGCAGCTACGCCACTTGGGCCGATGTTGCCCCGGCGCATGACGTCAAGGGCTGTGTCGCGGTCATAGCTTGCCGACAACGCGTCAGCGGTGTCGGCCAGGCCGTCGAGATGCATGCCCCGGGTAGCCAGGGTGATCACGACCAGGGCCGTCGCGCCCGCCAGCAGAGGAGGCACCGGCACCTCGCGAACCGCCCATCCCCACAGCAGCAGGACGATCACCAGAGGCAGCTGGGTGAGCGGGGCAAGAGTCATTGCCCGCCCGGCGACTCGTTGGTCGATGCGGGTGGGAGCGGGCACCGGGATGGCGGTCAGCGTGCCGAATGCCAGCTTGAGTCCGTCAAACATCAGTCGGCCACGACCGGCCACCACGAGATGTCCAGGACACGCCCGGCGACCGTGAGGGCGACGTGGTCACTGGCGCCACTGACGGCGGCGTTGAGCCGGCCCATCTCATCCCGGAACAACCTGCCGGACGCCGTGCCTGGCACGACCGACCAACCCACCTCGTTGCTGACCAACACGACGTCGACCCTGGCTGAGCCCAGGGCATCGAGCAGCCGTGCCGTCTGCTTCTGCACATGGGCCGCGGCCCTGTCCCGGTCTTGCCAGGCGTCGATCTCGTCGATCAGCCGGGTCAGCCAGGTGGACAGGCAGTCGATCAGGACCGGGTCGCGGGCCGCCCGGAGCACTGCCGGGAGCTCAGTGGTCTCCAGGGTGGTCCACTTCGCCGGTCGGCGGGCCTGATGCAGCGCGATGCGCGCTGCCCATTCGGAATCAGCCGGGTGCGGCACGGGCCCCGGTGCGACGTAGGTGACCGCCGGGTGCGAGCGCAGGAGGCTCTCGGCGTACCGGCTCTTCCCGCTGCGCGCGCCACCGAGGACGAGAGTCACGCTCATCAGTTCTCCTTGGGGCGGTGCAGTTGCGGGTCAGCGGATGAACCTGGCGTGGGATACACGCTACCCAGCCGACTACCGTTGTCGTGCAGGCAGTGCCGCTCGGCACCTGAGGAAGGAGACACTGGTGGGCGTTCCGGCTCGTGCCGTGGGGCTCGTGCTCGGATATGGCGCCGATCTCGTCTTCGCCGATCCGCGTCGGGGTCACCCGGTAGCCGGGTTCGGGCAGTTGGCCGCGGCCCTGGAACGCGCCTGCTGGGCTGACGATCGCACGCGCGGCGCGGTATATGCGGGGGCCCTTGTTGGCATTGTCACGGGTGTGGGTTGGGCAGCGCAGCGAGCCACCTCGGGGCGACCGGTGCGCGAGGCCGCCATGGTCGCTGTATCGACATGGGCCGTGCTGGGCGGGCGCAGCCTGGCCCGTGAGGGGTCGGTCATGGCGCAGCTGCTCGCCAGGGACGACCTGCCGGCTGCGAGGGACCGGCTGAGCCACCTGTGCGCCCGGGATGCCACCGGGCTGCCGGCCACTGAGCTGGTCCGCGCCAGTGTCGAGTCCCTGGCGGAGAACACCTCCGACGCGGTCGTCGCGCCGCTCCTGTGGGGAGCGGTCGCCGGTGTTCCGGGGTTGCTCGGTTACCGGGCCGTCAACACGCTGGACGCCATGGTGGGATACCGCTGCGAGCGCTATCGGCAGTTCGGCCAGGCTTCGGCTCGTCGGGGTGACCTGGTCAATCTTGTTCCGGCCGCAGTCGCGGCCGCCCTGACCGTGGCCGCGGCGCCACTGGTCGGCGGGCGCTGCTCTGAGGCTTGGCGGATCTGGCGCAGGGACGGGTCGCGACACCCCAGCCCCAACGCCGGCCCCGTGGAGGCGGCCGGTGCCGGCGCGCTGGGCGTGACCTTCGGTGGGTCCAACAGCTACCACGCGGTGGCGCAGGACCGGGGGACGCTGGGCGATGGCCGGGCGGTCGTGGTGGCTGATCTTGCCCGGTCTGTGCGGCTCGCCCAGGCCGTTGGCCTCGGGGCGATGCTGGTGGCGGTCGCCGTGGCAATGGTGAGGAGGAATCGTGGCTAAGGGCCTCCTCGTGGCGGGCACCACCTCGGATGCCGGCAAGAGCCTGGTGACGGCGGGCTTGGGCCGCTGGCTGGCCCGCCAGGGTGTGTCCGTGGCCCCGTTCAAGGCACAGAACATGTCCAACAACTCGATGGTCTGTGCCGACGGGTCGGAGATCGGACGGGCGCAGTGGGTCCAGGCGCTCGCCTGTGGGGTCATTCCCGAGGCTGCGATGAACCCGGTGCTCTTGAAACCGGGGTCGGATCTTCGATCGCACGTCGTGCTGATGGGACGCTCATGGGGAGAGCTTGAGGCCGGCGAGTGGGCGACGGGCCGAAAGATGCTGGCACAGAGAGCGTTCGAGGCTTTTCGGGACCTGTCCTCGCGATTCGACGTCGTCATCGCCGAAGGCGCAGGAAGCCCCGCAGAGATCAACCTGCGCGAGGGCGACTTCGTCAACATGGGCCTGGCCCAGGCCGTGGACCTGCCCGTGGTTGTCGTGGGGGACATCGACCGCGGCGGTGTCCTGGCCGCGATGTATGGCACGTTGGCTCTGCTGGACGAGGCGGACCAGGCCCGCATCCGCGGCTGGATCGTCAACAAGTTCCGGGGGGACCTGTCACTTCTCGAGCCTGGCCTCAGGATGCTTGAGGAACGCACCGCACGGCCGGTGCTGGGCACGTTGCCATTCCTGTACGACGTGTGGCTCGAC
>DAITND010000260.1:0-3795 GCA_036834825.1 Dermatophilaceae bacterium
TTGGCAGCACGGGCGACCACTACTGTGGTTTCTTGGTCGCGGCCCGGTGAGAACGCACGCTGGGTGAGCCCGGGAGGACCTTCGGCCCTATGGTCCCGCGGCAGGGTGCGTCACGTTGGAACCGGAGGCGATCAACATGTCGATTCGTGCTGCGCATGTGCCGGCGGAGCCTCGCGCGGAGGAGGTCGCCCCGGGCGTCTACCGCGTCGAGACTGGGCGCGTGATCACCGAGGCCAACGTCTACCTCGTGCGGTCGGGGCCGCCTGGGTGTTGATCGACACCGCGTGGCCGCATCGCAGACAGATCATCCAGGCGGCCGCGGAGTCGCTGTTCGGGCCGGGTGCCCGTCCTGCCGCGATCCTGTTGACACACATCCACCCCGACCACTCCGGCTCGTCGCTCGAGTTGACCCGGATGTGGGAGCTACCGGTCCACGTGCACCCCGACAAGTTGCCACTGGCGCCCGGCGGGATCCTGCCTGCCTACGCCAACCCGCTCGACCGTTGGCTTCTCGACCGTTGGCTTATCGGCCCCATGCTCCGGCTCCTGCCACGGCGAAAGGTCGAGGCGATGCTCGCGGAAGACAGTCTGGAACATACGGCGGTAGCGTTCGACCCAGTTGCCGGTGTCCCCGGCCTTCCGGACTGGGAGTGCGTCCCCACGCCGGGCCACACCCCTGGTCACGTCGCATTCTTCCGCGGTCGCGACCGGGTGCTGATCACGGGCGATGCCGTCCTGACGGTGAAGGTCAACTCCCTGGGTGACCTTCTGGTGAACAGGCACCGGGTGTCCGGCCCGCCGCGGATCTCGACCTGGAACTGGTCGATGGCAAAGAAGTCGGTCGCCGTCCTGGCCAGACTCCAGCCCAACGTCCTGGCGTGTGGCCATGGCCGGCCACTGACGGGGGCGGGGACCGCAGAGCGCCTCGTGTCCTTCTCCAAGTCATTTTGACGTCAGGGAGACCGTCCGCCACATCCGCAGCACTCGACAGGACATCCCAGATTCGGATTGATGCTGTCGCTACGATCGGCAGGGATGACCAGCCCCGAGGACTCGAGAGGCACTTCGGTCTTCGCCGGGTCCGAGCATGCTCTGGCGATCCACACCGAGGAGCTCTCCAAGGTCTACCCCGGGGCGGATTTCGCGGCGGTCGATCGGCTCAACCTCGACGTCCGGGCCGGGGAGATCTTCGGCCTGTTGGGGCCCAACGGGGCCGGGAAGACGACCACGGCAGGGATGTTGACCACCCGGGTGGTGCCGACGTCAGGGCGTGGCTTCGTCGGCGGGGTGAACGTCGCGACGCATCCTGCGCTGGTCAAGCAGCTGAGCGGGATCGTGTCGCAACAGAACACGCTCGATCGTCAGCTGACGGTGTGGGAGAACCTGTATTTCCACGGTCGGTTGTTCGGGATCGGCTCGAAGCAGTCAAGGCTGATCGCCGACGAGTTGCTGGGGCAGTTCCAGCTGACGAAGTGGGCACGGGCTTCGGTGTACGCGCTCTCGGGCGGCATGGCGCAAAGGCTCATGGTGGCGCGGGCGATCTTCCACCGCCCGGCAGTACTGTTTCTCGACGAACCGACCGCCGGCCTGGATCCGCAAAGCCGCCTCGCGCTGTGGGAGATGTTGGGCAGGCTCAACGGCGAAGGCCAGACGATCCTGCTGACAACCCACTACATGGAGGAAGCCGACAAGCTCTGCGGCCGGGTCGCAATCATGGACCATGGTCGGATCCTGGCCCTGGGCACGCCCGCCGAGCTCAAGCAGAGCGTCGGCGCCGACACGGTCGTCACGATCAAGACCAGGGGCGATCAGGGGCAGCTCGGCGAGCTGCTCACTCGCGAGATCAAGGGGGTCACGCGCAGCAGGTCCGTGGACGGAGCGATTCAGTTGCACATGCAAGCCAGTGAGCGACTCGTACCGCGGATCGTCCTGTCCGCCGAACGTGCCGGGTTCGACATCCTCGACCTGTCGATCGCCGAGCCAAGCCTGGAAACGGTGTTCATCAACCTGACCGGCAAGGAGCTGCGGGACTCATGACGACGCCAATAACCACGCCCGTGCCCGCTGCTCACATAGGCGGTGGCCCGTCGCGTTCAGTCGCCGCAGCGAGCGCGGCGGCACTGGGCGCGCTGTTGCAACGTGATCTTGTCGTGCTGGGCAAGCACAAGTGGGAGTTCGTGCTGCGCACCCTCATCCAGCCGTTCCTGCTGTGTTTCGTCTTCCTCTACGTCTTCCCCGAGATCGGCCAAGGTATCGGCGGGAGGGGAACCGGTGCAGAATCAGCGTTCGCCACGATCCTGGTGCCAGGCGTCGTCGGGATCTCCGTGATGTTCCAGGGCGTGCAGTCGATCGCGCTGGCCATGGCGCAGGAGTTCGGTTTCACCCGCGAGATCGAGGATCGGGTGCAGGCGCCCTGCCCGATCTGGCTTGTCGCGATCGCCAAGGTGCTGTCAGGGGCGACTCAGGGCGTGCTGTCAGCGATGATCGTGTTGCCGATGGCCTCTGTTGTGCACGCCCCCGGTGTGCATGCCGACCTGTCGTTGCACTGGTGGCTCATCGTCACGTTCGTGCCGTTGGCCTGCATCGCGATGGCCAGCCTGGGCCTCGTTCTTGGCACCAGCTTCGAGCCTCGAAACATCGGATTGATGTTCGGCTTCATCATCTTGCCGATCACATTCCTCGGCGGCACCTACTACGGGTGGACCCGGCTGGCGCCGGTGACGATCAACGGGTGGCACTGGCTGCAGACCCTCGTGCTGATCAACCCGCTCATCTACATCAACGAGGGCATGCGCGCGGTATTCACCAACGCTGCCCACATGCATCTGTACGTCATCTATCCCGTGGTGTTCGGTTTCGCCGTCCTGTTCCTGACAATCGGGCTACGCAACTTCCGGCGCCGCGTGCTTTCCTGACCGTCACCGGGGGCATGTCATCGGTGTTTGCAGGACTGCCTATCGTGATCTCGTGGCTGATTGGACTGGCACGGGGCAGAGTACCCCTGAGCTGTATCTGGGGATGGCCGCGCATGAACTGGCCGGGGTGTCGCCGTTGTATGAGGCATTGTGTCAGGCCGTTGCGGGCAGCGAAGCGGTATGCGTCTTGCTCGACCGGCTGCCACTGGGCAAGCGGCAGCCGAACCTGTTGCTGGGTGCGGTGCGGTTCTTGGGCGGCAAGGTGGACGATCCGGCCAGGTTCCTGGACTTCGTCACCGCCCACTGGGACGCCGTCGCGGACACGATGATGAGCCACCGGACCCAGACCAACGAACCGGGCCGTTGCGCGACTCTGCTACCCCTGCTGGCCTCACTACCCCAGCCGCTGGCTCTGGTCGAAGTCGGAGCCAGCGCCGGCCTGTGCCTGTATCCCGACCGGTACAGCTACCGCTACACAACGAGCCTGGGCGAGCATCGGCTCGGTGACAGCCAGATCGCGATGGCCTGCGCCGTGACCGGGCCGGCCCCGCTGCCCGAGCGCCTACCTGAGGTGGTCTGGCGGGCCGGGCTCGACCTGAACCCGCTGCAGGCCAACAGCGGCGACGACCGCCGGTGGCTGGCCTCGTTGATCTGGCCGGAGCAGATCGACCGTGCCCAACGCCTGGACCGAGCGTTGGATCTGGTCGCCGCCGACCCCCCTCGAATCGACACCGGTGACTTACTCATCGACCTGCCTGGGCTGCTCGCCGACGCACCCTCAGGCGCCACGGTGGTTGTCTTCCACTCCGCTGTCCTGGCCTACCTGGATGAGGGACAGCGCAGTCGATTCACCGATGTCATGCACACGTTGCAGAGAACC
>DAITND010000261.1:0-3791 GCA_036834825.1 Dermatophilaceae bacterium
GGCGCCCCCGGCAGGACTCGAACCTGCGACCTAGAGATTAGAAGGCTCTTGCTCTATCCAGCTGAGCTACGGGGGCACGCACCCGCGGCTGATGCGGGCAACGCGTGAATTGTAGGGGAGCACGGGTCCTACCGGGGTTGGGTTGGGTATTGTTGTTACATCGGCCACGCCGGACAAGTCCACGTTTGTATGCCCGCCCTGGGGGTTTGAGCTGCGGGCACTTAAGGAAGGGCAGGCCACGGCTTGTGATGGTCGGTGTTGATGGCAAGGTGCTGCTGAGCGCTATCGAGCAGCTTCGGAGCGAGGTTCGCGATGCTACGTTCCCCCTTGATACTCCCAGCGTCGACAAAGCCAACGCGTCCCAATCCGCTCTGATCAAGCAGCTCGACGACTATCTCATCCCGCGCCTGAGCTCGCTGGATGCACCCTTGCTCGCGGTCGTCGGCGGATCGACCGGCGCCGGGAAGTCCACCCTGGTCAACTCACTGGTCGGTTCCGTCGTCAGCCAGTGCGGCGTGCTCCGTCCGACCACGAGGCGCCCGGTGCTGGTGCACCACCCGAACGATGAGAGCCTGTTCAACGGGAGTCGGATCCTGCCAGACCTGGCTCGCATCACGGGGGATGACGCCGCCGTTGGCGGAGCCCGCGACGACCACACTGCGGTTCGCCTCGTCTCTTCCGAGACGCTGCCGCCCGGCCTGGCCCTGCTCGATGCCCCTGACGTCGACTCGGTGGTTCATGCCAACCACGATCTGGCCAGCCAGCTGTTCCTTGCCGCTGACCTGTGGCTCTTCGTCACCAGCGCCGCGCGCTATGCCGATGCCGTGCCTTGGGACTTCCTTCGGGGAGCCTCCGATCATGGCACGTCGGTGGCGATTGTCCTGGACCGCGTGCCGCCGGAGGCTATGGAGGAGATCCGCACTCACCTGGCGTCCATGCTGCGCGAGCATGGTCTTTCCAGCGCGCCAATCTTTACCGTCGCTGAAACCACAGTGACGGCCGAAGGCCTGCTCTCTGAACGCGAGATCGCGAGACTGCGTTCGTGGCTCTCGGCGCTCGCCCGGGACGCCAAGGCCCGTTCGATCGTGGTACGCCGCACGCTCACCGGTGCGCTGAAATCAATACCTGACGCCGTGCTCACCCTGTCGGGTTCCTCTGCCGAACAAGAACTGGCCGCGGCTGCGCTGCATCTCGAGGTGAAGGCCGCTTATCTCGATGCCATGCAGTCGGTGGAGCACGCGATGACGGACGGGACCCTGCTGCGCGGTGAAGTCCTCGCCCGTTGGCAGGAGTTCGTCGGCACGGGACAGTTCCTGCGCCAGGTAGAAGCTGGGACTACGCGGTTGCGCGATCGTATTACCGCTGTAGTCAAGAGCAATTCACCGCCCACCTCAGAGCTGGGGGAGGCCCTGCAATCGGGAGTTGTCGAGCTCTTGACTGCTCTGTCACGTGGGGCCTCGGCGACCGTTCTGAGGCGGTGGCGTCAGTTGCCCGGGGGATCTGCGCTGGTGGCTGCTCACCCTGAGCTGGCCGACCCGGCGCCAGATAGCGCGGCCAACGCCGAGCGGCTGGTCCGGGACTGGCAGGGAGAGGTTCTCGCCCTGGTCCTCGCCGAGGCCAACGATCGGCGCACCTCAGCGCGTGTGCTCTCTTTCGGAGTCAACGGGGTTGGCGTGATCCTTATGCTCCTAGTCTTCAGCCAGACCCGCGGGGTCTCCGGCGGCGAGGTGGGCATCGCGGGCAGTTCGGCGCCTCTGGCCCAGCGCATCCTGGAGGCCATTTTCGGTGACCAGGTGGTTCGGGGCCTTGCTGCCCAGGCGCGGCTCAAGCTGATGGCCAGGGCACACGACATGTATTCCCGTGAGCAGGTGCCCCTGCACACGGCTGTGTCAGCTGTTCAGGTCAGCGCGGGGCAGGCTGACCGGATCAAGGCTGCCTCAGCTGCCGTCGAGGCCGCGCGATGAGTCGGCAAGTGATGCGATGACCCCGCAGGCGTTGTGGGCTCCAGCTGCTGCGAACAGCGCTCTGTCAGTGGGTTCGGTGCCCGAGGTGTCAACTGAGTCAGTCCAGGCCAGGGTTGCCGCGTTGACCTCTGCACTGGAGTCCGGCGCAGGCTGCCTGCCCGCCGGTGGCGTTGCCCTGGCACAGGCCGCCATCGCAAAAACCGCGGTGCGCACCTCGATAGCCGGAGGACGCACGGTGGTCGCGTTCGCCGGAGCCACCGGTAGTGGCAAGTCAACCCTGTTCAACGTACTGGCGGGTGCCGATGTCGCCCAGGTCGGGGTTCGCCGGCCGACCACGTCGAAGCCGACAGCGGCGATCTGGGGGAGCGAGTCCCCGTCGGCTCTTCTCGACTGGCTCATGGTCGGGGCGCGTCACATGGTGGACCCTGAGCTGCCCCAACATCAAGGACTCGAGCTCGATGGGCTGGTGCTGCTGGACCTGCCTGACTTCGACTCCCAAGCTACAGCGCATCGCGTCGAGGCCGACCGCGTGCTCGACCTGGCCGACGTCTTCATCTGGGTCACCGACCCCCAGAAATATGCCGATGCGCGTCTGCACGAGGACTACATCGCCAAGCTTTCGGCCCACGACGCCGTCACCGTCACGGTCTTGAATCAGGCCGATCGTTTGACTCCAGAGGCGCTTGCCGCCTGTTGTGCCGATCTTCTGCGGCTGCTCGGCGAAGATGGCGCCGTTGACGCCGAGGTCATCGCCGTCTCGGCCAAGGACGGCAGCGGGGTGGACGATCTGCGCCACCGGATCGATGCAGTCGTTTCCGGTCACAACGCAGCTGTTGAACGTCTCGACTCCGACTTGCGTTCTGCAGCCACAAATCTGCGCTCCAGCGTTGCCGAATCTGAGCCCAGCCTCGAAGACTATGCCGACACGAGTCTGGTTGATGCGCTTTCCCGCGCGGCCGGCATACCGGTGATCCTGGACGCGGTTGAACGGGACTTTCGGCGTGAGACCGGAGTCTGTACCGGCTGGCCGGTCACCCGCTGGGCCAAGGCCCTGCGCCCTGCGCCGCTCAAGCTGCTCGGTTTGCACAAGGACGTCTCAAGTCGCCCAGGCGCCATCTCGCAGTCCGACGTCCGCGCGGTGCTCGGTCGGTCGTCGCTGCCGCCCGCGACACCGGCCGCGCGTGCGGCTGTGGCCCTGGCCACTCGGGACCTGGGGGAGCGGGCCGGCCGGGCACTGCCGCAAGCCTGGACCGATGCGGTCAACGATGTCGCGATGCCGCCGGGACGGGGCCTCGGTGACTCCTTGGACCAGGCAGTCATGGGTACTTCTCTGCGCGCACGGGATCCATCTTGGTGGACTGCTTTCGGGTTTGTGCAGTGGATCTTTGCGATGACCGCTGCCGTCGGCCTGAGCTGGCTCATTGTCCTGACGGTGCTCGACTGGCTGCGGTTGCCGGCAATGGGCACTCCGGCTCTGGGGCCTGTGCCGTATCCCGCCCTTTTGTTCGTCGGGGGCTTACTCCTCGGCTTCCTGGAATCTCTACTGACCGGTGTCTTCGGCCGGGTCGGCGGCAGGCGGCGCAAGGCGCTGGTGGCTGCTCGTCTGAACGAGTCGGTGGCGCAGGTGGCGCGAGATCGGATTTTCGCGCCGGTCCAGCAAGTCGTGGATCGACACCGTATGACGCGGGAGTACCTCGATCGCGCTCAAGCCCGTCTGAGGCTCTCATAGCTGCTCCGGGCTTTGCCTGGCATCAGCTGGGGTGTAGGGCGGATACGGGCGGCGGATGTCGACCAATCCGGGACTACGGCACGTATGCCGTGGAGCCT
>DAITND010000262.1:0-3787 GCA_036834825.1 Dermatophilaceae bacterium
AACGGTGAGCGCGCCGAGTTCTGCGACGATGCGGTCTTGTCGATCGTCGGGTACGCGAGCCCTTCGGGTCCTGGCCATCACAATGGCCGATCAGGCGTTGCGGTAGCCGTCGGTTCGGTGGTCGACTCGCAGGATCTAGGCCTCGCCGTCTCGAGTGTCATCGTGCCGGGGTGTGACCCGAGTCGATTCGCGAACGACAAGTTCAGGCTGGAAGACGAGGTGCGGTCGAGCCACCGGTTCCCCTTCAAGGCGGGTCAGGAGCATCTCGGCTGCGGCGCGCCCCATGTCATAGGCCGGCTGCCGCACGGTCGTGAGCGGCACGAGAACCTGCTTGGCGAAGGCGTTGTCGTCGTAGCCGATGATCGCTATGTCATCGGGGACTCGCACCCCGGCGCGAATCAGCTCGTGCAGTATCCCGATGGCCACGAGGTCACTGGCCGCGAATAGAGCCGTTGGGCGGCGATCCTTGGGCAACGCCAGTATGCGTCGACTCGCGTCGATGCCGCCGTCGACGGTGAGGTCTGGGGGCGCGATGACGAAGATCTGGTCGGCGAGCCCTGCCTCGCGAAGTGCGATCCTGCCACCGCGAAGACGATCGTGCACCTGGCTTACAGTCTTCGGGTTGCCCACAAAGCCGATCTGGCGGTGTCCCATCTCGAGTAGATGACTGACCGCGATCCGTCCGCCCTCGACATCGTCAAGGGACACCGACAATCCGTCCGGATCCGTGGCGCATTGATCCAGCACGACGCTCTCGATCCCGCTGTCACGAAGCCGCCCGAGGGTCTCCGTCAGGTCAATGCATGGGGAGACGAGTAGTCCCGCCATGCGCCGTTCGGCGAACTCCCTGAGGTATGTGGCCTCGCGCCTCGCGTCACGATGGCTGTTGGCGATGAACAGCGTCCACCCCCGGTCGAGGGCAACGTCCTCCACACCGCGGGCCATGTCGGTGAAGAACGGGTTCCAGGCATCGAGAACAAGCATGGCCAGGGTGTGGGAGGACCCCGCACGCAGGTGCCGGGCCGACTCATTTCGGACGTAGCCCAGTTTCTGTACCGCGGCGGCAACCCGCTCTCGAGTGTCCTTGCGCACACGCTCTGGATGGTTCAGCGTGTTGGAGACGGTCCCGGGAGACACACCAGCAAGGGCCGCAACCGCCCCGATGCTCCCCCGCTTGGCGGTGCGGCTGGGCGGCCGGCGCGGGTCGGCGTCGATGGCAAGGTCATGATTTGGTAACGGTGGCGGAGTATCGATTGACACGTTTTAAATTGTGCCCCAAACTCGGGATAAGTGGTCCTGCTAAATCGTTTTAAATCAGGAGGACCGTTTTAAATCAGGAGGACATTGTGGTCCAGCGGGCAGCTGTCATGACAGGCCTCGGTTCGATTGACGTGCGGGAGGTGCCTGAGCCGGTCCCGGGTCCGCGTGAAGCCGTGGTTCGCATCGAAGCCGTCGGTGTGTGCGGTTCTGACGCGGCCTACTTCACTATCGGCCGGATCGGTGACTACGTCGTGGACGGCCCGATCATCCTAGGGCACGAGGCCTCTGGGCAGGTTGCGCAGGTTGGCTCTGAGGTGACCAACGTCAAGGTGGGCGATCGGGTTGCCATCGAGCCCGGGACGCCCTGTAGAGACTGCCACGAGTGCATGGCGGGCCGCTATCACCTCTGCCCGGACCTGGTCTTTCTCGCCACTCCGCCCTACGACGGCGCCTTGCAGGAACTCATGGCGATCGACGCCCGCAACCTCTTTCCGCTGCCAGACTCTATGTCCTACGAGGAGGGAGCCCTGCTCGAGCCATTGTCTGTGGGGATCTGGGGCTGCAACCGCGCCCGGCTCGCAGCGGGTGACGACGTATTGGTCACTGGCGCCGGACCGGTGGGTTTGCTGGCGGCAGCCACCGCCCGGGCCCTCGGTGCCGGAGGTGTGACCATCACAGACGTCTCCGACTTCCGCCTCGGCACCGCCGCTGCCCTCGGCTTTCAGACCGAGAAGGCTGATGCTGACCCAGCCCCGGGCGAGACCTTCGACGTGCTGTTGGAATGCTCCGGGGCACCTGGTGCCCTCAGCGCCGGACTTATGAGGCTTCGGCCCAATGGACGCGCCGCGATGATCGGCATGCCAAAGCAGGACGTCCAGCTCCCGCTGGCGAGACTCAACCCGGCCGAGCTCACCATCAGCCTGGTCAACCGCTATGCCCACACGTGGCCGATCGCCATCCGCCTGGTGGCCTCAGGGCGGGTGGATGTCAAGCCCCTCGTAACACACCACTTCCCGCTAAGTCAGACGGCCGAGGCATTGACCCTGGCCAAGACGGTTCCTGACTCGATCAAGGCCGTCATCCACCCGCAGCAGTGAGCGCAGACGTCCGCCCAGAGGAGACACAGTCATGCAGATCGGTTGCCACGGATCGGTGTGGACCGGAAGTTTCGACTCCGCAGGGCTGGCAAAGGCCATTGCCGGTACGGCCAGCGCCGGGTTCGACCTCATCGAGATCCCACTCATGGACCCTGACGGGCTGAACGTTGCTGAAGCCCGCAAGCTGCTGACGGACCATGGGCTCGGCGTCACGGCTTCGCTGGGTCTCACCCCTGCGACGGATGTCTCGAGCGAGTCCACCGACGTCGTCGCGGCTGGTGAACATCACCTCAACCGATGCCTAGAGGTACTTAGCGACTTGGGCGGGACCCACCTCGTGGGCGTCATCTACTCCTCGATGCAGAAGTACATGGACCCCGCGACCCCCCTGGGCCGGCGCCACAGTCAGGATGTCATCGGTCGGCTCGCGGCCCGAGGCAAGAAGCTCGGGGTCGTCGTCGGCATCGAGGTGGTCAACCGGTACGAGTCCAATCTCATAAACACCGCCCGGCAGGCCCTCCGCTTCCTCGACGAGCCCCTCGACGCGGGTAAGGACGAGCGGGCCGTCGTCCACCTGGACACGTACCACATGAACATCGAGGAACCTGACATGGCAAGCCCGGTGCTCGACGTTGGCGACCGCTTGGGCTATGTCCACATCGGTGAAAGCAACCGAGGGTACGTCGGCTCAGGAACAGTGGACTTCGACACGTTCTTCAAGGCTCTGTTCCGCATCGGTTACGACGGGCCCATCGTGTTCGAATCGTTCTCGTCCGCGATCGTCCACCCCGAGCTCAGCCGGATGCTCGGCGTGTGGCGCAACCTGTGGGATGACCCGGCGGATCTAGCCGACCACGCCAACGCAACGATCCGCAGCCATGTGCGCTCGGCGTGGTCCGTGGCGAGCCACTAGCTGGGCCTCCAGGAGAGCCTTGCGCTGACGCAAGCGGCGGCTCATGCGTTGCGACACCCACACCCGCCGCAATCGGCGGAAGACCTTAGAGAGGAGGAACTGCATTGAAGGCCATCGTGTACTCAGCACCGAGGCATTTCCAGGTGGGGCAACTGCAAGCACCCACGCCTGGCCCCGGCGAGGTTGTGGTCCGACCGACCCTGTCCGGTATGTGTGGCACCGACCTCCACATCCACGATGGCGGGTTCTTCGCCCGTTTCCCCTTAACTCCAGGTCATGAAATCACTGGCGAGGTGGTTGCCCTAGGTGACGACGTCTCAGATCTCAATGTTGGACAGCGCGTGGTCGTCGACAACGCCTCGCCGTGTGGTCACTGCGGTCACTGCGGACGTGGCGAACCACTCTTCTGCGAGAACTTCACCTCACTGGGAGTCAACGCGCCCGGCGGGTTCGCAGAGCTGGTCCTGACACCTGCCGCCAAGGTGTTCGACGCCGGGGACCTCGAACCGGAGGTTAG
>DAITND010000263.1:0-3782 GCA_036834825.1 Dermatophilaceae bacterium
TGGAGACCGAACGCAAACTACTGACCCACGCGATCCGGATGAGCGCCTACAACACTGAGTCCGCCCTGGTCCGGCTGATCCGCCCGCACTACTCCCGCGGCCAGGACGAAGCCCGCGCCCTGATGCGCGAGGCGTTCACCCTGCCCGGCGACCTGGAGATCACCGGCAGCACCCTCCACGTCCGACTCGACCCCGCATCAGCACCACGACGTAGTAGAGCCCTCGCCGCACTCTGTGTCGAGCTCACCGACACCCAAACCCGTTACCCCGGCACCGACCTGACCCTCGCCTACAGCATCAAAGGCCACCCCACGACTGCGTAAATGATCTCACCAGGTCAGGAGTTCTGGAATCCAGCCCGGGTAGTTCGGTTAACAGGTCGGTCTTGACTCGGTTCCCGGCCGGGCGCTGCAGCTTCGAGGACGCCACCACCTCGCACCGGAGCCCAGCGTCGGTCAACGCCCGGTACAGGCCGAACCCGGTCGGGCCAGCTTCGTAGGCCGCCGCGCACGACCCGGGCAAGGCTCGGACCCAGCCGATCACGTCCTCATGTGCTGGCGTCAGCCGCGCCCGGAACACCTCACCTGTGACACCATCGATCGCTGCCGCGACGACCGACCTCGCGTGTGCACGTCCAGCCCGACACTCGTACGCTCAGAGAACACCGGGGCCTCCCACACCTGTCGGATAGGCCGAGCGCGGGAACTCGCACTCGGTAACCCACGAGAATGCGTGAGCGAGGTCCCGGCCGACAACCACCTCAGACGGCGGTCACTCCATACGGTCTAAGATAAACCAATGTTTGTTGATCTCCCAGAGTCCGAGCTGCACTCGTATCGCAGCAGTCAGAATGACCCGGCTGATTTCGACACATTCTGGGAGTCGACGCTTGCCGAAAGTCAGGCGTTCGACCTTGGAGTGACCCTCACCCCGGTCGACTCGGGCCTTACGACGATCACCGTCTACGACGTGACCTTCTCCGGTTTCGGAGGCCAGCCCGTAAAAGCATGGCTGCGACTGCCGGCCGGAGCGAAACGACCGTTGCCTGCGGTCCTGCAATTCGTTGGCTACGGCGGGGGTCGCGGGCGGCCAATCGACAATCTGCTCTGGGCGTCGGCCGGCTACGCGCACTTTCATATGGACACACGCGGCCAGGGCTCGGTGTGGAGCGTCGGCGATACACCGGATGATGCGGCCAGCTGCCCGCAGATACCCGGCTTCATGACGCGAGGCATCGAGAGCCGCGAAACGTACTACTACCGCCGCGTTTTTACGGATGCGGTGCGGGCCATCGAATCTGCGCGCACCCTCGAGGCGATTGACGCGAGACGCGTCGCTGTGCTGGGCGGGAGCCAGGGCGGCGGGATCGCGCTCGCGACCGCCGGCCTGGTCCCTGACCTCACGGCCGTGATCGCATATGTTCCGTTCCTCTGCGACTTCCCACGCGCGACCGTCATTACAGACGACACGCTCTACAAGGAAATCGGCCAGTACCTGGCGGTGCACCGGGAGAAGCGCGATCAGGTTCACGAGACGTTGTCCTACTTCGACGGCGTTAACTTCGCGAAGCGGGCGAAGGCCCCTGCATGGTTCTCGACCGGGTTGATGGATCTGACGTGCCCCCCGTCCACGGTATTCGGTGCATTCAACAATTACGGCGGCGAGAAGCACATCACCGTCTGGCCCTATAACGGGCACGAGGGTGGCGGCATCGACGACGACGCGCTCACGCTCGCGACCCTGCGCGAGGTCTTTGCCGCCTGAGTCGTACACGGTCAAGACGGCGGCGCAGCAGAAGAGTCGGTCGCTTTCTGAGGTCGCGGCGATTCATAAACAGAATCGCTCAACGGAACGCCGCCAGCTCGAACACTTCGCCGCGGTTGTCGAGGGACGCCATTTCACCTGGGCCGCGGACCTGTTGCTGACGAGCAGCGGGTGAACGGGGCAGTGCGTAACGGCAAGCCATCCCGTATTCCTTCTTAAGGGCGCCTCCATCTTGGTAGGCGGCGAGCCGCCCGACGACAGACTACGTCTCGAACCGGTCATCATTCCCGACTTTCGACGACCGCCGACCTGGACCCGAGGGCCGAACTCGTGTGCGTTCACTGACTGACTGTGGTGACTTCAGGTCGGCCGATATCGACCCCGACAGCCCCCAGCGCCGCGACGAAGTCCATCATTCTCGCGTGAGGACTAACGCAGGCATCCTGCTGACAGGTCGACTTGTCACGCCGTCCGCCATTATCAGTGACGGTGCAGTGGTGGTCGACGGTGACCGGATCGCGTTTGCTGGCAAGGCTTCTGACCTTCCGCCGCGGTGGAGAGATGTGCAGCCCCCTACTGGTTGGATCGGGCAGCGGACCCTCTTGCCCGGACTGGTTGACGTGCATTGCCACGGCGGCGGCGGCGGCGAGTTCGGCCCTGACGCAGCCTCCGCCGCTCTGGCCGTCGACCACCACCGCCGCGGGGGCACCACCTCACTGGTGGGCAGCCTGGTCTCCAACACCCCCGACGCCCTGATAAGCGGAGTGACGACCTGCGCGGCTCTGGTCGCCCAAGGTGACTTGGCCGGCATACATCTGGAGGGTCCTTTCCTATCGATGGAGCGCCGGGGTGCCCAGAACCCCGCAGCACTCTGCGACGTCGACGCCGCATTGGTTGGCGCCCTGGCTGAGGCTGCCACGGCTGCGGGCGCACCCAGGGCGATCGCCCAGATGACCTTCGCGCCCGAACGCCCGGGCGCGGCGGACCTTCCGGCGCTGCTGGGTTCCCACGCCATTTTGGCCGCCGTCGGCCACACAGCCTGCGATGCCGAGGCTGCCTGGGCCTCACTTCGTGCCAGCCTTGACGCGGCGCCGCGGGGTGGGCGTCCACTGGTCACCCACGTCTTCAACGGTATGGCGCCCCTGCACCACCGCGCGCCGGGCCCGGTCAGCGCCTGCCTGGCCGCGGCCGCCCGTGGTGAGGCGGTTCTGGAGGTCGTCGGTGATGGTGTCCATCTAGCTCCTGCCACCGTGCGGATGCTCTTCGATCTTGTTGGCGCACAAGGGATTTGCCTGATCACTGACGCCCTGGCCGCCAGTGGGATGCCCGACGGCACCTATACCCTCGGCGGCCAGGACGTCATCGTCTCCGGTCGCACCGCCCGGCTCGCCGAAGGCGACTCGATCGCCGGCGGGGTGGCCACGATGCTTGATGTCGTCCGATGGTGCGTGCAGGCTGCGGGTATCCCGTTGCTCGACGCTGTCACTGCCGCCTCTTCCACGCCCAGCAAGACCCTCGCGCTGGCCGGGATCGGCGGGCTGCAGGCCGGCAACCTGGCCGACGTCGTGGTCGTCGACAACGAGCTGTCACTCCACGCCGTGCTCCGCCGAGGTGAATGGCCCTTTGAAGACATACTGTGACCGAATCAGTGTGGTTCCTGTCCGATCTGTTCCTCAAGAGAGGTAGAGCGTGCCGACGATCATGGCCCAGGAGGTCGCAGAGCAACCGGCCGTGATCGCGGCAACCCTGGAGGCGCTGCGCCCCCTGCGCGCACAGATCGCGGACCTCGTGGGCGACCGTCAGCAGATCCTTTTCGTCGCGCGCGGCTCATCGGACAACGCCGCCATCTACGGTCGCTACCTTCTCGAGGTGCACGCCGGACGGACCGCCTCCCTGGCGGCACCGAGCATGGCGACGCACTATCGCAGCCAGCTCAATCTGACCGGCGCCCTGGTCGTCTGCATCTCCCAGTCCGGTCAGACCGAGGAGATCGTCCAGACCCAGGAGTGGGCCCGTCA
>DAITND010000264.1:0-3775 GCA_036834825.1 Dermatophilaceae bacterium
TGGCACCAGGATGTGTTCCTGCTCGATGTCGCCGAAGGCGAGCCCGAAGACTTCTCCCTGGCGGCCGGAGAGAACCAACACTTCGTCACGCTGTCTCCCGCTTGCGCCGTACCCGTTGGCAGCGAAGAAGGCTAACCCCCACTGCGGATCGGTATAGTCGCGTGGGTGGCGATCAGTGCACGACGGAGTAGTCCGACGCAGCGTCTCGTCTTGCTGACGTGAGAGGCCCTCGTCGGAGCAGGGTGAGCTGGGTGGCTGCCGCGGCGGCCGTACTGGTGCTCACCGCGGGCGGGGTCATCGCCGCGATGGCGAGCTCGAGTCCCGCAATTGGCGCCCGGACGGCGTTCGTCGCGGGCACCCCCGAGGCGGGTGCCCCTGTCGGGCTTGATGTGACCGTCTACTTTCCAGCGAAGACTCCGGCTCCGGCGATCCTGCTGGCACACGGATTTGGCGGTTCCAAGGCCGATCTGACCTCCGAGGCACGCTCACTGGCCCAACATGGCTACGTTGTTCTGGCCTACACGGCACGGGGTTTCGGGCGATCGGGTGGGCTCATCCATCTGGACGCACCGGCCTACGAGGTTGCCGACGCCAGCAAGCTCATCTCCTATCTCGCCACGTTGCCGCAGGTGCTGAAGGACGCGCCCGGCGATCCACGCGTTGGGGTGGCCGGCTCCTCCTACGGCGGCGGGCTGGCGTTGCTGCTGAGCGCCTACGACAAGAGAGTTGACGCCGTGGGCGCGGACATCACCTGGAACGACCTGTCCCAGGCGCTGTTCCCCAACGCCGCCGGTGGCCAGCCCGGGGTGTTCAAGAAGCTCTGGGCCGGTCAGCTGTTCGCCTCCGCGACAGGGCGCAAGGGCGGGGCCTGCGGGCGATTCGCGCCGGACCTGTGCGTCACCTACCAGCACGCCGCCAGCACGGGCGAGCCTGACGCGTCGATCCTGTCCTTGCTGAAGGCTTCCAGCCCGGCGGGCGTGCTCAACCGGATCACCGCTCCAACCCTGCTCAGCCAGGGTGAGCAGGACTCGCTATTCCCCCTCGGGCAGGCGGATGCGAACGCCAAGGGAATCGCAGCCAACGGCACACCGGTCAAGGTGATCTGGCGTTCGGGAGGCCATGACGGCGGGACGGTCACATCAGACCTGGTGAGTTACCTGCAGGGCTGGTTCGACCCGGTCTTGCTGAAGAGCGGACCGGTGGACGCCTCCTTTGACGTCACGGTGCCCGGTTCAGGTATCTCATCAGCCACCGGACAGAACGTCTCGCAGAGCCTGAGGGTCGATCGTGGTTACACGAGCGGTCGGACCCAGCGCGTCAATGTCATCGACATTCCGCGGACGATTTATGCTCCCGCTGGGGGAAGTCCGGCCGCGGTCACCTCCGTCCCCGGCCTGGGCAGTCTGCTCGGCACCGCAGCCAGAGCCACCGGTTCCCAGGCCCTGTCCGCGATTCCAGGCCAGGTCGCTATCTTCCCGTCAGCGCCACTTGCGAGCAGCCTGCTGGTGGCAGGGTCCTCCACGGTCAGGCTGGCAGTCACGGCCCGCGGTGCCGCCGACGCGACGCTGTTCGCGTCCGTGCATCAGCTTGCTGCCGACGGGACCGACACGATGCTGGCGGGGCTGGTGGCTCCGATTCGGCTCACCGGGCTCACAGCCGCAGTACCCAAGACCGTGACGGTCGCTTTGCCCGGCGTGGTCAGGAACGTACCCGCTGGGGACCGGCTGGTCGTGGAGGTGGCAACGACCGATCTGGCGTACCAGCTGCCGACCTCGCCGCGCAGCTACACGATCTCCGTACCGGGCGGCGCAGTCGCTGCGGCGACCGTCGAGGGACGTTTCGTGCGCACCGGCGCGCCTTGGGCCTGGCTGGTGGCGGGCTTGGGCGCCATGGCGATCCTGATCCTGGGTGCTGTGGTCGCGGCAGTCCGACGTCGTCGCCGCCGGGCCGTAGATGATGACCTGTCGCGGGTGCCGGTAGTTGTCGAAGATCTGGTCAAGGACTACGGCGATTACCGGGCGGTCGATGGTGTGAGCTTCCGCGTCGAGCGCGGGCAGGTTGTCGGGCTCCTGGGACCCAACGGTGCCGGCAAGACCACCGTGTTGCGGGTTCTCATGGGCCTGATCCGGCCGACGTCAGGCACGGTGCGCGTGTTCGGTGAGCTGATCGAGGCAGGGGCCCCCGTCCTGTCGCGGATCGGAGCATTCATTGAGGGACCTGGTCTGCTCCCGCACCTGTCCGGGCGAGACAACCTGCGTCTGTTCTGGGCGGCTACCGGTCGCCCGACTCGTGACGCGGATTTCGACACGGCGTTGGAGATCGCCGGCCTGGGTGCATCAGTCGACCGGAGGGTCAAGACCTTTAGCCACGGCATGCGGCAGCGACTGGCGATCGCCCAGGCAATGCTCGGACTTCCCGAGCTGCTGGTGCTGGATGAGCCCACCAATGGCCTGGACCCGCTGCAGATCGCCGAGATGCGTGAAGTGCTCGGCCGTTACGCCGCGACCGGCCGCACCGTGGTGATCTCCAGCCATCTTCTGGCTGAGGTCGAGCAGACCTGCAGCCATGTCGTCGTGATGCACAACGGCCGGCTCGTCGCAGTGGGGTCGGTGGCCGAGATTGCCGGCGCAGGCGGAATGCAGCTGGTGGTGAGCAATCCCCCGCTTGCACAGGAGATTCTGGCCGCTGCGGGCGTCGAGTCGCAGACTGTGCCGGCTCGTCGTTCCCTGGAGGACATGTTCATCGAGTTGGTTGGAGAAGACCGATGACGCAGCCCCAGGCCAATCCCCTTCCTCCCACTGGTCACCCGGCACCCACGCGGCGCGGCGTCCACAGCAGGCTGATGCAACTGAGCGCGGTGCATGACAACGGCTTCCGGCCCGAGCGGACCCTGCGCGTATGGGTGGAGTTCGTCCGGCAGTTGCGCCGACGACGCACTCAGCTGACAGCGCTGGTCCTGCTTGCCCTGCCGGTGATCAT
The DNA here is from genome assembly GCA_036834825.1 of Dermatophilaceae bacterium. Lineage (GTDB taxonomy): Bacteria > Actinomycetota > Actinomycetes > Actinomycetales > Dermatophilaceae > UBA4719. Next base: position 2,980 of record DAITND010000264.1, read on the forward strand.
CGCCTTGGCGTTCGAGATCAGCTCGGGCAGCGGCTCGGCAGGCGCCGGCAGAGAGGGCGGCTCAGGCCGCGCGGGCGGCTCAGCGCTGGTCACCCTGGCAACCACAGGTGCGACCAACTTCGCGCTCTTCACCGAGTTCGCCTCGGCTGGCTTCCTGCTCGTGGTCATCGTGGCCTTGTTCTGCGGCGACACAGTGGCCAGCGAGGCCAGCTGGGCCTCCTTGCGCTACCTGCTGGCAATACCGGTACCCCGCTCACGGCTCCTTCGACAGAAGCTGATCGTGGCGCTCAGCCTCAGCTTCGGTGCGAACCTGCTGCTACCTGCCTGGTCTTACCTGGTCGGAGGCGTGTTCTTCGGCTGGGCGCCCGGGCAGTCACCGCTGGGCGGGACATTCACCACCGGAGTCGCGTTGCAGAGGCTGCTCATCGTCGTCTGCTATGCCAGCATGCAGTCGCTGCTGGTGGCAGCACTCGCCTTCCTGCTCAGCGTGCTGACTGACGCTCCTCTGGGGGCGGTGGGTGGAGCCACGATGCTGGTCGTCGTTTCCAACATTCTGGACTCAATCACCTCCCTCGACCCCTACCGACGCTTCCTGCCCACCCATTTCCAGTACTCGTGGTTGGACGCGTTGGGACAGAGCGTCGTCTGGGACGACATGATGCGCGGCACGGGACTGGTCCTCCTCTACTCTGCGGTGTTCTTCGCCCTGGCCTGGTGGCGGTTCCAGCAGAAGGACATCCTCAGCTAGTCCCTATTGCCCTTCCCGGGCCGCCCTGACCGCAGTGGGGTTTGCGGT
>DAITND010000265.1:0-3766 GCA_036834825.1 Dermatophilaceae bacterium
GCGGTTACAGCCGGTGGCAGGCCTATTACCAGAGCAAGCTCGCCAACCTGCTGTTCACCCTCGAACTGCAGCGGCGGCTTGCGGAGGCGGGTGCGTCGGCGATCGCGGTGGCCGCCCATCCGGGCGTGGCTCGCACGAACCTCGGTTCCCAAGGGCACAGCATCAGCAACCGGGTGATGCGCATCGACCTTCCCACCGCCAGTCGCTCAGCAGCGGGGTCGCTGCCGATGCTGCGCGCCGCCACGGACCCTACTGTGCTCGGTGGGCAGTTCTATGGGCCCCGGTGGCGCGCGGTCGGCCATCCGGTTCTGGAGACTCCGAGCCTGCAGGCCCAGGACGGCACCTGCGCCGTGGCGCTCTGGAGATCATCGGTGGAACTGACCGACCTGGAGCCCACCTTTCGTCACTGAACAAAGCCACCAGCTCCTCGACCCGATAACCCCCTCGACGGTCTTACCGTCTCAGAGGTGCTTGTCCTTGCGCTGCCGCCTTGCCCAAAGGTGCCCGCCGAGAACCATCAACGCGAACATCAACGTGAAGACCGCGACCAGGACGGCAAAACCACGGCCGACCCCGAAGGATTTTGTGGTGACGAGCGCGCCTTGGGCGTCCATCGCGTGACGAGAAGAAGATGTGGCCGCGGCCATCAGAGGGGTTAGCACACAGCCATACTGCCGCAGCCTGCCGGGCACGCCGGAGGGGACAGTCGGAAGTCACAGTCAGCGCACAGGATCAGCGGGCACGATGTGCTTGCCTGCCGCGGGCGAGTAACTGCGGCTACCCCAGAAGGAGATGTCCATGATCGAGGCCCTCGGCCTGACAAAGCTGTACGGCCGCAAGAAGGCCGTTGATGACCTGACTTTCACGATAAGACCGGGAATTGTCACCGGGTTCCTCGGTCCGAACGGGGCGGGTAAGTCCACCACGATGCGGATGATCCTGGGCCTCGACGCCCCAACCTCGGGGTCGGTCCGCGTGAACGGCAAGCTCTATCGCGAGCACTCAGCGCCGCTGCACGAAGTCGGCGCGCTGCTCGAGGCGCGTTCGATCCACACGGGCCGCAGCGCTTTCAACCACCTGCTTGCACTGGCCCAGACCGGAGGCATCTCCCGCGCACGAGTGGACGAGGTAGTGGACATGGTCGGCCTGCGTGAGGTCGCACGCAAGCGGGTGGGTGGCTTCTCCCTGGGGATGGGCCAGCGGCTCGGCATAGCATCAGCGCTGCTTGGCGACCCGCACACCCTGATCCTTGACGAGCCGGTCAACGGACTGGACCCCGACGGAATCCGCTGGATCCGCAACCTGCTGAAGTCGTTGGCAGCTGAGGGCCGGACCGTATTCGTCTCCTCGCACCTGATGAGCGAGATGGCGCAGACCGCCGAACATCTCATCGTCATCGGGCGCGGACGCCTGATCGCCGATACCAGTATGGATGAGTTCATCGCCCGCTCTTCCCACAACCTCGTGCGAGTTCGCACGACGGACCCGGACAACCTGGCTGGCGTCCTGGCCGGCCCCGATGTCAGCGTCGTGGCGGCTCCGGGCAACGCACTGGAGGTCAGTGGCCTGAGCACCGACCAGATCGGGCTGGCCGCCGGTCGCGCAGGCATCACCCTGCTCGAGCTGTCCGCTCAGCAGACATCTCTTGAGGAAGCATTCATGGAACTGACCAAGGACGACGTGGAGTTCCACGGCGCCACGACGACAAATGAGAGCGTCAGCCCGCTCGAGACCGCTGGAGCCGACCGATGAGCACCGCCACGGCCACCCCGACGCGACCCCCCGCGTCGAAGCCGAAGAGGGTCAACCAAGCGCGGGTCCTCCTCTCAGAGTGGACGAAGATCCGCTCCCTGCGCTCGACGAGCTTCTCGCTGTTGGCAGCCGTCGTGTTCATCATCGGGTTCTCCGTCCTGGTGCCATGGGTGATCGTTGCGCACTGGCCGCCTCGCGACCCGCGCGAAGCGCTGGGCTTTGATCCCACGACCCGTGCCCTGAGCGGGATCTTTCTCGCACAGCTGGCGATCGGCGTTCTCGGCGTGCTGCTCATCACGGGGGAGTACGCCACCGGGATGATCCGGGCGACCTTCGCGGCGGTGCCTGCCCGCCTGCCGGTCCTGTGGGCCAAAGCCGCCGTGTTCGCCGCGGTGACCCTGGTGCTCATGGTCCCGACGGTGCTCGGAGCCTTCCTGATCGGCCAGTCAATCCTGACGTCCAAGCATCTGCAGACAAGCCTGAGCAGCTCCGGGGTGCTGCGCGCGGTGATCGGCGCCGCCCTGTTCCTCACCGTTGTCGGGCTGCTGGGGATCGGTCTCGGGGCACTGCTGCGCAACACTGCCGGCGGCATCTCGACCCTGTTCGGCCTGCTCTTCGTCCTGCCGATCATCGTGCGGTTCCTGCCGTCGTCCTGGTCGGACCCGATCAACAAGTACCTGCCGAGCAATGCGGGGGAGGCCATCACTCACGTGCACCCGGACCCTTCATTGCTGGCACCGTGGACCGGGTTGGGGCTCTTCTTCGGCTACGCAGTCATCGTGCTCATTGCCGCCGCGGTCAGTCTGCGCCGGCGCGACGCCTGACATAGCCCAAAGCGGGTCTTTTCGGGTGTACTGGGGGGATGCGGCGTAGCACGCAGCAAAGTCGGGCAGAGGTCGCCGAGGCCGACCCGGACAGGGACCGTTTCATCGACCTTGTCCGGGTCACCTCGATGGTCGTCGTGGTTGTGCTCCACTGGCTGAGCATCATGCCATCACTGACGGACGGGAAAGTCGTCGACGAGAACGTCGTCGCGGTGATCCCTTGGCTGTGGCCGCTCACCTGGACCGGTGACGTCATGGCACTGTTCTTCTTCGCGGGCGGGTACGCGAACTGGGTCTCCCTGACGAACTCGCTGCTCCGGGGCGAGTCGAAGGGGATCTACCTGGCGCGCAGGGTCCGCCGATTGCTCCGGCCCACCTTCATCTTTCTCGGCGCTTGGCTCGCGGTCGACCTCCTGACGAGGGCAGCCGGGTTCGGTTCGTTGTCCCCCCTGAGGCATGTGGCCATCGGGAACACGATCCCGTTCGGGCCGCTGTGGTTCCTGGGCGTGTACCTGCTGGTCGTCATGCTGAGCCCCTGGACCGTTGCAGCACATCGGCGCTGGGGGATAGCGCTACCGCTGACGATGGTGGCGGCCGTGACAGTCGCGGACTCCCAAGCCTTTGTTCGCAACAGCGGGGCACCGCTGGCGGCCAACCTGCTGCTGGTCTGGTTGATCCCGCATCAACTGGGCTACTTCTACGCCGACGGCAGCCTCCGGCGGCTATCGGTCAAGACCTGCGCGGGGATAGCAGCCGCCGGCCTGGTTGTCCTCGCCGTACTCACGAGTCTGCCTTACTACCCTCGCAGCCTCATCAACCCGCGTTGGACAGTCCTCACCATGGACGCACCGATGCTCTCCCTGGTGGCCGATGGCGTGTGGCTCATCGGACTGGCCCTGCTGCTTCGGCGGCCCCTCGAGCGGCTCCTGGCGAACCCCCGCCGCTGGCGGGCCGTGAGCCGGGCGAACGACCTGACGATGCCGGTCTACCTCTGGCACATGACCGCCTATCTGGTCGCGATCACGACGCTGGCCGGGCTCGGTGCGGGCTTCGTCTACTCCACGGACGCCTCAGCCCAATGGTGGTGGGGACGCTGTGTGGTCATCATCTTGTCCGCTGCGGTCCTGGGCGGGTTCCTCGCGGTACTGCGCTGGGTTTCCCAACTTGCACGCAGGACTCGTTCACGAGTG
>DAITND010000266.1:0-3729 GCA_036834825.1 Dermatophilaceae bacterium
GGGAAGGTGAGGACCCTGCGGGTGCGCATGGTGTCCAGCTGAATCTTGCTGCGCGGCCATGGGTTGATCCTGAGTCGTCGGCCTGCGGCCAGGTCCTCGCACCAGCCAAGCAGGAAGACAAACCCAATGACGATGAGCCAGGACATCACGTAGGCCTGGATGATGCCGACCACGTTGTTCTGGTCCAGGTTCGCGGTGACCGACCACAGGTCCAGGATCGGGTTGGCCAGGAAGATCGCGAAGTTGCACCACAGGTAGATCGTCATGGCCCGCGAGTTGATGACGGTGACGATCTTGTCGAGGACGACGCGTCTTTCCATCCAGGAGAAGTCGGGGTACAGCCGCAGCAAGATCAGCACCGCGCCCAGGCAGTAAAGGGTGTCGGCCACAGGGATGTTGTCGATGTCCCAGCCGCTGACGGGGTCTTGGTGGGTGAACGCCCAGGCCAGGCCCAGTGCCATCAGCAACGCGCCGCCGACCAGGACCCGAGCAAGTCGAATCGAACGGATCTTGTTGTCGTGGTGGGCGAACCCGAGCATCCAGCAGCCACCGAACATCGCGACGCTGAGGATCACGTCACCCGAGCGGCCGTCGAGCTGGAGCACTCCGATCGCGGACAGCAGCACGGCGGCGACCGGTATGGCCACCATCCGCTTGGGCCAGTGACGGAACAGCCACAGCGTCGCCGGCGACAGCAGCAGAAACCACAGGTAGGTCCGGATGTACCAGAGTGGGAGCACCCAGTCAGCCCCGAGCGCGCTGCTGACGGGGGTGGAGATAGGCACGACCCAGAACAGCAGGGTTCTCCAGTCCAGGGGGTCGCCGGCGATGACGGTGTGGGTCCAGCCGGCCACGACCATGACCGTTACGAGGACCACGCCGAGCAGCCACACCGGAGGTAGCAGCCGGATGGTGCGCTTCTTCAGTACCCGCCATGGGTTACCCGGAGAGCGGTCCAGGGAGCTGGCGATGAGAGACCCGGCGAGGGCGAACATGATGCCCACCGACGGGAACAGGATTGGCAGCCACGCCCACCCGAAGTAGTGGTAGGTCATGATTCTGATCAACGCCAAGGCGCGCAGGGAGTCGATATAGCGGTCCCGCTTGCGCATCTGCGTCGTGGGGCGACTCTCGGCTGCAGGCGAAGGTAAGGGCTGCACGGGTGAGGTCTGGGCAGGGGAGCGCTGGGCAGGGGAGCGCTGGGCGGGCGAGCGCTGCGCACGCGAGGGCCGCCGCGGGCGAACGATGGAAATGGTCATGATCTGGTCCCTGAGGTGGCGACGGTGGGGGCGTCCGCGGATAGAAGGGCTTCAGCTGATCCGGCAAGGGCGAAGCGTTCCTTGATGGTCGCGGTGATCTTGCCGGTGTCCATGAGGCTGTCCATGGAGCCGGTGCGCACCAGCTTGTTCCATCCCATGCGTCCCCCCTTGATCGCCAGGAATACTGACGTGTAGAGCAGGTATGCGCGCAGCGGCTCGAACACCAGCCGATACAGGGGCACCATCAGTACATGGTGGTAGTTCTCACGCATGAGCCTCACGGCGATCGCGGCCACCACCATCTGAGTCAGGACGAACAAAGCAAAGTACTCGATCAGCACGCCCGGACCTTGTTCTTGAAGAGCGAGCCAGCCCATGCCCACCACGAACGGCAGGAAGATCACCGGCATCAGCACAGACAGCACGTAGTTCGGCATCACGAACCACCCCAACGCTCCGTACTTGCGGCGGAACATCATCCCCCGGTGCTTCCAGATGGCCTGCAGCGTCCCGAACGTCCAACGGGTGCGCTGAGCCAGCAGGTCGTCGACCGTCTGCGGCGCCTCGGTGTACGCCAGAGCCTCGTCGTCCTGGGTCACCTTCCAGCCAAGGTGGTGCATCGTCAACGCGAGGTCGCAGTCCTCGGCGAGGGTGATGTTGGAGTAGCCACCGGCGTCCAGAATGGCCTGTTTGCGCCAGGCCGCGCACGCACCCGGGATGATCGAGATGGCGCCGAGCAGGTCCTGAGCCGAGCGTTCGATCCCTATCTGCGTCAGGTACTCCAGCGCCTGCCAACGGGTCAGCAGGTTGGTCGCGCGGTTGCCCACCCGCACGACACCGGCGACAGCTCCCAGCCGGTCGGCACCATCCAAGGCGAAGTGGCGCACCATATTGGTGACCGTGCTCGATGTCATGATCGTGTCGGCATCCAGCGTGACCACGAAGTCACCGGCCGCCTTCTGCACCCCGTTGTTCAGTGCGTACGCCTTGCCGGTGTTCGGCTGTTGCAGCAGCACAACCCGCGGGTCCTGCGCCATCACCGCGCGGACCTCGTCGGCGGTGCCGTCCGTGGAGCCGTCGTCCACGACGATGATCTCCAGGATCGGGTAGTCCGAGTTGAGGATCGAGCGGAGCGTACGAGCAACGACGGGCTCTTCGTTGAAGGCCGCCAGCACCACCGATGTTGGCAGAGCGATGTCGGCAGGGCCGGGGAACACGATCTTGCGACGCCGCCGGTTGCGTACCCACGCCAGCGTGGCGTAACCGAACCCGACCAGGACCACCGCGAGCATCGCGAACACGAACAGCCACCTCAGCACGCTGTTCGGCCAGACGAACAGCGCCTTGACCACGGTCAGCGTCAGGTAGTCCGCCGCGCTCGGCTGGACCTTATAGATCCCCGCCTGCAGTATCGGGTCGATCTGCGGCATCGTCTGGAAGACATAGCCGTGAGCCCTCGCGTACGGGATGAGCTTCTTGACGTACTCCACCGTCCACATCCGGTTGGCCCCGCCCGCGTCGTGCATGAGCATCGTGACATTCCCGTTGCCGCTCAGGTCCGGCATGGGGATGTCGGCCATCTTGCCTGTGGGCTTGGCCTCGACTTCCCAGTCTCCGGTGTCGACGTCATAGGTGGCGAGCGTGTATCCCAGCCGTTGCGCGCGAAGAAGACCGTCGATGGGCTGCTGCTGAGACTGCACGTGATTGTCCAGGTACGGCATGCGCCACAGGCTCGTCTGCTGACCAGTGATCGCCCGAAGGGTCCGGTCGGTCGAGACCAGCTCGGCCGTCTCACGCCAGTCCGGGAGGGTCGCGATGTCCGGGTGGGTCATGGTGTGGTTGCCCACCGCAAAACCCTCACGGACCATGCGGGCGACGATCGCAGGGTTCGCGGCGGCATTCTTGCCGATCACGAAGAACGTGGCCGGCGCCTTGTTAGCGCTGAGCACGTTCAACAGCAAGGGGGTGACCTTGGCGTCCGGGCCGTCGTCGAAGGTCATCGAGATCGTCTTGTGAGCCGTCGCCGAGTAGCCGAACTTCTGGATCACGTACCGATGGCTGCCTGCGGCGGTCGCGTCGGCGCCCGTGAACGTGGCCAGGCGTTGACCGGTGAACGGCTCGAACCCCACCTTCTTCCCGTCCACGACCCGCACCGCCAGCACACGCAGGAGACGCCCGACACCCACCACCGGCGCATCCAAACCCGTGTCCGCGCTCGTCAGTGGGGGCCCGAGCACCTTGGCCTGGCCCACGGGGTCTGCCCACATCTTCGGGGCGACGATTACCACGGCGGCCGTCACAGCCACCAGTGCCGCAATGCCGATCATGCGCGTGGTGCGCCACCGACGACCAGATGGATCCAGGAACACGGCGGCCGAAGCCGCTGGGGATCCTGCTTCTGAGTTGCTTGGGGCATCCGGCTCAGCGTGGGCAGGCGGGGTTTGCTCATCAGCCGCACCTGACCGAGTTT
>DAITND010000267.1:0-3699 GCA_036834825.1 Dermatophilaceae bacterium
CATCGTTTCCAATGTTGTGGCGTACCCGGACGAAGGCCAAGGCCTGCTGGCCGTTGACCCGGCTGCGGCCGGCCGGCAGGTGCAGGTTGCTGTAGGCGTCGTTGACCGCCGTGGGCACACAAACCGAGACCGAACCAAGCGCGTCGACCATCGACTGAAAGCCCAGGAAGTTCAGCACCATGAAATGGTCGATGAAGATGCCCGTGTTGCCCTCGACCGTGCGGATGAGGCAGGCAGGGCCGCCGAGGGAGAAATTGGCGTTCCACTGCCGGATCGGGCCGTCCGCGACCCTGCTGCTCGGGTCATGGCAGTCGCGTGGCGCCCGGGTCATCGAGTCACGAGGGACACTGATCACCACTGCGGACTGTCGGTCGCCGGACAGGTGCACTATGAGGGTCGTGTCCGAGCGCGCTCCCCCCGCGTCTTTGGTCGTACCGAACGCGTTGGTGCCCAGGGCTCGCGTGTCCGAGCCCATCACCAAGATATTGAGCGGCTTGAGGTTAGTGACCCGGTCAGCACTGCTCGCTGGGCGCTTGCCCAGCAGATTCGAGACGTCGAGCTGGGTGATGTTGCTGTTGAGCTTGAAATAAGCCACCACACCCAGGACCAAGATCAAAGCCAGCCCAGCAGCCACCCCGATAGTGCCGCGGCGCAGCCAAGGATGGCGGCGAGCCTTTCGATAGCCCTGCCGAATCTCGTGCCTGGAAGCGCTGTGACGCATGGGGTCGTGTCGCGTGGGGTCGGACCCAGCGCCGGACCCAACGTCAGGTCTTGTCTGGTCGTCGCCTGATCCCGGCTCCGTCACGTGTTCACCTTCCGGTCACATGTACCTCGCGCCACGGCCCAGCCGGGGAAGCTCGCGCGCCTTATGACTAGCCCGAAGGGGCAATATCAGTCAATAGTATGCCGGTGATTCCTGTGAGTTCGCCGAAAGAGCGGCCATGACGGCCTCCGGACCGGGGCCGGCCCGTCCAGTCAGGCGAGGGTTTCGACATTCAGCTCGCCGTCGGCATATCTTCTGCGCAGCACTTTCTTGTCGAACTTGCCCACGCTGGTCTTGGGGACCTCGTCGATGAACGCCCAGCGTTCGGGCACCTGCCAACTAGCGACCTTGCTACCGAGGAACTCCTTGAGCGCTCCAGCATCGAGGACCGAATCTTCGGCGAGAACCACCGTGGCCAGTGGCCGCTCGCCCCACTTCTCGTCGGGAACGCCGACCACTGAGGCCTCGAGTACATCGGGGTGGGCCATCAGCGCGTTCTCAAGATCCACCGAGGAGATCCATTCACCGCCGGACTTGATCACGTCCTTGGCGCGGTCGGTGAGCTGCAGGAAACCATTGGCCGTGAGAGATCCAACGTCACCGGTTCGTAGCCAACCGTGGTCGAACTTCGAGGCTGCGTCGGCCCGTTCGGCCTCGGTGTTGGTCCCGTTGTCGTAGTAGCTGGCGGTGACCCACGGACCGCGCACCTCAAGCTCGCCGACGCTCTCACCGTCGCAGGGCACTTCGTCGCCTTCGGGGCCAACCAGTCGGGCTTCGAGGGTAGAGGCGATGCGACCCTGGGTCTCGCGGTAGAACCAGTGCTCGTCGCCGATCGCATCGACCGGTGCCACTGCGGTCGACCCCAGCGGCGACATCTCGGTCATGCCCCACGCGTGGATCACCTGAATGTCGTGCCGCTCCTGGTAGGCCCTCATCAATGACGGCGGGCAGGCCGAGCCCCCGACGATGACCCTCCTCAGACTGGAGGTGTCTGTCGGGTGCTCGTCGAGGTATCGCAGCAAATCGGTCCAGATGGTGGGTACGGCGGCACCGCCGGTGACTCTTTCAGCCTCGATCATGGTTGCCAGCGGTTCCGCCTGCAGGAACCGGTCCGGCATGATCAGCGACGCGCCGACCATCAGCGCCGCGTACGGCAGACCCCACGCGTTGGCATGGAACATGGGGACCACCGCCAACAGCCGTTCGCCCTGGGTGAAGCCCATGCCCATCGCCACCTGCATCGTGTGCAGGTAGTTGGACCGATGGGAGTAGACGACGCCTTTGGGGTTCCCTGTCGTGCCCGAGGTGTAACACATCGAGGAGGCATCATCTTCATCCATTACCGGCCAGTCGAACGTCTTCGGCTGCGCAGCCAGGAGAGTCTCCCAGTCGTGGACGGCCTCGATCTGAGGGGCCGCCTCCAGCGCCGCGCGGACCTCATCCGGGATCGGGCCGTTGACGATGACGTGACGCAGGGTCACCAGATGCGGCAGCAGCTTGCTGAACGGCGCGGCCAGGCTGTTGTCCACGATGACGACCGAGTTCCGGGCGTGGTTGGTGACGTAGATGAGCTGTTCGGGGAAGAGTCGGATGTTCAGCGCATGCAGGACAGCACCCAAGGACGGCACAGCCAGGTAAGCGACAAGGTGCTCAGCGTTGTTCCACATAAAAGTGGCGACACGCTGGTCACCGTCGATACCCAGGCCCCGCAAGGCGTTGGCGAGCTGAGCGGCCCGGGTACCCACCTCTGCGAACGACATCCGCCGCGCGCCCTGCGCGGTCCAGGTAACCACCTCCTGATCGGCATGCATCTGGGTGCCGGACAGCAGGATCCGGGAGATCAGCAGGGGCGTCTCTTGCATGGTGCTTTTCATGAGCGCGACTCTGCCACGCATCTCCCTCGAGCGGGAGGGCTGGGCCAAATGTGTCACCAACATGTTAGTGAGATTGGATGGGGGTCATGAGCAGACGCATCATCATCGCCTCAGTTGCAGCCGGGGTCGTCGCAGTATCGGCGGCCGCGGGGGGATTCGCGTACTTCAACCACCAGGAGCAGATCCGCCTCGACGTGGCCGCTCGTGCCTCCGCCGACCGATTCGCCGGCGCGTGGTCGCACCGGGACGTCCACGACATCGCCTTCTTCGGCCAGCCAGCCGACCAGGTGGCGGCCAGCTTCAAGAGCACGACATCAGGGCTCGGCAGCGCACCAGCCAAGGTCGCGGTCACCACGCTCACCCGTGACGGTGACAAGGCCAGCGGCAAGCTGTCGGTCGCCTGGACCGTGGCCCGAAACACGACCTGGACCTACCCGATCCCGATCGACCTGAGGCGAGAGGACAACGGGGTCTGGGCGGTCGTGGCCAGGAACGGAGCCTCGATGTGGGCCCCTGGCCTGAGCGCCAAGGCGAAGCTAGTGGCCACCCGGACCTCGGGCGCGCGCGGGGATATCCTGGACCGCAACGGCGTGCCCATCCTGACTGTTGGCAAGGTCTATGACGTCGCGATCGATCCGGCACGAGCAACCGACCAGACCGTCGCCGAGTTGGAGAAGCTCGTCAGCGAACCTACCGGCTCCCTCGTCGCCAAGCTCCACGCCGCCAAGACGGCCCAGTCGAATGCGGCGATCCCCGTCATCACGCTCCGAGACGCCGCGTTCCAAGGCCTCAGGTCGCAGTTGGACGGCCTTATCGGTGTGGTCTACCCCTCGCGGCAGCAGCCCCTGGCCACCTCCGCCCGACCGCTGCTGGGCTCCTATGGTCCGGTAACAGCCGAAGCCATTAAGAACAGCAAGGGCCGTTACGTCGCTGGTGACTACGCCGGGCTCAGCGGATTGCAGGGCCAGTACAACGACGTGCTCGGCGGCACGTCAGGGTTCAAAGTGACCTCGAGCGACAAGCCGGATGCGCCGCTGGTGGAGAAGGCCGCAACCGATGGCA
>DAITND010000268.1:0-3693 GCA_036834825.1 Dermatophilaceae bacterium
GTCGGGGTCGAGGCAGAGGTTGAACTGGTCGTTCCATCGGAACTCGAACCGCGCCTTGGACAGCGTGTCGTCCCAGAGCCGGGCGCCGGGGTGGCCCTTGGCGACGTCCGCGGCGTGCGCGGCCAGCTTGTAGGTGATGACCCCTGTCTTGACGTCGTCGCGGTTGGGCAGGCCGAGGTGTTCCTTGGGGGTGACGTAGCACAGCATCGCGGTTCCGTGCATCGCGATCGTGGTCGCTCCGATGGCGGAGGTGATGTGGTCGTAGCCGGGGGCGACGTCGGTGACCAGCGGGCCGAGCGTGTAGAACGGCGCTCCGTCGCACAACTCCTGCTGCAGCCGCACGTTCTCCTCAACCAGGTGCAGTGGCACGTGCCCGGGCCCCTCGACCATGACCTGCACGTCGTACTGCCAGGCCCGTTTGGTCAGCTCGGCCAGGGTGCGCAGCTCGGACAGCTGCGCCGCGTCGTTCGCGTCGGCCACGCACCCCGGACGCAGGCCGTCCCCTAGGCTGAACGCCACGTCATACTGCGCGAAGATCTCGCAGAGCTCGTCGAAGTGGGTGTAGAGGAAGCTCTCCTGGTGGTGCGCCAAACACCAGCCGGCCATGATCGACCCGCCACGACTGACGATCCCGGTGATCCGCCAGGCGGTCATCGGGACGTAGCGCAGCAGCACGCCGGCGTGGATCGTCATGTAGTCCACGCCCTGCTCGCACTGTTCGATCACGGTGTCGCGGAAGATCTCCCAGCTGAGCTTGCTCGCATCACCGTCGACCTTCTCCAATGCCTGGTATATCGGGACGGTGCCGATCGGGACGGGGGAGTTGCGCAGGATCCACTCTCGGGTGGCGTGGATGTCATCGCCGGTGGACAGGTCCATCACCGTGTCGGCCCCCCACTTGGTGGCCCAGGTCAGCTTGTCGACCTCTTCGGCGATGGAGCTCGTCACCGACGAGTTACCGATGTTGGCGTTGACCTTCACCAGAAACGCCCTGCCGATGATCATCGGCTCACTCTCGGGGTGGTTGATGTTGGCCGCGATGATGGCCCGGCCCGCTGCGACCTCGGTGCGAACGAGCTCGACGTCGCAGCCCTCGCGGATCGCGACGAACTCCATCTCGGGCGTGACCTGGCCCTGCCGGGCGTAGTGCATCTGCGTGACCCGACGGCCGGCCTTGGCGCGCAACGGGTTTGCCCGCCGGCCCTGCCACTCCCGCGTGGCCGTGCCGCGGCGCTGGGCGGAGCGGCCGTCATCGGCCAGGCTGTGCGCGCGACCCGAGTACGGCTCAACGTCGCGCCGACCCTGCACCCAGGCCGCACGCAGCGCCGGCAAGCCCTGCTCTGAAACGCTGCCCGGGCCGGAGGTGTCGTACAGGCGAAACGGTGCGTTGGGCTGTGGGCCCGTCGGGCCGGGGGAGTCGTTCAGGTGCACCTGCGTGAATGGCACGCGCACGTCGGGGCGCTCGCCATGCGTGTAGACCTTGGTTCGGGCGGAGTTGGCGTCGGTCATGAGGTCCTCCGGGTTCTGGCGTGAAGGGGTGGTGGGGCCAGGGTCATGCCCCAGGGTCGTTATTGCAGCTGTCGAATCTTGCTGGTCTCAGGGCCGGTCAATCCACCGGTCAGCACCAGCAGGCCAGCAAGGATGAGGAGTATGGCGATCGCGCCGTGCTCCCCAAGCATGTTCTGCAGCGGGGGAAGGTAGTACGGGTAGAGCGCCGGGAGCACGATCGAGAGGCTATAACTCATCCCGTATCCGCTGGAGCGAACCGCGGTGGGGAAGCGCTCGGCAAGATACGCACCGACGGGGCCGTATCCGGAGACTGTCACAACTTGCAGGGCCACCACGATCAGCATCAAATTCGTGGTTCCTTCGGCGGAGAAGATCGCAAGATAAGTGATCGGTGCGAGCACCGCGGCGATCAACCCGAAACCGACAAAGAAGGTGCGCCTTCCGATCAAGGTCGAGAGGTGCCCGCAGCCGACCATGGCGAACGCTGAAACGGCTGTCGCGCACATCATGACGAATGAGATGGTCTGGGCGCCGAGGTGAGTGTCGACCTTCAGCTGGCCGGTCAGCACTGGAATTGCCATATCCGTGAACAACCACAGGCCGCTCATGAGGACGAACACTTGCACCAATGCGCCATGCTGCTCGCCGATGAAGATTTCCTTGAGCGGGCTCGTTCGTTGGGCAGGTTGCTTCCATACAGGCGAGTCGGCAATGTATGAGCGGTAGTAGATCAGCATGCCGAACGCCATGAGCGACCCGAGCAGGAACGGGATGCGCCAGCCCCATGCGCTATACGTCTCAGTATCGAGCACGCTGAGCAGCACAAACACGATGCCCGCGATGGTTGCGTTTGCCCACGGTGACATCCACATGATGAGGCCGCTGGCGAGGCCGCGTCGCTGAGGATCGGACCATTCCATGGCGAGCGGGATCGCAGAAGTATATTCGCCACCCAGGAAGATCCCGCCGAGGAGACGCAGGACAAGGATTATCGAGAGCGTCCCTGTGCCCAGTACGGCGTGGCTCGGAACCAGAGCGATGAGCAGCATCGTCAACGCGATGCCGGCAAGCGCAACTTTCGTTGTCACCGTCCTTCCGATCCGGTCCGAGATTGGCCCGAAGACCGCAGCCCCGAGCGGCCGCCCAAGAAGGGTCGCGACAAAGATCAGCCCGGCGTTGCTGACCAGGTTCTCCGGGCCGAAGAGATGCGCGGCCGCCGGTGCGAGGGCGATGACGGGCAGGAAGATGTCGAACTGGTCGACGTAGTTGCCGAAGATCCCGCCACGAACGGCCCGGCGCACGCCGGGCCGGATCGCATTGGGCGGTTCGCCTGCGGTATCGGAACGCGATTTGTGGAACTGGCTGCGGGCGATGTGAGACATCGGGATGCACTCCCTGCGCCGGGCATTATCCCGACAGGTTCAACGGTCAGAGCTGCTTCAGCTCCCTCTCAGCCCCTGCAACAGGGCTCCCGTGTGGATTGATTGGTGGAACCCTAACCCGGGATCCTTCATCGCTGGAGTTCGGGTCGTCGCGACGGCGTTGAAGGGCCAGGGACGAAGCCAACAGCTCAGGGGATAAAACAGTTTGGCCTGCCCCTGTCCCGATCTGCTCTGCTGATCGTTTTTGGCAGCTTGATCGACCAGGGCGGTAAACCGCGGCATCTTGATGTCGTGGTCAGGTTCGGGCCCGGCGATGACACCGACGTCACCGGAGAGCTGCTGTTCCAGCAAGCCGGGCGACTTCGTCTGGACACGGCCGAGCTGCTCACGTTCCTCGGAGCGAGCCAACAAGACAAATGGGCCGAACTGGTGCCCCGCAAAGCAGCCCGGACCTCGCGCAGAGCAAGTTCGAGCTGCGACTGGCAGACGACCTGACCTCACGTTGCGTTATCCACGTGCTGCCCAAGGGCCTCACGGACCTCGGGTTCACGTCGACCTTGCCAACTTCGCGCCGGCGCGCGACTTCGCGCCCGAGCTGGCTGACGCAGATCGCCACGGCGTGACCTGCCAGACCCACCGGGTGTACCGCGCGCTCCAGATAAAGCTGGGTACGTCGAGGCCGCGTTGACGTGGTTTCCTTGCGCACCGGGTCCCCTGGAACCTTGTGCCAACTTAGACAACTCATCCTTGACGCTTGAGTCTAGACAAGATATCTTGTCTAAGTGCGGATCGGTGGGCCAGC
>DAITND010000269.1:0-3692 GCA_036834825.1 Dermatophilaceae bacterium
GGACAACCTCTTGTCTACGCACGGAACAGGTTCTCGAGGTGCGGGTGCCAGCGTTCTTCTGCCGAGACCAGTACCTCGTCGCCTGCCCTCAACCGGGTGTCGCCGCGGACAGAGACCAAGGCGCGGCCACGGACCAGCATGTTGACCCAGATCTCGACGTCGTCCCCCAGAACGGTGGCTGCGTCGGCCACGTCATTAACGGTTTGGCCGTCCGCACGGGAGCCTGCCGCGACAGTGAGCCGCAGCACTCCCTCTGGTTCCTCGGCCAGGCGCACCCCGAGCGACCAGGGCTGGGGTTCCACGATGCGCATCGGAAGGTGCAGCGCTCGGACCACCGTTGGAACGAGACTGCCCTGGACCAGGACAGAGAACGCGACGACGACGATGACGATGCCGTAGAGCCGCTGTGCGCCCGGGATGTTCGCGGCCAGCAGAAGGCTTCCCAGCAGGATGGGCACAGCCCCCTTGAGCCCGGCGAAGAGCACGAAGGCCTGCTCGTTACGCTGCAGCCTGGCTGGTATCAGGCATAGGCCGACCAGCAACGGTCGGATGATGAGGGCCAGCGAAACGCCCAGCACCAGGCCTGGCAGCCAAACGTCTGTTCGCGTGAGGTCAGTCAAGTGCACGGTCAGGCCCAGCACCACGAACGCGACGATCTCACCCAGGCTCGCCAGCGCGGAATGGAAACGCTCGATCTCCCGCTTGAAAGGAGCACGCTCGTCGCCCAAGACGATGCCGGCGACAAAGACCGCAAGGAAGCCTGAGCCGTGCGCGACGGTCGTCGCGCCGTACAGAACCAACACGCACGCGAATGCTCGCAGCGGGTACAGGCCTTCGCTTGGCAGCGAAATGCGGCGCATGAACCACACCAGGGCTCGTCCGCCCAAGAGCCCGAAGGCGGCCCCAACCCCCATCTGGAGCAGAAACTCGCCCACGACCTGCACCGCAGCTCCGCCGCTGAGCGATCCGGCGGCCAGCAGGCTCACCAGCAGGGCGATGCCGACCGGGTCGTTGGCCCCGGACTCACCCTCCAGAATTGTGGAGGAGCGACCGGCGATCTCGCGCTGCCCCAGGATGGAGAACACGACCGCAGGGTCGGTCGGCGCGATGGCTGTGCCGAGCAGGAGGGCGATGTACCAGCTGAATCCGAACCCAAAGTACGCCACCGCGGCGACGGCCGCTGTCGTCAGGAAAGTCCCAGCGACCCCTACTATGACGATGGGAGCGGCCGCGGCGCGGAATCGCCGCCAGCCGATGTGCATGCCGCCGTCGAACAGGATGCATATCAGCGCCACGGTGACAATGCGTTCGACGGTGCGCTCAGGGGGCGCTTTCAGACCCGGAAAGACGGCTGCGGCGATGGCAGCCGCGGCCAGGAACAGCGCGGGTGGGGGAACCCGTATCCGCGCAGTGAGCCGGTTGGACAGGACCGCCGCGACGGCCACGAGCGACAGAATGAGCAGTAGCTGGGCGAACGGGCCGGTGTCGGTCATGAGCATCCTTGGTCGAGGATAGAGGTCACCTCTATGCCGACCAGGCTTCCCGGCTCACCAGTCTTGATCCTACCGTTGCCCCGTTGGCCCTTGTCAGTGGCGGGCTGAGCGAGCAGCTACGCGAAGCACTGGAGTCGTGGTCAGGCCCGCAGGTCGCGACGGCTGAAGAAGAACATCCCGCCGACCAGAGCGGTCAGGCAGACACCGATCAAGACGCCGATGTCCGGCCAGCTGAACCCCGATACCAACGGGTCGTTGAGCAGGTACCACCGCCACAGCATCAGGGGCCGCACGTTCCGCAGCCACGTCACCGTCGCGGACATTCCGTAGATCACGTACGACACAAAGGTGTACCCGGCCACGACCGAGAGGCCGTAGCCACGCCGGCCGGTGGCAGCCGCGATCGCCTGGGCAGCAAGGGACAGTGCCAGGGCGAAGAGACCCATCTGCAGGCAGACCGCAGCAAGGTTGGCTGCGGGGAGGTCGAACTTCACCGCGGTGTTGAGGGCGGCCAGGATCACCCATGTCGCCAGAGTCAGGGCCGTGATGCCGATCGTGACCGCTGCAGCCTTTTGGAGGTATGCCGACCAGCGCGGGACCGGTTGTGCGAGAAGGAGATCCAGAGTCCGTTCCTCCTCCTCGCTGGCGATCGAAGCCGAACCCCGGCCGAGCCCGAAGACCAGCAACACGGCGGGGAGGAAGAAGGCGAACACCTGGGTGTTGAGGTAGCCAGCCGGCGAGGTCAGGTCGGAGCCGCCGAGCAGCGCCTGCATCGACGGGGACATGTTGGCGTAAATGGAGTTCAGAGACGGATCCGAGCGTATTTGAGGGTAGAACGCCGTAATCATCGCGACCAGTGCGAAGACGGACCCAACCCACACGACCAGTGACGTGCGGCGTAGCCGCAGCTCGCTGGCCAGCAGCTTCACCGTGCGCCTCCTGAGGCGTCGGGGCCGTCCAGGATCTCGAAGAACGCATCCTCGAGATCGGTATGGGCCACGTCCAGGGCATGCACCGGGAATCGGGACACCGCTTTCAGCACATCGTCCATGTCGCCGGAACAGGCGAAGACCACGACGTCCTCATCGATCGCCACCTCGGACACACCCGAGATCACGTTCAGCGCCCCCACCATCGGCTCGAGATCGGCCGGGTCGCGCGGCCGGACCCGGCCGCGCCGGCGGGCCTTGACGCTGATCTCTGCGACGTCGCCGACCAAGGCGATCCGGCCCTCGCGCATCAACGCAACGCGAGACGCTATCTGCTCAACCTCACTCATCACGTGGCTGGACAGCAGGATGGTCGTGCCGTCCGCCGTGGCCTCGCGGACCAGAGCTGCGAACTCGCGCTGCAGCAGAGGGTCAAGTCCCGACGTGGGCTCGTCCAAGACCAACAGCTGGGCTCTGGGAGCAAACGCCAGCACCAGTGCGACCTTCTGCTTGTTGCCCTTCGACAAGTCGCCGATCCGACGTGACAGGTCAAGGTTCAACCGGTCCGCGAGGGCGGCCACCCGCGCCGGATCCAGCCGTGGTCGCGCGAACGCGAACCGCTGCAGGGTCTGATCGCCGGTCAGCCGCGGTGGGATGACGAGCTCGCCCGGCAGATACGTGGCAAGCTTCCTGACCGCCACCGAGTCCCGCACGCTGTCATGCCCCAAGACCGACAGCGACCCAGAGGAGGGGCGGATGAAGTCGAGCAAGGTGCGCATGAACGTGGTCTTGCCGGCCCCGTTCGCTCCGACCAGGCCCAACACCTCTCCCGGTGCGACCACGAGGTCGACCTCAACGATCCCGCGAGCTCGTGCGCGGCCGTACGTCTTGGTGAGCGATCGTGCCTCGATCGCGGGAGGCTGCGACATCACGGCCAAACCATAGAACAAGCGGTCATAGACCGCACGAGGCCGCCTCGACCTGCATGCGATCGTAAGCACGACGAGCAGCCACGATGTCGCAGGACGGATTGCACCATCACCTCCCGGCGGGCATCGTGGAGGGCAGACCTTAAGACGGAGGTGAGTCGATGTCGAAGAAGAGCTCCCCCTCCCCCACCACCACTGTCGCCCGCGTCACGCCGTGAACCCATCGGTCGACTCATGGGCGGCGAGGGTGGCTCCCGTCGAACGCTCGCTGGGCCAAGCGCGGGCGACCTATGACCGGCTCGCACCGTGGTACGACTGGGTCGAAGCGCCATTCGAGCACC
>DAITND010000270.1:0-3675 GCA_036834825.1 Dermatophilaceae bacterium
GTCAACACCACGCCGATGCCCCCGCCACGATAGATGCGTGTCTGCTGGGGGAACGTTCTACGGCCGCATGCTGGCCGCGGTCCTCAGCTCGGGCTGGCGCTGATCGGATCTTCGTTTGGGGATCCGCTTGCGAAGACCATCAATTCGGCAGCCGAGGGCAGCCGTTGATCACCGGTTGTCGTTCGCTCAGTGGGACCCAAACGCAATCTCTCCCGGGGGTGCCTACGCGTTGACTGGTGCATGGTTGCCACCGCCCGACGAGGCCGCAACTGCGCGGCGTGATGGACACGGCGCCGGTTCGGTCCCCGGCTGCTGAACCCTTCACGCGCAGGGAAGGGTTCAGCCCACGGATAGCCCACTAGAGGTCGTGGACCCGTCGAATCTGCTTGCCCAACTCCCGGCCCAGCTGGGTGTAGGCGGTGAACTGACCGTCGTCGAACCACTGGTCCCCGGTGGAGTCGTGGGGGAAGACAGGGTGCTGGGCGGCATACGACAGAAGCTCGTAGGGCATCTGCGGCCACAGCGATGCCTTGGCGACGTACAGGTGTCCACCGCGGGCGCTCTCCGGCAGCCCTGACGCGGCCGGGTACCTGAAGGTGCCCGTGATGACCGGCGACTTGCTCAGTGCGGCGTTGAGCGCTGCGAGCGGCGCGGCCGGATCCAGGCCCTGCCCACCACCCGGCTCGGAGTCGAACGGCCGGTCGAGGTGGATCCGGACGCCGAGCTCGGTCTCGGCCAGGGCCATGGCCTGGGCGAGGCCCGGCGCGGTCGGTGGGCTGTCGCCGCCGCCGTCGACGCAGTAGATGGTGGTGCACCGCCGGCGCAGTGCCTCGACGATGCCGAGGTTCTCGTAGTGGCCGCCGTCGGTGACCAGCAGCAGCCGCTCCTCATACGGGTGCAGGTTGAACAGCTCGCGCAGCAGGTATGTCGCGCGCCGCACTCTTGGCAGCCCGGGCAGGGTCCAGTCGGTGAGCTTCCCTTGCTGGTCCCGGGCCTGCCGCATCTTGTCGACGAAGACCGGATGCGGCAGCCAGGCACCGAGCCGGACGCCGGAGAGGGCCAGCACGATCTGGTACCAGCGCGACATCCGTCCCATCGCGGACGCGACAGCGGCACCGCTGATCGCGACGGCGGCCTGGACGGTGAGGTCACGCTTCAGCCGCGGCGGGGCGAGGTGCTCGAGGTCCTCGGTGCGCACCCAGCCGACGTCTGGTCCGCCGACCCAGTCGGCGCCCATGGTGAACGAGACCGCCGTCAGGCCGGGCGGAGTGCGGTCCTCGCCGGTGAGGTTGGCCGCCGCCGCGAAGACGAACTCGGGGAACTCGCGTCTGCCTCCTGCAGGCCTGGCATAGGTGGACAGGGTCGTCCGCTCCCGCCGGTGGTAGGGGACCGCGACCGTTCCGCCTCCCCGCTCCGCCGGCACGGTGACGGCCCGGGTCGAGAACGCGGACGCGAGCCGCCGCCGGTAGAACGGGTGCAGGCTGAGCGACGTCTCGTCGAAGAAGCCGCCGACGAAGGCGACCAGGGCGACGACCAGGCCGGCCAGGAGGAGCGACGGGCGGTGGTGACCGAGGTTCAGATCGGTTGCCGTGCCGATAGTCGTCACGCCGAACAGCATGAGCCAGCTGAGGACGAGGACGGCGACCGAGGCGATGACGAGCAGCTGTTGCAGCAGCCCGTTCGGTACTGCCACCGTCCGGGAGCCGCCGCTGGCGCTGCCGGAGACGGTGTCTTTGATGGTCTTGCGCTTGCGCCACAGGAGGCTGGCGAGGCTGGCCAGGAAGGTCAGCAGGGCGGTGGCGACCGACCCGCTCACCCCAACCCCGAAACCCGCACCGCCCAGCACGGACACGAGCCTCCGCAGGCCCAGACCAGGACCGGGACTCCGATCGCGACGACGGTGACGATGACCGCGATCCGGGTCGCGAACACTGAACCGCGGCTCGACCACTTGTTGACCCACTGCCATCTCGCTCCAAGGCTGCTGTAGGAGCCGACCTGGACCAGCCAGACCACCAGTGCGGCAAGGCCGACGACTCCGACCGCCAGGAACGCGGGCATCAGCAGGTTCAGGCCAGCGCCTGGTTTGGCGGTGAGAGCCAGTCCGGCGACGCTGTCCACCGGGGTGTTGTGGGGCAGCAGCGGCAGGATGGCGACCGGGACATAGCGGTAGAACCACCCGGCGGCGACGCCGAGCGCGACGGCGGGCAGGAACGCCAGTGCCAGAGATGCGATCAGCCCGCGGACCAGCACGCCGACGGCGACGAACATCTGTGCGGCGTCCGAGGCGATGTAGGAGGAGTGGCGGCGGACGTGGTCCAGCTCCACGCTGCCTGCCGCGAAGGCGCCGCGCGGGTCGTGCAGAGGGATCCCGGGGGTGTCGCCGTCGTTCTCAGGATGGCTGAAGTCCTCGTCCCCGGCGTCGGTCAGTATCTGCGCGAATGCCCCGGCGGTGTAGCCGCCTCCGGAGATGGACACCAGATACCTGGCCTTGAGCAGCTCTTCCCGCATGGTCTGCAGAACGCCCATGGCGACGCTGCCGGACCGTATGCCACCACCGGACAGGCAGAAGGCGACGACCTCGTCCGTGGGCTTTCGGCCCTTGAGCTCTTCGTCCTTGATCGCCGGCACATTGAAGGCGTGGGCCCACCGGGTCTGCCGCACCTGTTCAGTGACGGCGCCTGCGCCGCTGTCTTTACCGACGCTCCCGCATGTGCCGACGGCGCCTTTGCTGGCAGCGGGCACGACAACACGGGGACTGGGCGGGTCCTGCTCGAGCGGCTGGGGAAGCACGAGCGTCTGCGGGCCCAGCGGCAGCGTGGGGGCATCGCCTCCCCGCTTCCTGCGGCGCCATAAGCCCCAGAGGCTCACTGCCAGGCGGGCCACGGCGACGAAGAGACCCACAAGGGCCACCACCGCGGCCGGGACGAGGCAGCTCCATTTGATCGTGGACGCGGCGGCGGCAGTGTTGAGGAAGAGGGCCTGTGTGGCGGACATCGCCGTGCCGGGGTCACCGCGGACGGCCAGCGCGAGGAACAGGTTCTCGAGGAGGTCCGCGGTGATGACGACCACCGCGGCCCCGCGGCCCAGCTTCGCCAGGGTCTTGGCTCGTTCACTCCAGAACAACCGTGTCGCGACGGTCGTGGCCAGCAGCAGCGCGAGGCCGTATCCAGAGATCAACACGAAGTCCCACCACAGGGCCCGGTCGATCCCCGGGGGCAGGGGCCAGTTCAGGGCGCTTCCGCCGACCTCGATGTCGATGCTCATGACAGACGGCGCGTTGGCAAGGTAGAGGACTATGCCCAAGGTCAGTGCGACGACAGCCACTGCCAGGAAGGCGCCCGCCCGCTTGCGCGTGATCTTCGGCGTCGCCGACCCTGGCGGCGCCAGTGGCGCACCTCCGTGCGCGGCATCCTCGACCGGCGGGCTCTGTTGTTGCCCGGGTGAGTCCGTCGCTGCGGGGCCAGTGGCTCCAGGCTGATGCTCGGCAGGGTGCCCGTCATTTTCGGCCATAGCGCAACCTACTGAGTGAGAGGCCTTCTCGGCTCGGGACTCGCTTACCCCGCGGGCGAAGTTTTGCGTACGACGGCTGGTCCGGCACCTTCGTGGCGGTCTCCCGGGTAGTCCTGTCATTCGCGCCGCAATCGTTGCAAGCGGATCCCACTGCGACACTAG
>DAITND010000271.1:0-3663 GCA_036834825.1 Dermatophilaceae bacterium
GATCGGACTGCGGAACGGCCAAGCAGGGTTTGGCCACACGAAGGTCAGTGGCGGATTCGGTCGTTTCTCATTGCCTGTCGCCTTGCGGAGACATGGCACCTGGGCCATGGTTCCGGGTGGGGGCTGCCGACCGCGCTGCCCTCGCCGACATGCGATGAGCGCGTCAACGCGACTAGTACGAATCTCTGCAGAATTCCAGCCAAGGGGGCTACTTCATGACACTCAGCGACCTGAACTCTGATGGTGCGCACGAGACGCACGGTTTGCCTTCTGCGCAGGCGGCCCGGGCCGTCGACCTGGTCAGGAGCTACGGGAGCGGCGACACCGAGGTCCGGGCCCTGGACGGGATAAGCGTCGAGTTCGCACGGGGCGCCTTCACCGCGGTGATGGGTCCCTCGGGATCGGGCAAGTCCACCTTGATGCACTGTATGGCCGGACTGGACGTCCCGACATCGGGGCAAACCTTCGTCGGCGACTCGGAGATCGGAACGCTCGGGGAGGGGGGACAGACCCAGATGCGCCGGGACCGGATCGGCTTCATCTTCCAGTCCTTCAACCTCGTCCCCACACTCTCGGCCGCCGAGAACATCACCCTGCCCCGCGACCTTGCCGGAAAGAAGGTGGACAGGGCCTGGTTCGACTTCCTCGTCGACCAGATCGGCATCAAGGACCGCCTCAAGCATCGGCCGGCAGAGATGTCCGGGGGCCAGCAGCAGCGCGTTGCGTGCGCCCGGGCGCTGATCAGCAGGCCGGAGCTGATCTTCGCCGACGAGCCGACCGGCAACCTCGACTCGAACGCGTCAGGCGAGATGCTGGCGTTTCTGCGGCGTTCGGTCACCGAGTTCCACCAGTCGATTGTGATGGTCACCCACGACGCACGCGGCGCCGCCTTCGCAGACCGTGTGGTCTTCCTGGCCGACGGCGCCCTGGTCGGAGAGCTCAGCGAGCCGACGGCGGACTCGGTGCTCGAGCAGATGAAGCAGCTGGGGGCCTGACGTGTGGCGCATCACCGTCAAGGGCCTACTCGCGCACAAGCTGCGGCTCGCCCTCACTTCCCTGGCCATCGTCCTGGGGGTGACGTTCGTCACCGGGACCCTCGTGCTCACCGACACCCTGCACAACACCTTCACCAGCCTCTTTGGCCAGGTCTACCAAAACGTTGACTACCAGATCCGCGGGACCGCGGCGTTCAGCTCGAACGCCGCAGCGGGCGCCGTCCGCAAGCCCATCTCCGAGTCGATCCTGCCCGCGATCCTGGCCGTTCCAGGCGTTGCAGTCGCCGAGGGCGGTGTCACCGGCTCTGCCCAGTTCATCGCAGCGAACGGCAAGGCGGTCACCACCGGCGGTGCCCCGATGATCGGAATGTCGTACAGCGCTGATCAGCAGCTCTCCTCGCTGCCCCTCGTCGTGGGCAAGCCCCCGACCACCTCGACCCAGGTCGCGGTGGACGAGGGGACTGCGCGCAAGTACCACTTCAGCGTCGGCGACAACGTCCGGATCGTCCTGTCCGGCTCGCCGCAGACCTTCACCCTCTGCGGGATCGTCCGGTTCGGAACCGCCGACAACCTCGCCGGCGCCACCATCGCTGCCTTTGACCTCCCGACGGCCCAGCAGCTCTTCCACAAACCGGGCCAGTTCGACATCATCGACGTCATCACGACGCCGGGCGCCGACAAGACCGCGGTCGCCCGCGGGATCGCCAAGGTGCTCCCCGCCGGGGCCGAGGTGGTCAGCGGGCAGACGGTGGCAGGCGAAGAGTCGAGCGCCATCAACCAGTCACTGGGCTTCATATCGACGGCACTGATCGTCTTCGCCCTCATCTCGCTGTTCGTGGGCGGCTTCACGATCTTCAACACCTTCTCGATCACCATCGGCCAGCGCACCCGTGAGCTCGCCCTGCTGCGGATCGTTGGCGCCAGCCGGCGCCAGGTGTTCGGATCCGTCCTGCTCGAAGCGTTCCTGCTGGGCATCGTGGCTTCGCTTGTCGGCCTCGGCCTGGGCGTCCTCATGGCGAACGGTCTCACACAGCTCCTGAACGCCTTCGGGATCGCCCTTCCGCCGGGGTCGCTGGTCTTCAAGTCGAGCACCGTCCTCGCCGCGCTCAGCGTCGGTGTCGGCGTGACGGTCATCTCGGCCATCAGCCCGGCGTGGCGAGCGGTCAAGATCCCGCCGATGGCCGCGCTCACGACCCATCAGGGCCGCCGCGAGCACTCGTTAGCTCGGCGCCTCATCACCGGAGGTGTGATCAGCGCGGCCGGCATCATCCTCCTGGCCATCGGGCTGAGCCAGGCGGCGATCGCGCTGGTCGGTCTTGGCGCCGTCGCGATCTTCATCGCCGTCGGGATCCTCGCCCCGGTGATCGCCCGACCGGTCTCGAGCGTCCTGGGACGGCCCCTGGCCCAGATCCTCGGCGTCTCGGGGCGGCTCGGCCGAGAGAACTCCATGCGCAGCCCTCGTCGCACGGCGCAGACTTCGGCGGCGCTCATGGTCGGCCTGGCGCTCGTCTCGACGATGGCCGTGTTCGCGGCGTCGCTGTCGAAGTCGACCGCGAGCACCGTCAACGAGGCGGTCAGCGCCGACTACATCATCACCGCAGCAGCCACCAGTGTCCCTGGTGCTGGGTTGAGCGTCGGGGCCACCGACGCGGTAGCCAAGGTGCCAGGGGTCAGCCGGGTGTCGAACATCTACAGCGGGCAGTTCAAAATCAGGCAATCGGTGGCGGTCCTGACGTCGGTCGCATCGTCCGATCTCTCCTCCGCCGTCATCCTCCAGATGAGCGCGGGTGTCGCAGCGAAGTCGCTGGCCGACGGCGGGCTCCTCATCGACACGACCACAGCCAACAGCCAGCACCTCGTGGTCGGCTCCGTCGTCCCTGTCACCTTCGCCGAGACCGGCCCGACCACGATGAGGATCGGCGGGATCTTCAAGCCCAACGCTCTGCTCGGCAGCTACGCAGCCGGCAGCGGGTTCTTCCACACCCACTTCGCCCCCAACACCCTTCCCGGCGCCGCGCTGCTCACCACGTCCACCGGCGCCACCGCGCCGACCACCGCGTCCATCAAGGCAGGGCTGAAGAGCTACCCCAACCTGACGGTTCAAACCCGAGCCGAGTACGTGAAGGCCGCGCAGGCCCAGGTCAATCAGCTGCTCGGCCTCGTCTACGCCCTGCTCGCCCTGGCTATCCTGATCGCCCTGATCGGGATAGCGAACACGCTGATCCTCTCGGTCTACGAGCGAACACGCGAGATCGGGCTGCTGCGCGCCGTTGGCATGCGCCGCCGACAGGTCAGGGCGATGATCGGCTCCGAAGCGGTGATCCTGTCAGTGTTCGGCGCCCTCATCGGCATCGTAGTCGGCACCGGCCTCGGTGCGGCCCTGGCCAGCTCGCTCAAACAGCAGGGAATCACCGACATCGCGGTCCCCTTCACCAGCCTGGTGGTCTTCCTCGTCCTCGCAGCGCTGCTCGGTCTTGGCGCCGCCTCGTGGCCGGCCCGCCGTGCCGCTCGACTCAACGTCATCGAGGCCATAGCCACCGAATGACCGAACCACCAAGGATGATCGGAGGTGCCTGAGCCAAGTTCGGGTGTCGCATGACGGATCGCTCAATGGGACGTCGGACGACGGGCTAAGGGTAGCCAGTCATCGATGCGCCGGTCGTAGTCG
>DAITND010000272.1:0-3650 GCA_036834825.1 Dermatophilaceae bacterium
GCGGCACTGACGTCCGGGTCCGCTGCGGCATCGAAGTCCAGGTCTGTCGCGGCAGTAACGCCCAGGTCTGCTGCGGCGCTGACCTCCGACCGACCCGTCTGGCCGAATCCATGACGCGATCTCAGACTCGCTGTATCCACGGTTGCCCCATAGGTTTGTGGACATGATCCGGTTCGACGCGGTCTCGAAACACTATCCGGATGGCACCAAGGCCGTGGATGACCTCACGTTCGAGGCTCCGACCGGGCAGATAACCGTGCTCGTCGGGCCGTCCGGATGCGGCAAGACGACGTCGCTGCGGATGATCAACCGGATGATCGAGCCGACCGCTGGCCGGATCTGGATCGATGACCAGAACACCTCGACGATGGACGAGACCGAGCTCCGGCGGGGTATCGGCTACGTCATCCAGCACGCCGGCCTCTTCCCCCACCGCACGATCGTCGCCAACATCGCCACGGTCCCCAGGCTGCTCGGATGGGACAAGCGCAAGGCCGAAGCCCGGGCACTTGAGCTGCTTGAGCGGGTGGGCCTGCCGGTGAGCTTCGCGAAGCGGTATCCCGCGCAGCTCTCGGGCGGTGAGCAGCAACGCGTCGGTGTGGCCAGGGCACTGGCCGCAGACCCGCCAGTGATGCTCATGGACGAGCCGTTCAGCGCAGTGGATCCCGTTGTGCGCGAACAGCTGCAAGATGAGTTCCTTCGTCTGCAGGGTGATCTCGGCAAGACCATCGTCTTCGTCACACACGACATCGACGAGGCCATCAAGCTGGGGGACCGGGTCGCCGTGCTGCGGGCCGGCGGCCACCTTGCCCAGCTGGCCGACCCGGCATACCTGCTGGCACATCCTGTTGATGACTTTGTCGCTGACTTCGTCGGGAAGGACCGTGGCTACCGTGCGTTGAGCTTCGAGGCGTCACCGAAGTTCTCGCTCACTCGAGAGCACACCGTGCCGCTCGGGGCGACTCCGGCGCAGGCAGCCGACGCCGCGCGGGACGGCTGGATCCTGGTTGCCGATGACCGCCGGCGCCCCCTCGGCTGGATCGAGCCCGACCGGATCACCGCCCCGATCCAGCCTGAGATGCTGCAGCGAGGTGGCACCGTCGCGACGGTCGGCGGCCCGCTGCGCAACGTTCTTGATGCCGCGCTGTCGTCGCCGAGTCGCCGCGGGGTCATCGTCGATGAGCAGGGCGAGATTCTGGGCACGATTCGCGCACACGAGGTCCTTGCCGAGATCGAGGAGCGAGCGCGTCCCGAGCTCGACCCAGCCGAGGACGCCCCGGCATGACCTGGCTTCAGGACCATCTCGGCGACGTGCTGGACCTGACCGTGCGGCACATCTATCTCGCCGGGGTGCCGCTGATCCTTGGGCTGCTCATCGCCCTTCCGCTCGGGTGGCTGGCGCGCCGGCACCGGGGGCTCTACCCGATTCTGATCGTCGGCACGTCGCTGCTCTACACGATCCCGTCCCTGGCGCTGTTCATCATGTTGCCGTTCCTGCTCGGCACTCAGATCCTGGACCCGACAAACGTCATCGTGGCGATGACCATCTACACCGTCGCGCTGCTGGTGCGCACCGTCGCCGACGGCCTGGGCGCGGTGCCCGAAGCGGTCAACCAGTCAGCAACAGCCATGGGCTACAAACGAGGTCGGCGTTTCATGTCGGTCGAGCTGCCCCTGGCCGTGCCCGTCATCTCGGCCGGGCTGCGCGTCGCCGCGGTCAGCAACGTGAGCATCGTCAGCGTGGCCGCGCTCATCGGCGTCGCGCAGCTCGGATCGCTGTTCACCGACGGGTTCAACCGGGCCTTCATGGAGCCGATCATCGTGGGCGTCATCTCCTGCGTGCTGCTGGCGTTGCTCTTCGACGGGGTCATCATCGGGGTCACCCGACTGGCGACGCCATGGCAGCGCGCAGGGAAGGCGTCGTCATGATCAACCGCATCTTTGCCTGGCTGACCGATGGCGCCCATTGGCAGGGCAGCGACGGCATCCTGCGCAGGCTCGTCGAGCACCTCGGGTACTCGCTGACGGCCGTGATCATCGCGGCTCTGATCGCGATTCCCCTCGGCCTCTATATCGGGCACACCGGCCGTGGTCGTGTCTTCGTTGTCAATCTCGCTGGCGCCGCCCGGGCGATCCCTTCGCTGGGCCTCTTGTTCATCGCCGTCCTGTGGCTCGGGCCCAAGTTCAGCGGTGACATCGCGTTCCTGGCGCCCGCGGGCCTGGTCCTTATCGTCCTGGCCATCCCGCCGATCCTGTCCGGGGCCTACGCGGGTGTGGAAGGCGTCGAGCCTGATGCCCGCGACGCGGCCAGAGGCATGGGTATGCGCGGCCCGGAAGTCCTGCGCCACGTCGAGTTACCTTGTGCCCTGCCGCTGATCATGTCCGGGATCCGTTCTGCGACGTTGCAGGTTATTGCCACCGCCACGATCGCGGCGGTCGTCGGACTCGGCGGCCTCGGCCGGTTCCTGATCGACGGTCTCGCCGTGCGGGATACCCCTCAGACCGCTTCGGGGGCTCTCCTCGTCGCCCTCCTTGCGCTCGCCGTGGACATGGTTCTGGCGCTGGTCCAGCGTTTCGTGGTGTCCCGGGGCCTGACCGGAAGGTATCGAACGGCCCAGACGTTTGACTCTGACGCCGGGGTGACACCTCCGGCGCCGGCCCTGCAGCACAGCGCCTAGATCCCAACCAGCCATGACCTCGACAGAAGGAGACCACGATGAAACGCACCAGAATCGCCCTCGCCGTGACTGCTGCGGCAGCCCTGTTTGGCGTCGCGGCGTGCGGCTCCGGATCCAGTGACCCTCTCGCGGCCGGCGGGTCGGCCGGCAAGGCGAGCTCCGGCAGCATCGTGGTGGGGTCGGCCAACTTCCCGGAGAGCGCTCTGCTCGCCGAGATCTACGCCGGAGCCCTGAGCGCCAAGGGCGTCAAGGTCGACAAGAAGCTGAACATCGGCAGCCGGGAGACCTACATCCCGGCGCTCAAGGACGGCTCCATCGACCTGATCCCGGAATACACCGGGGTCCTGGACCAGTACTTCAACAAGAACGCCAAGGCCACCACCTCTGACGATGTGTATGCCGAGCTCAAGGCGGCTGTCCCTGCGACATTGACCGTCCTCAACAAGTCTGCGGCCGAGGACAAGGACTCTGTGGTCGTCACCCAGAAGACCGCGGCCAAGTATGGGTTGAAGTCCATCGGTGATCTCGCGCCCCAGGCCAAGAACCTCACTCTTGGCGGTCCGCCCGAGTGGAAGACCCGCCCGACCGGGGTTCCCGGCCTGAAGAGGGTCTACAACCTTGACTTCAAGACCTTCCGTCCCCTGGATGCCGGCGGCCCGCTGTCTGTCCAGGCGTTGAAGAACGGCCAGGTTGACGCGGTCAACCTCTTCACCACTGATCCGTCCATCGCCGACAACGGCTTTGTCATCCTGGACGACCCCAAGAGCCTGTTCGCAGCGCAGAACGTTGTGCCGCTGATCACCAAGTCCAAGGTCACCCCCACGATCTCCGCAGCCTTGGACGCGATCTCGGCCAAGCTCGACACCGCGACGCTGGGGCAGCTGGTCAAAGAGGTCGTGGTCGACAAGAAGGACCCGGCTGTGGTCGCCAAGGAGTTCCTAGCCAAGAACAATCTCGGCTGACCTCCACCTC
>DAITND010000273.1:0-3646 GCA_036834825.1 Dermatophilaceae bacterium
GGACCGCGCAGGCCGCTGAATCTCACAAGAAGCGGGTCGTCGTGTGCGCTGGTGTGTCGGGGTGTGGCGCCGGCGGGAGATGGGTTTGCCAGCGATGCCCACCTGGCCGCTGGGCTTGAGCGTGCGTCGGATGAACTGACGTGCGAGGCGGCCGCGGGTGACCAAGGTCGCGCCAGCCGTCGTACGTGCTGCCGTGCCGGCTCAGTAGAGCCTGCTCACAGATATCTATCCCGCTCTGCAGGTGTGCGGCACCGCCGCCGGGGGCGGCGGTGCTGTGGGCGTGCACGCAAGCGGCTATGCCGAGATCCGCTTCTAGCCGCATTTCGCGCGGTGTCACTGGCGCCTCACGTGTTGCCGCGCGCATGGTGACGCGGCCAGGTGCCTTGTGACGGAGCCGTCCCGTTGACCGATCCACTACCGAAGACGATGGCAGAAGGCAGTAGGGCCAACTCCTCTAACAGTGAAAGCCCATCGGCCCGTCTCGACCGCGGTCGGCCAACCACGGGGGTGGAGACATAGTTCTCATGACACCATTTGTTTTTACGCCATGAACCGTGGAAACTGCCTGCATGACCCAGTCGCAATGCACGGCGAGCAGCCAGGTGAGCGGCCCACCGGCACCAGTCGGCTCCCTGCAGGGACATCCGACATTCCGCCGCTCCGCCTCGAGCCACAACCGGGTGCAGGCCAGCACCGGTCGTATGGCGGTACTGCGGCTGGTGCGCTCACGCCCCAGCCGCTGGGCGTCGGCGAGGCGCCGTCGGGTTCCCAACCGGACACCACTTGTCGCGCTGCCGATGATTGGCGGTCGCGGTGCCGGCCCCCTCGTCGGAGCCTGAGACCGGTCCGGCCACAGCGCGGGTGGGAGAACGTCAGGTGACCTGGCCCACCTGACACTCGACCCCCTACTCCCCACCTCCCTGCGCACAGCCTCGTTCCTCGCCTGCCTCGACACCGAAGTACCCCGTCAACCTCCTGGAGCCTCACCGTGTCTGTTTCGCCGTCCGACAGTGCTCAGTCCCTGCTCTCTGCCCAGTCCGAGGCCGTGGTGAAGGCGACCGCTCCCGTCGTGGCCCAGAACTCAGAGAAGATCACCGCCTGCTTCTATCCCCGGATGTTCGCCGCGCACCCCGAGCTGCTTCGGGTGTTCAACCAGGGCAACCAGGCCACGGGAGAGCAGAGCAGGGCGCTCGCAGGTTCGGTCGTGGCCTACGCGGTGCAGCTCATCGATCCCGACGCCCCGCCCTTTCACCACGTGATGCAGCGAATCGCACACAAACACATCTCGCTCGGGATCCGCCCCGAGCAGTACACGATCGTCGGCCACCACCTGCTGGGCGCGGTCGCGGAGGTGCTCGGCGACGCCGTCACCCCTGAGATCGCCCAGGCTTGGGACGAGGTCTACTGGCTGTTCGCCACCCAGCTGATCGCCGAGGAGGCCCGGCTTTATCAGCAGGGCGGCGTCGACCCTGCGCACCCGCTGCGCCCGTACCGAGTGGTCCGGCGCATCGAGGAGACCGACAACGTCATCTCCCTGGTCCTCGAACCTGCCGATGGCGGCGAACTGCCGCAGATCGCCCCGGGACAGTACGTCTCGGTCTTCGTGGACCTCCCGGACAGCAACCGCCAGCCCCGGCAGTACACCGTCTCATCTGCGGCCATGGGAACTCGGCTGCAGATCACGGTCCAGCGGGTGAAGGGCGCGAACGGCGCCCCGGACGGTCAGGTCTCATCGTTCCTGCACGACCATGTCGCCGTCGGCGACATCATGGACGTCAGCGCCCCGGCCGGCGACTTCGTCGTCGTGTCGACGGACGCTCCGCTCCTGCTGGCTAGCGCGGGCGCCGGGATCACCACGGTGTTGCCCATCATGGAGCTCATCGCCCGGACCCAGCCGCAACGCAGGGTCATCGTCGCTCACGCCGACCGGACGGCCCAGGACCATGCGTTGCGTGACACGGTGCTGCACGTGGGACGGCAGATTGACGACTTCACCGCCTACACCTGGTACGAGTCCGTTGACGCGTCAGACCACCGCTCACAGCAGGGCCTGATGGACCTGTCCGAGGTGCCGCTGCCCGATGACCTTCAGGTGTTCACCTGCGGACCGCTGCCGTTCATGCGCCACCTGCGCTCGAGCCTGCTGGCGCGCGGGGTGCCAGCGTCCAAGATCCGCTACGAGGTGTTCGGCCCTGACCTGTGGGGGACCCAGGTGCCGCAGCAGACCAAGCAAGCCGTGGGCTGAGACGGCGCCCGCGTGGGCGCGCGTCAGCCGTTGTCACGGTGGTCCCTTCACTGAGAAATGCTCGTGTGTGGCGTGAGAACTGCTCGTGTATGGCGTGCGGGCGGGGGCAAGGCTGGGCAGGGCCAACCTCGAGCCTGGGGCTGACAATGAGCACGCCCAGGACGGTTACCAAGGCCACGGCGACGCGACACCGGGCGGCGCCGAGCGGGTAGAACCAAGGTTCTGGACGAGCCATGGGCTCCTATTGAGATTGTCAAGGCTCGTCTCCGACGTCCGCTCCGGATGTCAAGACCGTGCCGTGGGAGGTTGCTTCTCGGCTAGCCACGGTCCTGTGTGGTCACGCGGACTGACGGGTGTGCTGGGGGTGTGGGGACAAGAAGACATGCCGACTCCTCGCCTATGGTGCATGGGTGAGTGTTCCTGCCCAGCTGGTCCTGCGCGACGGCGACGTGGTGCTTCGGCGCCCCGACGCAGCCAGCGTGCGCAATGCCGTGAGCTTCCTGGTCGAGCACCAGGGTCGGGTCGTCGGCACGGTCGAGGTCAAGCACGTGGCGGGCGGCAATGGCGAGCTGTCCTGGGCCGTGTTCCCCGAACATCGGGGTCAGGGCTTGGCGGCGCCGGCGGTGCGACTGATGATCCGTTACGCCTTCGATGAGCTGGGGCTGCACAGGGTGGTTGCCTACGCAGACCCCGACGACGTGGCTTCGTTGCGGACCGCCGGCCGGGCCGGGCTGCGTAGAGAGGGCCTCGTGCGAGCCGTCGAGGAGAGCGGGGGTGAGAGCTCCGGTGAACACAGCGCTGTGCGCCACGACCGGGTACAGCTGGCGCGGCTGGCGACCGACCCTGAACCCACATCCCGCGACGGCTTCATCGGTATCCTCAACGCCGCGCTACCGACCAAGCGCCTCATTGCCCAGGGTCTGATCCGCAACAGCGCCAACGAGATCTTGCTGTGCGAGCTGACGTACAAACAGGAATGGGATCTGCCTGGCGGGGTCGTCGACCCGCACGAGTCACCGGCCCACGCCGTCATCCGTGAGATCCGCGAGGAGCTGCAGGTCGAGGCGTTGCCGAAGTCCCTCGTGGCTGTCAACTGGCTACCGTCGTGGCGTGGCTGGGACGACGCGATGCTGTTCGTGTTCGACCTCGGTGTCGATGATGATGTGATCGCCCGGGCAAGCCTCGAGCCGCGAGAGCTCCGGGCACTGCACTGGTGCACTCTCGAGCACGTCGAGCGCCGTGCCGCGCCCTACGTCTCCCGGATGCTGAGGCGGCTCGCGCTCCAGAGGGAAGGGACGGCATACCTTGAGGACGGCGCCGACCCGAGCTCGTGAGCTTGGCAGGCAACCGAAAGCCCGGTCGATCGCCGAATCGAGCTCGGCAAGGCGATCACGGATCACC
>DAITND010000274.1:0-3617 GCA_036834825.1 Dermatophilaceae bacterium
GGATTAGGCGAGGCACTCGACGGCACAGTGGTCTCAGCATCCGCGACCCCGAGATCACCCATGTGTGCACCGCGGCGGGGGGATTCAAGCGCCACATCGACATCAAAGACGGCAGCGAGTTCAGCCTCGAGGGTGGGCAATGGCCTCCCGACCCCCGACAACCGTCAGGGCAACGCCGGGATGAGCAACAACTGGCCTGCATGCACTTGAGAGGTACTCAGCCCGTTGACGAGCTGGATCCGTGCCACGGCGTTGTTGATCGGCAGGCTCGGCAACTGGGTTGCGGCCACCTGTGAGAGGGTCTGTCCAGCCGAGACCGTGGTGGCATGGTCGATTTGGGGAGCGGCCGCGTCAACGGAGGTCGCCAGCACCATGGCCAGGGTCGCCACCGCGACGGTGGCCACCAAAGTGATGACGAGACGCCCCCTGCGGGTCAAGCGAGCCGTACGCGGTGACCGAGCGCAAGCGCACTTGCCCGGACCCGCACGTTCGCCGGGACCCACCAGGCGCAGCGGCGGGCGGGTGGTGCGCGACGGCATACGGACAGGCTGAGGTGCGAACACCCCGACGGCTCCAGCTGACATGGCGTCCTCCAGTGTGGTGCAGTTCCAAGCGTTCTATCGAACGTGCGTCCGATAGAACGCTTGTACGATGTCTAACACGTGCCGCCGACAATGTCGAGACACGAGTCGAACAGGTGTTTGAAACTCGTGTCCGAGCGACATAGGCTGTCCGCATGTCGACTAGCCCAGCAGACGCCTCTGACAACGGGTGTCCCGCGGCACGAACAAGGGGACGAAATCATGGCTAAGGTCCACGAGATGCCCGACCGCGAGTCCGGCGACGGTCTGACCACCCGTCAGCGCCGGGTGCTCGAGGTGATCCGCAACTCCGTGGACCGCCGCGGCTACCCGCCAAGCCTGCGCGAGATCGGCGAGGCAGTCGGGCTGCAGAGTCCCAGCAGCGTCTCGTACCAGCTCTTGGCACTGGAGCGAAAGGGTTACCTGCGCAAGGACCCCAACCGACCTCGCGCGATCGAGGTCCTCTCACCGAGCACTGCCTCAGACGGCCACGGTTACCGCCAGTCCCACAGCGACGAGGTCGACGAGACCGGCAGCGGCGACTCCCGTCCCACCCCCGCGTACGTCCCGGTGCTCGGCCAGATTGCCGCCGGTGTCCCGATCACTGCCGAGGAGGTCGTGGACGACGTCTTCGCGCTCCCGCGGCAGATCGTCGGCGAGGGCGAGCTGTTCCTGCTCAAGGTCGTTGGCGACTCGATGGTCGAGGGTGCCATCTGCGACGGCGACTGGGTCGTCGTGCGCCAGCAGCCGACAGCCGAGAACGGCGACATCGTCGCAGCGATGCTCGACAACGAGGCGACCGTCAAGACGTTCAAGCGCAAGGACGGCCACGTGTGGCTCATGCCGCAGAACCAGGCGTTCTCACCCATCGACGGCGATCACGCGAGCATCCTGGGCAAGGTCACAGCGGTGTTGCGCAAGGTCTGATCCCAGGGCCTGGTCTGACAGGTCCCTGGCTCTCTGATCCTGCAGGCGTCTACCTCTGCAGGTCCTGGACGATCTTGCTCAAGGTGACCCCGAGCGGTGCGTCGAGCCGGATCGTCGCTTTGTCGTCGCCACGACTCGGCCCACGCGTCACGATCGCCACCGGTATGGCGCTCGCGGCCGCGCGTCGCACGAACCGATAACCACTCATCACCTGTAGCGAGGAGCCCAGTACGACAAGCCCCAACGAGGCCTCGACGTACGAGAAGCATTGCTCAACAATGGTTTTGGGCACCGACTCACCGAAGAACACGACGTCGGGTTTGACCAGGTCCGACTGACAGACCAGACAGCGCGGTGTGTGAAAGCCGGCCACGGCCTCGTCCGAGAGAACCACATCTCCGTCAGGGCGCAACTCCCCTGCGATCACCTCGAAATGCGGGTTCGCCTCAAGCAGTCGCCCATCCAGGTCGGCTCTGTGCGCGGTCTCGCCGCAGTCCAGGCACCGGGCCAGCGCGAGGTTGCCGTGCAGCTCGACAACGTCACGGGCACCGGCCAGCTGGTGAAGCCCGTCGACGTTCTGGGTGATGATCGCACGCACCAGGCCCAGGCGTTGAAGATCGGCAACCGCGCGGTGTCCGTCGTTGGGCCGGGCTCCGGCAAATCGTCGCCATCCCACGAAGCTGCGCGCCCAGTAACGCTGCCGATTCGCCGGCGAGGCAACGAACTGGCCATATGTCATGGGCACCACCCGCCGCTTGCCGTCCGGTCCCCGGTAGTCCGGGATGCCCGACTCCGTCGACAGCCCAGCGCCAGTCAGCACGGTGACGTTCCCCCCGCGCAAGAGCTCGACCAGCCGCTCGTAGGCCGTCTGATCCAGAGC
Source organism: Dermatophilaceae bacterium (assembly GCA_036834825.1). GTDB lineage: Bacteria > Actinomycetota > Actinomycetes > Actinomycetales > Dermatophilaceae > UBA4719. The sequence continues at coordinate 2,389 of DAITND010000274.1, forward strand.
CGTCGTCAGCGCAGCTTCCACGTGATCAAGTATGCGACGAGTCGTCGCCCACCCAGGAAGGACCTCGGATCCTCAGGCGACTATCGTCAGCCGACACCCCATCCCAGATCACACAAACCATGAATACTTGGCCAAGCGGTAACTCGCCGTTATAAACTTGCAGGCATGATCGATGCTGCCGGGCTACGCGTGATGCGCGCCATCGCCGACGAGGGAAGCTTCACTCTGGCGGCCCTGTCGCTGGGATACTCCCAGCCCGCCATCTCCCAGATGGTGCGCCGCCTCGAGCAGCGGACCGGCACGGTGCTCGTCGAACGGGTGGGGCGTAACGTGCGTCTCACCGAGGCCGGCCAGGTGCTGGCGCGGCACGCCGTGGGGGTGCTGGCCGCGCTCGATGCCGCCGAGGAGGAAGTTGCCGCGATCGCCGGGCTGCGGGCTGGGCGGGTCAGGCTGATGGCATTCCCCTCGTCCTCAGCGACGCTGGTTCCTCACGCACTGGCCCTGGTCAAGAAGAGATTCCCCGACATCAAGGTGACTTTCACCGAAGCCGAGCCTCCGGAGTCCCTGGCTGCGCTGCGTGCCGGCGAGTGCGACCTCGCAGTGGCCTTCGCGTACGAGGGCACCGACCTGGGACGCGGCGAGGAAGACCTCGACATGTTCGTCATCCATAAGTTGCTCGACGACGAGGTCCGGCTCGCGCTACCCAAGAACCACCCGATGGCCAAAGCTAAGGTCGCCGACCTTTCGCTGCTCAGCGACGAGTCGTGGATCGCCGGCTGTCCGCGCTGCCGTGGTCACCTCCTGCAGGTGTGCCAGAAGTCCGGGTTCTTGCCGAACGTGTCGTTCGAGACCGAGGACTACGTCGCCGTGCTGGGCCTGGTAGCCGAGGGTCTGGGCGTGGCGCTCATCCCTGACCTCATTCTGCGTAGCGCCAACCACCCCGACGTCGTCACCCTCCCGATCTCGCCGGCCTCGCGCCGGGAGGTCCATGTGGTCACCACCGCAGACCTGCAACGGGTTCCGGCGGTCAAGGCCGCGCTGGACGCACTGTGCGAAGCGGCCACCGCGACTCCGCGGGTCTTCGCTCGCGGCTGACATCTGCCCGGCACTCCCACCGCCGTTGAACACGGTCGAAGTCGTGAGCGTTTCTGCCAAGATGCATGGCGCTATTCGAGGCCGGACGAGCAACGGCCGCAGCTGAAGCGGCACCCAACCCAAGTCCCTCGAAG
>DAITND010000275.1:0-3611 GCA_036834825.1 Dermatophilaceae bacterium
AGGCAGCGACCCCTATTAAGAGCGAGGCAACAAACCACGGAAACGAAAAACGGCGGGTTCTCAATGCCCGCAGACCGCTTAACAGCGCCAGTGCCTCCAGCGCGAATGCCGGGACATCCGTCATATAGGAAACGCCGAGGGTTCCGGAGACCGGGCCCAGGGCGAGGCATCCGATGGCAAACGCGGCGTGCCTCCTCGGCAGGAAGCTGCGCACCACCAGATATGCAGCCGTCAGGCCTACCGCGCCAAGAACCGAAACCATGACCTGTAGAGCGGCTGGAGAGGAACCAAATACCGCGATGACGGGCTGCGCCAGAAGCAAGACGGTGAGACGTTAGAGCCAAACCCCGAACGACCAGTTTCGGCGGAGGCTGACGTCGGTATCTGCCGGTCGTCCAAGCCCACGGTTTCGAGACCGTGGGCTTCGTAACGGTTGGCGCCGGGACCACTGGCTTGGACTTACCACGTTTCTCACCGAGTGCGCTCGGCGCAGGAGACGGCGCAGCCACGGAAGTCTGCCGCGAAGCCCCGCGAAGGATTTGCATCGTCGCTGACTCGGAAGAGGTGGAGCCCAGGGAAGTGACGATTTCGGCGAGTCGATCGGCAGAGAGACGATCACGTGACGCCTCGAGACCGCCCCGTCGATTTCGCCAGCCACCACGACGCGACATGTTCAGGTATCCATTCACGAAGAGGGGCCTGCCGGGCCCCGAATCTTGGTCCTGCCGGGCCGACGGCCGTCCTGCTGGATCGCCGCAAATACAAAGTTCCGGATGACGTGAAGACGAATTGGACAATCGGTCACAAACTGTCCTTTAACAAACCATGTCTGCCCGTTGAGCTCATATTCTCTGCACCAAACGGACGATATGGCTCTTCGATGTTCGACTGAGTGCTCCACATATCCACACAAGTCGGCCGAAACAGCCACAATCAGGCCAATCTCCTGCGAACCCAACGGCGAACGTTGTCGTGGTGGCGGACGATGACGAGCAACGCGATGCAGATCCCCCACACCCTGCCCACAGCAACGGGGTCGGGCAGCGGCGCCAACCCGGTATACAGCATGAGCAGTCCCGCGGCCGCAATCGAAGAGCCGGCCACCCACCGTGTGCGCCACAGCATCAGTCCGAAGACCATGAGCATGCCCAGGCCAAACCATGGGAAGACCGCCAGTATGGCGCCCAAAGAGGTGGCGACCCCCTTGCCGCCGCGCCCGCGCAGGAACGGAGAAAGTACATGTCCGAGGACGGTCGCCATGCCCACCACGTAGGCAGTGAAGCGGTCAAAGAGCAGCAGCGCCAGCAACGTCGGTATTAGCCCCTTGAGAACGTCGAGCAGGCCGACGACAACGCCCCATCGCACTCCCAGGACACGACCGGCATTCGTCGCGCCCGGGTTCCCGGAGCCTTGTCGAAGATCCGCATGACGAGTCCTGGCGATGATGGTCGCCGGGTTGATCGATCCGACGAAAAAACCGAGCACGGCCGTCACCGCAACGACGACCCAGGATCCGGGCATGGTCAGAGCCGGCCAGGGTCCGGTCGAGGCGAGACTGAGACCGCGATCGTGCCCGGACCGACATGTGCGCCCACCACCGCTCCGAGCTCAACCAGAAGCACCGTCGTCGAGGACGGCACCCTGGTCAGCAGCCGGTCGACCAGATCGCTGGCCCGGGTCTGCGAGTCAAGATGATGGACAGCGATATCGACGCCTGTCTCCCCTGCAGCGCCGAGCGCCTGGAGTGCGAGCTCTTCCAGCCTGCTCAATGCGCGAGCCGCCGTGCGCACCTTCTCGATCGGATCGATGTGCCCGTCGGACAGCGCCAGTAAAGGCTTGATGGCCAGCGCTGAGCCGAGCAGGGCCGAGGCCGCTCCGATCCGACCGCCGCGGCGCAGATGCTCCAGGGTGGCCACGTAGAAAATGACAGTGGACGCCCGCGCCCGAGCAGTCGCAATGGCCGCCACCGTTTTGGCGTCCTGTCCCCGCTGCGCGGCCACAGCTGCGGACAGCACCGCATAACCCATCGCCATACCCACTGAGCGGGAGTCGACAACCTCCACGGGAATCGGCGACTGGCTGGCCGCGAGCATGGCGGATCCGACGGTCCCTGACATGTCCGAGGAGATGTGCACGGACACCACGGCGTCGGCGCCGCCGGCCGCCGCCGCCTCATAGGCATCGAGAAACGCCTGCGGCGACGGACGTGAGGTGCTCACCTTGGTGAACTTGCGCAGGGCCGCTGCCAACTCGGGCGTGGTGAAGTCGACGCCTTCGCTGTACTCCTGCCCGCCCAGAACCACGTGTAGCGGCACAACGGCAATGCCATGGCTCGCCACAAGATCCTCGGGCAGGGATGCCGTGGAGTCCGTGACGATCGCAACGCTCACTCTGGCAGGCTATCGCTGGACACCCAGGGATCTTGTCACGGCGCCATCCCAACGTCACACGGTCCAGGCCCGCACCATCCCCATGTTTGTCAGCTGGCGACGATGTTGACCAGGTTCGGCGCACGAACGATGACCTTGCGGACGACCTTGCCTTCAAGCGCTGCGGTGATCTTGCCACTGGCCAATGCCTGCTCCTGCAGGTCTTCCTCACTGATGCCGACAGCCACCTCGAGGCGATCGCGCACCTTGCCCTGGACCTGAACGACACACGTCACCGTGTCGTCCACGAGCAGCGCAGGGTCGGCTGTCGGGAAGTCCACGTAGGTCAAAGACTCGGCGTGCCCCAGCTTGGCCCAAAGCTCCTCGGCGAGGTGAGGTGCCACAGGAGCCGTCATGACAACCAGCGCCTCGGCCGCCTCGCGCGGCACGTTGGGCAGCTTGGTCAGCGCATTGTTGAACTCGATCAGACGGGCGATGGCCGTGTTGAAACGCAGACCGTCATAGTCCCTTCTCAGCGCATCGATGGTCTTGTGCAAGAGACGTTTCGTCGCCTCGTCCGGGGCATCCTCAATGACCAGAAGCTCGCCGCTCACTTCGTCAATCACGTTGCGCCACAGGCGCTGCAGGAAACGCTGGGCCCCGATAACGGCTCGGGTCTCCCAGGGACGCGACAGGTCCAAAGGGCCCATCGACATCTCGTAGACCCGGAACGTGTCGGCGCCATAGCCCTCGAACATCTCATCCGGAGTCACGACGTTCTTCAGGGACTTGCCCATCTTCCCGTACTCACGGGTGACCGGCGATCCCTTCCACGTGTAGGAGATCTCACCGCTGGGTGTTGCCTCCTCGATGACCTCAGCGGCGGGCACTGACTGGCCGCGGCTGTCACGGAAGAAGAAGGCCTGGATGTAGCCCTGGTTGAAAAGCTTGCGGAAGGGTTCTTCGCTGCTGACGTGACCGAGGTCGAACAGCACCTTGTGCCAGAAGCGGGAGTACAGCAGGTGCAGCACCGCATGCTCGACGCCACCGACATACAGGTCGGCACCGCCGGGATCGAGGGCACCGACCGGTGCCCCCACAACGGTTTGGACCTGCTTGCCCATCCAGTACTTCTCCACCTCGGGGTCAACAAGGGCGTCGTTGTTGGCCGGGTCCAGGTAGCGCAGCTCGTACCAGCAGGAGCCGGCCCAGTTGGGCATCGTGTTGGTCTCGCGACGGTAG
>DAITND010000276.1:0-3585 GCA_036834825.1 Dermatophilaceae bacterium
TGGCTCGCGATGATCTGGGGAAGCATGCGCCAGTAGTCGGCCGCGGAGATGACCTGTTCGTGATGCTCGGTGCCCAGCTGATGTGCCAGCTCCCGCGCTCGTTCCAGTTCACCCAGGCCGTCCTCGGTGCCTTCGAAGCCGATGCTGAAGGTGTGGACGGTGGGTTGAATGCGTGTAGCCAGGGCCGTGAGCAGGCTGGAGTCGATGCCGCTCGACAGGTAGGAGCCGACCGGGACATCAGCGGAAAGGTGCGCGGCCACTGACTTCTGGATCGTGGCCAGGAGACGGTCGGTCACGTCGGCGTCGCGCAGGGAGTCGTCCGGCGCGAAACGTGGCTCCCACCAGCTCGTGACGGTCGCGGCACCCTTCTTCACCCGCAAGAAGTGCCCGGCCGGAAGCATCTTGACTCCGGGCCACATCGTCATCGGTCCCGGCACATAGCCGAACCCCAGATACTGCCAAACGGCGTCCGGTTCAACCTCCGTGGGGACCAGGCCGGCGACTCGCAGGGCGCCGATCTCGGAGGCAAACACCAAGTGGTCGCCGGTGTGCGTCCAGTAGAGGGGCTTGATCCCGAATCCATCGCGGGCCAGCAACAGCTCGCTGGTGTCCTGGTCGAAGATCGCGATCGCGAACATGCCACGAAGTCTGGACAGGAAGCTGATGCCCCACTGCTCATACAAGTGCGGAATGAGCTCTGCATCGCCAGAGCCGTGCAACTGATGCCCCTGCTCGATGAGTTCCTGACGCAGTTCTGCGTGGTTGTAGATCTCACCGTTGAAGACCGACCAGTAGCGTCCATCTTCGGTCCGGGCGGGTTGATTGCCGGCGGGCAGGTCCAGCAGCGCGAGACGTCGAAACGCCAGACCCGCATCGGGCCAGTCCCGCCGCCCGGAGTCATCAGGACCTCGATGTGCCAGTTCGGCGGACATGCTCCCAAGGTGGCTAAAGCCCTGCCCGCCGTCGCTGGTGCTGATCCATCCGGCGATCCCGCACACGAGTCAGTTCTTCCTTTACGTTGGTCCCTCAAGGGTGCGCGGCCATCGGGGTACCACCACCGGCATGCGCGCCATTTTACCAGTAGGTGGTTGTGGGGTTCGAGCGGATTGAACCTCAAGGGCGAACCCGAACGGGCCGGCGGCCGGTTCTTCGAACCGGTACACCAAACCGTCGAGTCGATCTTGGACACACTCAGCGAAAGCTCCATCCAGAACAAACACGACGCACACACTCCACCCGCGGTTGCGACCATCGATGTGCGGACACAGGAGCGCCTCGCCGGCGACGCCGAGGTGATCACCTCGGCTGGTGTGTCAGCAGGTATCGACCTGGCGCCTGCACCTCGTGGTCCCTCTGGCCGGCGTCGAGGCAGAGGCACAGTCCGTCGGGGAACTGACCTGAACCCCGAGGAAACCACCAAGGGCTTGGGGTTGCCAGGCGGTGGCCGCCCATCTCGTGCTTGGCCCGGAGCGCCTTCTTCAACCTGGAGGAGGTGTCCCGCTCGTTGTTCTCGCCGTCGCGTTTCCACACCTTGTTGGTCCAGATGGTCCGGCGTTGCACGTCGACGTCTCAGACCGTCGACGTCTCAGACCCACAGGGCTGACCTCGCCAAAGCCCGTGCCGGTGCCCACAGTGACACAGCCACTGGCCCGCCCAGCGGCGACCAGGGGACGGTTGCGCGACGCCGCCGAGACCAGGTCGGACCACGCAACGGCGGCGCAAACCAACTCGCGGGATTACCGGCGAGTTGGCCGCCAATGGAGGTAACAATCGTAAGGGGGGCTGTGGGTGAGTAGCCTGCCTTGGTGGTGCAGCAGTTGTCACCCATCCCGGACCGGCGCCAGAGGGAACTCCGTGTGGCTCAACGCTGCCCACGATCGGACACCAAGGTCACCAAGAGTGGGGCGGGACCCACAATGGCTGCCTCCAGCTCTGCTGTCGCGAATTGTTCATCGTCGTGGAAGCCTTCCTCATTCAGAGCTGACATCATCGGCGGCCGGGTCCACATCCGCCCCGAGGCGCCGATCTCACGGAAGTCGGGGTCGAGCAATATGTCGATTCGGGCCGGGGAACGTCGGCTCTGAGGTGAGCGCAACGCCAGTTCCGAGATCTATGGCACACTGACTGCGTCCAGGGACGGCGGGGTCTCGGTTCAATGCTGGCGAAGGCGAAGCCGGCACTCCAGACTTGAACTTGGCTCTTCACACCGCCGTGCAGGACGCGACATGATCGGGTTGCCGCCCGTGTCCGCCGGACCGCTTCAGGTTCCTCTGGATCAAGCAATTACTGCGGGAGGAATCCATCACGGTGCGCTTTGGCATTGCTCTAAGGGTGGGGCTCGCAATGACGGTGCTCCTCGCCGGCGGATGCACCTCGGCCCACGGTGGCGTGGCCGGACGGGCATCAGTCGCCACCCAGTTCCCGGACCCGGTGACGAGCCAGTTCCCGGCCGCCAAAGCCACGGCGCTGCAAGCGATATTGACTCGGGTTGTATCGGACTACGCCCATACTCACCTCATGGGAGCGCCGGGAATAACCGCCGCAGTGCTCAGCGATCACGGTTCGTGGGCCGGAGCGGCCGGGAACGGTGGTGACGGCACGAAACTGACGCCGAACGCCATGATGGCGATCGACAGCATCACCAAGACCTTCATTGCCGCCGAGGTGATGGGGTTGGCAGCCAGAGGCAAAGTGAATCTGAACGCCCCGCTGTCGATCTACGTCCCGCATTCGCTGACAGCCAACGGCGCCACCGTTCGTCAAACGTTGAGCATGCGTAGTGGCCTGATCGACCCACCCGGAGCAGTCGTCGAAGCAATGGTCGGCGCACAAACGGCCGCCCCAGCCAAGCGCTGGACGGCACTGGAGACGCTGGCCTACCTCAAGCCACGCTCCTCTGCACCCGGTGGGGTCCCCGTGTACGCCAACACCAACTACCTGCTGCTCGGCATGCTCATCGAGAAGATCACTGGAAGAACGGTGGCACAGGTGGAGCGGGCCGATCTGTTCACCCCGGCAGGTCTTGGCCGGATAGTGGCCCAGGACGCCGAACGACCGACACCACCGGTGGCCGCCCCGCCACACAGCCTCCGCGTCACACCCGATGGGTACCTTCCGTCTCGGGTGTTGGCTCGCTCAGGACTGGACTCGTTCGCAGGTATTGCCGCGGATGCGGCGACAGTGGCCAAATGGGGATATCAGCTCTACGGCGGGCGGTTGCTACCCATCGAGTCGGTGCGCGCGATGATGACCCAACCTTCAACGGGCAGTGTCGCTCCAGGTCGCGGTTACGGCCTGGGAACCATGGTGTTCATGGGGCTGTCCCCAGACGCCACCTACGGCCATAGCGGTCTGGACCCGGGCTACACGTCACTTTTGGCGGTCGTGCCCGCACGCCATCTTGCGGCGGCCGTGCTCATCCCCGACAGCGGCAGGGACACCGAATCGATCATGAGAGACCTCCTCGCGGTCCTGGGGTAGGCGCTCTGGCGTATCGACTCGACAACCGCCGAGCCACTCTGCCACCTGCCGCCATCGGCGGCGCTCAGATCCGGCAGCTCCCTGGAAACCATGCGTGCCATAACC
>DAITND010000277.1:0-3582 GCA_036834825.1 Dermatophilaceae bacterium
TCTAGCTAGCGGCAGCAGACGCAGCTGATGCGACACGATCGGCGTGTCTCAGTATGTCTCACGAAAACGCGATACAGGCGGATAGCCTGCGATCGTGGACCCGATCCGAAATCCCTATGCCCCCGGCGCGGGTCAGCGTCCACCTGAGCTCGCCGGTCGTGACGACCAGCTGCGAGCCTTCGCCGTGGTGCTTGAGCGCATAGCCAGATCCAAGCCGGAGCGCTCCATCGTCCTGACCGGGCTGCGGGGTGTGGGCAAGACCGTGCTGCTGAACGCATTGCGGTCAGCAGCGGTCCGGGCGCACTGGGGCACCGGCAAGCTCGAGGCACGTCCCGACCAGCGGCTGCGACGGCCCATCAGCGCGGCCCTGCACGTCGCCGTCCGCGAGCTGGGCCATCCCAAGAGCGAGGATGTCGACTACGTTCTGGGTGTTATCAAAGCTTTCGCCCAGCGTGAGTCGGCGACGAGCACGAGGCTTCGTGATCGCTGGAATCCCGGGATCGACGTGGCCGCGGTGACGGGGCGAGCCGACTCGGGGGACATCGAGATCGACTTGGTCGAGCTGCTGACCGATATCGGCGGGCTCGCAGCGGATGTGGGCAGAGGCGTGGCGATCTTCATCGACGAGATGCAGGACCTGGAGCCCGAGGACATCTCCGCCCTGTGTGCGGCCTGCCACGAGATCAGCCAGAGCGGCCTGCCGGTCATCGTCGTGGGAGCCGGACTGCCCCACCTGCCAGCGGTTCTGAGCGCCAGCAAGTCCTACAGCGAGCGACTGTTCAAGTACTCACGGATCGACCGGCTCGACCGAGCGGCTGCCGACCTGGCGCTCCAGGCACCAGCCACGGACGAGGGTGCAGAGTTCCACGACGATGCCCTTGAGGCTATGTATGCCGCCACCGGCGGCTATCCGTACTTCATCCAGGCCTACGGCAAGGTCGCCTGGGACAGTGCGCCCGGCTCGCCGATTACCGGTGAGGACATCAGGGTGGTAGCACCGGAGGCCGAGGCCGAGCTTGCCGTGGGTTTCTTCGGTTCCCGGTACGAACGGGCGACACCCGGCGAGCGGGAGTACCTGCGGGCGATGGCCGATGCGGCCCAGATCGTCGATCAGGACGTCAACGGGCCCGATCTGGACGACAGCGAGTCGGTGACAACTGCGTCAGTGGCAGCGGTTCTGCGTCGCAAGCCGCAGTCACTATCGGTGGCCCGCGATGCCTTGCTCAAGAAGGGTTTGATCTACAGCGCTGAGCGTGGGCGAATTGCCTTCACGGTCCCGCACTTCGGCCGGTACCTGCGCGCCACAGGATAAGGTCCGGTGCTACGGCATCCGCGGGGTAGTCCGGTGGGCCACCCGGATTGGACAACCAGCGCGACCGGCTCCAAACTGCACCTGTGACCACAACAGATGGTAGTGGACAGACAGAGCCTGAGGTCGAGGTCGAGGCGCAGCATATTACTGAGGTGCGTCGCCGTCGGGCCGAACTGCTCGAGTCGATCAACGCGCTGGAGCAGGCACTCGCAGCGCCGGTGCCCAGCGGGCAGATCCGCTGGGTCCAAGGGGCTTCTGACGCCCTGCTGGAGCTGTCCGGCGACTTCCACGACCATGTTGAGCTCACCGAGGGACCAGCCGGTCTCTACGCACGGGTGATCCGCACGTCGCCCCGGCTGGCCCACCAGGTCGAACGACTGACCCAGGACCACGCAACGCTGACCGAGCTCATCTCAGAGCTCCTCACGGTGGTGGGCAAGGCGGCCGGGACGTTCGCCCGCGGCGACTCGATGCTGGTTTCGCTGGACGAGGTGCGGGATCGCGGCACGACACTCATCGCGGCCTTGGTTCGCCACCGTCAGCGTGGCTCCGACCTTATGTACGAGGGTTATTCCGTGGACATCGGTGGCCAGGACTAAGCACGGATCAGCTTCCGGCAGCGTCGCGTCGGGCAGGCGTTTGCCATGGGTGTCCCTTTGATCCGCTAGACTTCTGGCAGCGGTCCGCACTGTTCTGCCTCGGACCTGCTTTTTTATGTCGATAGCCACGCGCCGCAACCGCATGGGTCTGCGCCGGGCAGAACGACCACTTAACGTATGGAGTACCCACCTGTGTCGTCTGACACGACTTTCGCCAGCCTTGGCGTGCCCGCTTCCCTGACCACCGTTCTTACGGCGGCAGGTATCACCATCCCGACTCCGATCCAGGCCGCCACGCTGCCCGACTCCCTCGCGGGTCGCGACGTTCTCGGTCGTGGCCGCACCGGCTCGGGCAAGACCTACGCTTTCCTGCTTCCCCTGCTCACCCGACTGGCAGCCAGCAAGACCACGCGCCAGTCCCGCAAGCCGCGCGCGCTGATCATGGCACCCACCCGCGAGCTGGTGAACCAGATCCAGGCCGCGATGACTCCGCTGGCCAAGCCACTGGGGATCAACAGCCTGACCATCTTCGGTGGCGTCGGCCAGAACCCCCAGGTCAGTGGTCTTCGCGGCGGTATCGACGTCGTCATCGCCTGTCCCGGCCGGCTCGAGGACCTCCTCGGCCAGGGCGCACTGACCCTCGACGCCGTCGAGATCACCATTCTGGACGAGGCCGACCACATGGCCGACCTCGGCTTCCTGCCGGGTGTGCGCCGCATCATGGACCGCACGCCGCGGTCCGGTCAGCGGATGCTGTTCTCGGCCACCCTTGACGCCGGCGTCGATGTGATCGTCAAGCGTTTCCTCACCAACCCGGTGACGCACAGCGCGGACTCGGCTCTGTCGCATATCTCGACGATGGAGCACCACATCTTCCACGTGCGCGCTGACGCCCGTCTGCCCGTGCTGGTCGACCTCACCTCGGCTCCTGGCCGAACGATGATCTTCACCCGCACCAAGCACGGTGCCAAGAAGCTTTCCAAACAGCTCAACGCCTCCGGGATCCCGACCGTCGAGCTCCACGGCAACCTCTCCCAGAATGCCCGCACCCGCAACATGGACGCGTTCCAGGCCGGCGCGGCGAGCACCCTGGTTGCCACCGACATCGCGGCTCGGGGTATTCACGTCGATGATGTCAACCTGGTCATCCATGCGGATCCGCCGGTCGAGCACAAGGCGTACCTGCACCGCTCCGGACGCACCGCTCGAGCCGGCGCCGAGGGCATCGTCATCACGCTGATGACCGACGACCAGGTGGCTGACGTCCGCGACCTCACCCGCAAGGCCGGGATCAAGGCGACCACGACACGTCTGGACGCCAACCACCCCCTGCTCAGACAGCTCGCCCCAGGTGAGCGAACCTTCACCGAGCCCCTGGTTCTCGTTGTGGACGAGGGCAACACGCCCCGGCGCAGTGGTGGTGGGCGCAGTGGTGGTGGTCGTTCCGGTGGCGCACGTTCTGGCGGCCCACGCACGGGTGGCGCACGCTCTGGTGGCGGGGCAGCAGGCGGTCGGGCGACCGGCGGCCGTGGAGGTGCGCCCGGCAACGGAACAGGTCGCAATGCTGCCTCTGGTGGTGGGTCGTCGCGTGGTGCCGCAACGGGTGAGACCAAACAGCGTTCCTCGGGTTCCAAGCGCTCGTCATCGCAGGGCGGCGGCCGTTCCGGCGAC
>DAITND010000278.1:0-3576 GCA_036834825.1 Dermatophilaceae bacterium
CGAGGAAGGCACCGAGCTCCGCGATGGTGGTCATGATTGGGGCCGGGAACGCGACCGTGGTGTTCTTGTCCACGCCGATCTCGACCAGGCTCTGCAGGTTACGTAGCTGGAGCGCTAACGGGTGGGCCATCATGGTGTCTGAGGCGTCACCCAGCGCGGCCGCCGCCAGGGACTCTCCCTCGGCGTTGATGATCTTCGCCCGCTTCTCCCGTTCGGCCTCGGCCTGTTTGGCCATGGCCCGCTTCATGGTGTCGGGGAGCTGGATGTCTTTGAGCTCCACCAGGGTTACTTCCACACCCCACTCGACGGTGGTGACGTCGAGGATTTCGCGGATGTCCAGGTTGATCCGGTCGGTTTCGGACAGCGTCTCATCAAGGGTGTGTTGACCGACGACCTTGCGCAGCGTGGTCTGGGCGATCTGGTCGATGGCGGCATGAACGTTCTCGATCGCGACGACCGACTTCACCGCGTCGACCACGCGGAAGTAGGCGACCGCAGACACGCCGACGCTGACGTTGTCCCGGGTGATGATGCCCTGGGACTGGATCGGCATCGTGATGATCCGCAGCGACACCCGATGCAGGACGTCGACGAAGGGGATGATCATCCGCAACCCGGGTTGGCGCAAGCCCAGCACCCGACCCAGCCGGAACAGAACGCCCTGCTCGTACTGCTTGACGATCCTCACCGCCAGCCCAAGCACCAACAGGACGACGACGAGGACAGGGACCAAGATGTTCATGAGACGCTCCGTTCGGATTGTGGATGGAATTGTTCATCTCGGCCAATACCGTGCGGGTTCTCGGCGCCGCGTCCTATGGGAAGCGCGCGCTGGCTGCCCAAGACGGCGGGTGGGTCCTGCGCCGTCGCCCGAGTTCCCTGGCTTGGCCCATCTTGCGCCGGGTTGATCGATGACGTCAAAGACCTCACGAATGTTGCCAAAGACCAGAATCTCGCCCTCGATGCGAGGGAACGCGACTCCAGGGCGACGTCGGCAAACCCCGCATCGGACAGTCGCTTGCCCAGCGCGGACTTGTGGCTGGACCTCTGCTGCGTCGCGCTGATCTGCCCGATCTGCCCGTATCAAGGACGTGGAGCGGGTAGGTGGAGCCACCGCCACCGATATGCAGATGGATGTTGACTGCGCGATCCGGGCGGTGAGTGTTCTGGATCGACGGCGAGCCGACCCACGACGGTGCAGCAGCGTTCCCTGCACTAGCGGGACAGCCTCTTCCACGGCATCCGCCTGATCGATGAGAAAGACGACCCCTGGTTCCACCGGGCCATCACCGTGTCCCCTTGACCTTCGGCTGAGTTCCTGCACGAGTTCCTTCGAGGTCGGGTGGTTCATGAGTGCTCCTATGCGAGCAGTCCGCCCGAGACGATCTCGGCCGTCGCGCTGAGGTCTGGCACCGGGCCGTCGAACCGGTGGAAGTTGGCTTCGTGCATGAGCACGGCCACGAACGTGCCGGCAGCCGCTCTGCGTCGACCGCGGTCCAGCGCTCGCGGGCTGGCCGCGTCAAGAACCTCTTCGGTGACGTCCATCAGCGCGGTGTGCAGCGCACCCAGGTGGTTGCGTACGTCCGGGTGGGTGCTGGCCTCGCGGAACAGGATCGCGCTGAGCACCTGCGAGTGACGACCCGTGAGGCCGACCCTGTCCGCCAGCCGCACCAGCGAGCCAGCCACATCCCCCTCGACGGCGATCCCGACGACCGTGGACAAGGGGTGTACGGGGAGTCGCTCCCTGAACAGCGTGCACAGCAGGTCCATCTTGCGCGGGAAGTAGTAGAAGAGCAGCCCCTTGGCCACGGCAGCTCGACGAGCGATACGAGAGGTGGGCGTCGCGTCGAAGCCGTCTGCGGCAAAGAGATCCTCCGCGGCGTCAAGAATCCGTTCGCGCGCATCACCGCTGCCGGCAAGCTCACCGTCGCTCGAAGAGGTGTCGGCGCTGGTAGAGCCATCCCCAGGACTCAAGGAGCCCTCGGGAACCAGGGCGCGGGCCCGCCCGGGACCTGCCGTGCGAACCCGCACCATAGAAAATCCTCCTCCCCAGTAGTGGGCCGGCTCCTTAGTGGGTGACAATGCCGTGCGCACCGTGCTCCGAGCGGGTCATCTGCACATCCGCGGCGCCTGCCACCAGCGCCACGATGCCCACGATCCACGCGGTCCACGCCATCGGCCTGTAAGCGGTGGCGCTGAAACCCATGACCCAAGGCGATACGAAGAACAGCACGCCCATCAACGCGATGAGACCCTCGAAAGCGACCCTGCCCGGCCTGGCCAGCGAGAACAGCGCCACAGCCGCAGTGATGACCCCAAGAGCGATCATCGTGTACGTGGCCTTGTTGCCTGCCGGGTGCGTCGTCCAGATCGGGGACAACACAGCATAGATCCCCACGACAAGCGCGGCCAGACCCTGTGGGTGCGTCCATTTACTCATGCGAACCAACCACCTTTCGTGCTGATGGTCCGCCGTTCTGAAGACGGACCTAGTACATAAAGTCTGACCTTGACTGACCGCCCGGTCAATACCTCGGGTCTATGGAGACTAATCCGAGTTGAAGCCCGAAACGGGGCATCCCGTGCTGTAAGTCACCGGTGACCCCGGCGGCATCGATGACAACGCCAAGATCGGCGCCTTGTCGATCCGACGTGGTCGCGGCTGGGGTCAAGGGCGCACTTCCGCACCGCTCAAACACCGGATCTCCTCCTCGGGGTGGAGCGAAGTCTGACGATTTTCACTGCCCCCTTGTGCGTTTCACGGGTGGTTATCGCGTAGCCCGAGCCGGCCACTGGGGTCACGACTGCGATCTGCGCCGGATCCAGCTCAGCCCATGCGCTCACGGCAGGACGTCGCGGTCACCGTTGGACACTTCGGTTCCCCAGCGCCGCACGACTTCAGCGGGCGAAGGGCCCGACGTAGAGCAGGACGGTGTTGACAGCGACGATGATGGTGAACGCGATCGCCCAGCCGATTGGCAACAGCGTGAAAGAGGCGAGTGCCGCGGCACCGAGCACCAGGACCTTGACGGCCAACCTTGCAGCGGGCACGGCGAACACCGATCTCGGGGCGGCGAACAGGCCCCACAAAGCGATGGCCACGGTCGGGGTCCCCAGCCCGAGAAGCACCTTGGGGACGAGGCTGGAACCGCCACGGAATCCCCATGCGCTCAGGACGAGGAGTGCGGCTACTTCAACGAGGAAAGCGACGACGTCATTGAATGTGACGTCGCTCGCGCCAACCTGAGCCATACATTGCTCCTTTGACATGCTGAGCCGCGCGGTGAGTGCCGACACTTCGAGTATGAGAGCGCCAGTGATTGGCTGGGGTGCGTTCTTGAGCGCAGGCGGGCTCGAGCTCGGCCGGAGGAGAGCGCGGTGCTGTGGAGCCTTCATGTCTGCCTGAGAAGGCACGACGACAATCTGGCCCAGATCGAGACGCCGGCAACGTGAGCGACCGGCGGCAAGGGAGCGCGTGCGGTCAAGGATCCCTCACCGAACAAGAACGAACCCAGCGCGGCGCGATTGGACCAATCGTGTTCATGACGGATCGCGCGGCTGTCGTCCTGGCAGGGA
>DAITND010000279.1:0-3558 GCA_036834825.1 Dermatophilaceae bacterium
CTACCTCACGAGCGCAACCAGTTCTTGCGTGGCTGTCTCGATGCCATCGCACAGCACCTGCAGGTCGGGGACGGCGTCGTAGTCACCCGTCACCCCGCAGGTGAGGCGTCCCGCATATGAGGCGACCCCGATCGTGATGCGGATGTCGGCACCGAGCGGGATGTAGGGAAACAGCTCTGTCATCCGGCGGCCAAGGAGGTACATGGGCACCTGGGGACCGGGCACGTTGGTGGTGACGGTGCTGATGGCCCGTTGCGGCAGACGCGCCGCCACACGGGCACCCAGCGAGAAAAGGGTCCCTGGCATCAGATCGACGGCGGCGAGCATGGTGTCGACGCCGATCGCCATGCCGCTGCTCTTGAGCGAGGACAGCTGGCGGGTCACGGCCGCCAGCCGCTCCGAAGGGTTTGAGAGGCCGACGGGGAGGTCGGCGAAGACAGCCGAAACCTGGTTGCCCATCGTGCCGTGCTCCTCGGCAGTGCGCATCGAGACGGGGACCATGGTGCGCACCGTCCGCCCGTCGACCGGCTCACCCCGCGCGGTCAGCAAAGCTCGGAACCCGCCGGCGATCGCGGCGAGGATCACATCGTTGACCGTCCCGCCGAGCGAGTTCTTCACCTGTTTGACCTCCGCAAGGTCGGCGCGCGCCCACGCCCAGCGACGCCGTGGCCCGATCGGGCCGTCCAGGACGGACTCCGGCCACACCACCTTCTCCCCGGCCAGGGCGAGGCCGTAGAGCTCGATCGCGGTCTGCTTGGTGAACCGGCGCGGCGTACGGAGGGCTCGGGCGAGGACGTGCCCGACCTCAGACGGGGTGCGGGCCAGGTCGCCCAGCGCTGCCGCGGCCAACCGCACGGGCGAGGGCTCCGCCCCTGGGGTCCAGGCAGGCGCCGGTCGGGCTTCGGCTGCCTTCGGGTCGCGGTCCAGGAGCACGGCCACGATGTCGGCTCCCGAGATGCCGTCGATCATGGCGTGGTGAGTCTTGTTGATCAGGGCCCACCGGCCGCCATCGAGGCCGTTGACCAGCCAGGTCTCCCACAACGGGCGGGACAGGTCCAGATGCTCTGACATGAGGCGGGCGGCCAGTTCCCGCAGTGAATCCTCCGTGCCAGGTCGCGGCAGCGTGACCTGTCTGACGTGGTCCCCGATGCGAAATCGCGGGTCGTCGGCCCAGACGGGGCGACCCAGGTCCAGGGGGACCCGCAGCACCCGCTTCCGGTACCGGGGTAGAAGGTCGAGCCGAGACTCGATGGCGGCCGTCAGCTGGGCGAGCGACGGTGAGGGACCTTCGAAGAGGAGGGCGGAGCCCACATGGAGCTGCTGGATCTCGCGCTCGAGGTGGAGAAACCAACTGTCCAGAGAGCTGAGACGGTCCATGACGCCTACGGTCGTCGTGCCGTTGCCGGGTGACTGGCGCGCTGGGGGTCGGTCACGTCCTTGAGATCGGCGCTCAGAAGGACCATCGAGTGTCCGCCGGCCCGATAGGTGTCACCGCGGACGGGCGGTGCGCCCGCGAGGTCGGTGACGTCCTCAGGGGGATCAAGGGCCGTGTCCACGACTCGGCGCCACGGCAAGGTCGAGTCGACTATCGGGGGCAGCTCGAAGTCGAGGGGCCCCTCGTGGCTGTTGAGAATCGCGTGCACCATCCGCGTCCCGATCACACTCCTCACAGTGAGCGCCAGGGCGCGCGAGTCCTCCGACCAGTCCGGCTGATGCAGTCGAACACCGTGGAACTCCACCAGGGAACGGGCGAGGAACTCGTTCAGCGGCAGCCCGTGCATCACCCGTGTCATGTCCAGCTCGAGCCGCACGTCGACCAGTCCCCGTACGAAGCGGAAGATGTCGGCATACTGACGCGTCAGCGACCAGTCGAACCAGCTGATCTCGTTGTCCTGGCAGTAGGCATTGTTGTTGCCCAGCTGGGTGCGGCGTACCTCGTCGCCCATCGCGATCATGGGCACACCCATGGAGATCAGGGTGATGGCGAGCAGGTTCTTCACCCGGCGGGTGCGCATCCGCTCGATCGCAGGGTCGTCAGAGGGCCCTTCGACGCCCAAGTTCGCGGAGTAGTCCTCGTCCGCGCCGTCCCGGTTGTCGGAGAGGTTGCCTTCGTTGTGCTTGTGCTCGTAGCAGACGACGTCGTTGAGGGTGAAGCCGTCGTGGCAGGAGACGAAGTTGACGCTGTGCTCGACCTCGGCGGGTCGGCCACCAAAGAGGTCAGGGCTGGCCAGCACGCGGTTGGGCAGCAGCGGCACGGTGCCACGATCCCCACGCACGAAACGACGGATGCTGTCACGGAACTGCCCGTTCCACTGACGCCAGCGGTCGCCTGCCAATGAGCCGAGCTGGTACAGGCCAATGTCCCAGGCCTCCGCGATGAGCTTGGTGCCGGCCAGCACCGGGTCGCTCTCGATCTGCCAGATCACCGGCGGGTTGGCCATCGGAGTGCCGTCGGTGTTCCGCGACATGATCGACGCGAGATCAAAGCGGAAGCCGTCCACGTGCATCTGATCCACCCAATGATGCAGCGCATCGACGATCGTGCGACGCACCACCGAGTGATTCGCGTTGAGGGTGTTCCCGCACCCGGTGTAGTCCCGGTACACCGCCTGATCAGCGGGGTCGAGGAGGTAGTAGCCCCGGTTGTCGAGGCCGCGCCAACAGAAGGTGGGCCCGTCAGCGCCGCCTTCGGCAGTGTGGTTGAAGACCACGTCCAGGATCACCTCGATGCCGGCACGGTGCAGCTCCTTGACCATGGTGCGGAACTCGTCCACGGCGCCGAGAGGGTCACCGGCGGACGCGTAGGCCGCGTGAGGGGCGAAGAACGAGACCGGGCTGTAACCCCAGTAGTTGCTCAGGCCCTGCGGCGCGTCCTGGTAGTCGAATGCCTGGACGGGCATGAGCTCCACGGCAGTAACACCCAGGGACCTCAGATAGGGGATCTTGTCCACCAGGCCGGCGTAGGTCCCAGCGAGGCGGCGGTCCACCCCGCTGTTGGGATGGGCGGTGAAGCCACGAACGTGCAGCTCGTAGATGACGGTGCGTGCAAAGGGCCGACCAAGGGGCGTGTCGTGTTCCCAGTCATAGGCCGACAGATCGACGACCACGCTCTTCATCGCCGTGCGTGGGTCCCTCCCGGGCCGCGTGCCGGCCATCCGGTCGTACGCGGTCGGCACTGCCACGGCCAGGCCGTACGGGTCGAGCAGCACTGCCGACGCGTCGTGGCGCCGCCCGGTCGCCGGATCGAACACGCCATGGGCGCGCCACGCGTAGACCTGTCCAGGCTCCACGTCGGGCACGCGCACGTGCCAGTACGAGGACGTTCGGTTCTGCTGCGGGTCGAGCACGATCCGCCGGGATGGTCGGGAGTCCTCGACGTCGTCGAAGAGCAGCAGGTCAAGCTGTGCGGCGGTGCGGGACCACACGGAGAAGTTGGTGCCACCGTCGCCACGGTGGGCACCCAGAGGATGTGCGAGTCCTGAGCTCACACTTCGCGTGAGGTCCATATCGTCATTGTGGGCACCAAGGGGCCGGTGCCACATGGCCTTTGGTCCTTCC
>DAITND010000280.1:0-3545 GCA_036834825.1 Dermatophilaceae bacterium
CGCCCCGGAGATGGTCAGTGCATGAAGACGGTGAACCAGCTCCTGTGCGGGGTCCACATCGCCGCAGCCGCCGAGGCCCTGGCACTGGCGAGGGCTTTGGGCCTCGACCCGGCTGCTGCCCTGGAGACCCTTGGCGCGGGGGCTGCCGCCTCATTCATGCTGGGTGATCGCGGCCCGCGCATGCTGCAGGCGTATGACGAGGGTGGCGCAGAGGTCCGCAGTCGCCTGGACATCTTCGTCAAGGACATGGGCATCGTGACGACCGCCGCGCGCGGAGTAGGCGTCTCAACGCCCCTCGCCGCTGCGGCCGAGCAGGTCTACCTCATGGGCCAGGCCCATGGGATGGCCGCTCAGGACGACTCCAGTGTCATCACCGTGCTCGCTCCCACGGTGACCAGTGAGACCTGACGGTGGCAGACCGTCGAACCCCTTCAGAAAGGCACCAGTGACATGAAGGCACTAGTCATGCAGGCCCCGTGGGTCCTCACAGTGGAAGAGGTCTCGACACCGGAGCCCGGCCCCGACGACGTCTTGGTCAAGATCGCGGCCACGGGTATCTGCGGCTCGGACTTCCACGGTTTCTCGGGCGAGAACGGACGGCGCAAGCCCGGTCAGATCATGGGCCACGAGACGGTGGGCCACGTTGCGAAGGTGGGAGGCAATGTTATCGACCTGGTGGAGGGCACCTGCGTGACAGTTAACCCTGTGCTGTCGTGCGACGACTGCGACGTCTGCCGGGCCGGCAACGAGCAGAGCTGTCCCAACCGCAAGGTCATCGGAGTAGCCCCCGAGCTGACCTCGGCGTTCGCGGAGTACCTGTTGGTACGACGCAGCAACGTGATCGCCCTTGCCGAGGGAGTCGCCTCGGAGCTGGGCGCGCTCGTCGAGCCGTTAGCTGTCGGCTACCACGCCGCCGCGCGTGGTGCATGCTCCAGCCAGGACACTGTCCTGGTCATCGGTGGCGGACCAATCGGCCAGGCCGCGTTCCTCGCGGCGCGGCGACTCGGCGCCACCAGGGTGGCCGTCTCCGACATCAACCCGACCCGCCGCGCCCTGTGTGCAGAGCTGGGCGCCGCAGTCATTGATCCATCTGCCAAACCGCTCGAAGAGTCCATCGTCGACGCGCTCGGCGCGAAGGCCACACTGGTCATCGACGCGGTGGGCGCGACAGCCACCCTCGCTGACGCCATGAAGGCATCAGCCTTCGGAGCGAGGTTGGTGCTGGTCGGGATGGCCGCGCCCTCGGTTGAGCTGGCCGCCTTTGCGATCAGTACCGAGGAGCGCACCCTGATCGGCAGCTTCTGCTACTCCCGCAAGCACTTCGCTGAGACGGCCGCGTGGGTCGGGACGACGGACGCACCGCTGCACAGGCTGATCGACGGCCGCGTGGGGTTCGAGGGCGCTGAGGCGAGCTTCACCGAACTGGCCAAGGGCCAGAGCGAAAGGAGCAAGATCCTGGTCTTCCCCGGCGGCGCTCCCGAGACGGAGGTTGAGAGGACCTGATGGGTATGCCGAAGATCGCCCAGGTTCGTGCGTTCACCGTGGCAGCCAAAGGCGGCGCCGACTACCACGACCAGGAGGGGTACCACTGGATCGACGACCACATCGCCACCCCGATGGCGAAGTACCCGGGATACGCAGACAGCCGCCGCAGCTTTGGTATCAACGTCCTGGGCACCCTTGTCGTTGAGGTTGAGGCCACCGATGGCAGCGTGGGCTTCGGCGTCACAACCGCCGGCGAGATCGGTGCCTGGATCGTCGAGAAGCACCTGTCGCGCTTCCTGGAGGGCGCACTGGTGACCGATGTCGAGCGCATCTGGGACCAGATGTACCTCTCGACCCTCTTCTATGGCCGCAAGGGGATCGTCCTCAACGCCATCAGTGCTGTTGACCTCGCCCTCTATGACCTGCTCGGCAAGATCCGGCAGGAGCCCGTGTACCAGCTCCTCGGCGGCCCAGTCCGAGATGAGCTGCAGTTCTACGCCACCGGGGCGCGGCCGGACCACGCGAAACGGCTCGGCTTCATCGGCGGCAAGATGCCACTGCACCACGGCCCGGCCGAGGGCGAGGACGGTATGAACGCCAACATTGCCGAGCTGGCCGAAATGCGCTCCCGCGTTGGCGACGACTTCTGGCTCATGTGGGACTGCTGGATGTCCCTGGACCTGGACTACGCGACACGCCTTGCGCTGCGCAGCCACGAGCACGGTCTGAAGTGGATTGAGGAGTGCCTCATCCCCGACGACTACTGGGGCTACCGCGACCTCAAACGCGCCGTCCCGCCAGGCATGCTCGTCACGACTGGCGAGCACGAGTCCACGCGGCATGGCTTCCGCATGCTGCTCGAGATGGAGTGCGCCGACATCATCCAGCCGGACGTGGGATGGTGCGGCGGTATCACCGAGCTGCTCAAGATCTCAGCGCTCGCCGACGCCCATGGCGCTCTGCTCGTGCCCCATGGCTCGAGTGTCTACTCGTACCACTTCGTCATCACACGCCACAACAGCCCCTTTGCCGAGTTCCTCATGATGGCGCCCGATGCCGACGAGGTCGTGCCTATGTTCACTCCGCTCCTGCTCAACGAGCCGCTGCCGGTCAACGGCAGGATGAAGTTGCCCGACACTCCCGGATTCGGCGTCGAGCTGAACCCCGAGTGCCAGCTGGAGCGGCCCTACACCCACTGACAGCTACCCCAAGACGAAAGGCCCCGACATGAAGCTGATGAGAGTCGGCCAGCGAGGACGAGAGGTCCCCGTCGTCAGCCTCGACGGCGAGGTGTTCCTCGACGCCCGCTCGGTCACCGACGACTACCACCCCGACTTCTTCTCCAGCGGCGGTCTGGATGACCTTCGCGCTGCAGTGAAGGGCGCCAAGCTCCCGACCATGGACGTGACAGGTCAGCGCATCGGCGCTCCGGTCGCGCGACCGACTGCGGTCATCTGCATCGGTCAGAACTACGCCGCGCACGCCGCCGAGTCCGGCGCCGAGCCGCCAAAGATCCCGATCGTCTTCTTCAAACATCCGAACACCCTGCACGGTCCGTACGACGACGTGCGGATCCCGCTGAAGGCAGAGAAGACCGACTGGGAGGTCGAGCTCGCTGTCATCATCGCCTCCGAGGCCCGCTACCTGCAGTCTCCGGAGGACGCGCTGGCGTGCATCGCGGGCTACGCCGTCTCCAACGACGTCTCCGAGCGGGAGTTTCAGACCACGCTCTCCGGTGGTCAGTGGTCAAAGGGCAAGTGTTGCGAGGACTTCCAGCCACTCGGGCCCTGGCTGGTCGTGGACGAGGTTGCTGACCCACAGACACTCGGCCTCCGCTCGTGGGTCAACGGCGAGCCGCGCCAGGACTCAAACACCTCCGACATGATCTTCACCGTGACCACCCTGATCCAGCACCTTTCGCAGTTCATGGTGCTCAGCCCCGGCGACGTCATCAACACCGGCACCCCACAGGGAGTCGCCCTTTCCGGCCGTTTCCCATACCTCAGGGCGGGGGACTTCATGGAGTTGGAGATCGACGGCCTCGGCCGCCAGCGGCAGGA
>DAITND010000281.1:0-3542 GCA_036834825.1 Dermatophilaceae bacterium
CCGAGGCTCGTCAGGGCGCGCACCTCCTTGATGACCTGGATCTTCTTCTCGCCAACCGTCTCCAGGACGACGTCGAACTCGTCCTGCTCCTCGACCTCGGCGGTAGCAGCCGCGCCGCCGCCGGCAGCAGCAACGGCAACCGGGGCCGCTGCGGTGACATCGAAGGTGTCCTCGAACAGTTTCACGAACTCGGAGAGCTCGATGAGGGTCATTGCCTTGAAAGACTCGATGAGCTCGTCAGTGCTGAGCTTTGCCATGGTGGCAGTTCCTTTCTGGTGATTCGTTCATATGCCGTGAGTGGCGTTGGTGATGGATCAAGCAGCCGCGAACCGGTCGCGTCAGCTCTCGTCGCCACCCGTGGCGACGTCTTCGGTGCTCTCTACGATGGCTTCTGCAGGCGCCTCGACAGCGTCCTGTGCAACCGGCGCGGGACCCTCTGCCTCGACCTTGGCCCGGAGGGCGTCGATCACTCGGGCCGTCTGCGACAAAGGAGCGGCGAAGAGGTAGACAGCGTTACTCAGCGACGCCTTCATGGCGCCGGCGAGCTTGGCCAGGAGAACCTCGCGGGACTCGAGGTCCGCGAGCTTGGTGATCTCCGCGGGAGACAAGGCCTTGCCGTCCAGGACGCCAGCCTTGATCACGAGGAGAGGGTTTGCCTTGGCGAAGTCACGCAGGCCCTTGGCCGCCCCAACCGGGTCACCGGTGATGAAGGCGATCGCGGACGGGCCCGTGAACTGACCATCAAAAGCCGTGACGCCGGCTTCCTTGGCAGCTATCTGGGTGAGCGTGTTCTTCACGACGGCATAGGTAGCGTGCTCGCGGATGTTGCTACGCAGCGTGGTCAGCTGCGCCACGGTCAGGCCGCGGTACTCCGTGAGCACGGCCGCACCCGAGTTGCGGAACTTGTCCGCCATCTCGGCGATGGCTGCTGCCTTTTCGGGTCTTGCCACTGGGCCTCCTTCCGAAATGAAACGCCGGAGAAGGCTGCCACTAACAAAAGGAGCCCCGGCGCAGGCGCGGGGCTCACGGCATACCAAGAAGGTCTGCCGGTCACCTACGATCCTGCGCTGGTTGCCCGCATGCTGCGGAACCTTCGATCATCCTGCAAGGGGCAGGATGACAACCGGCGGTCTTTGGTCGGTCTCCAGCGTACGTGCCGCTCGACCACAGTCAAAATCGGCGCTTGCACGCGAAGCCAGCCATCGCACCGGCGGAACCCTGGGACAAAAGAGCGAGGCCGCACCGATGATCCGGTGCGGCCTCGAGGTACAGGCGAGGGGTCAGACCATCAGGGGACTAGGCCGACTCTTCCTCGACCAGAAGGTTCTTCGTGCGGCTCTGATCCAGCGGAATGCCGGGGCCCATGGTCGTGGACATCACTGCTCTCTCGATGAAACGGCCCTTGGAAGCGGACGGCTTCAGACGCAGGATCTCGTCCAGCGCCGCACCATAGTTCTCCACCAACTGGGCCTCGTCGAAGGAGGTCTTGCCGATGATGAAGTGAAGGTTGGCGTGTTTGTCGGAGCGGAACTCGATCTTGCCGCCCTTGATCTCATTGACAGCCTTGGCCACGTCCATCGTCACGGTGCCGGTCTTGGGGTTGGGCATGAGGCCACGCGGGCCCAGCACCTTGCCCAGACGGCCGACCTTACCCATGAGGTCGGGGGTCGCCACGACAGAGTCAAAGTCGAGCCAGCCGCCAGCCACCTTTTCCAGCAGTTCGTCCGAGCCGACGTAATCGGCCCCAGCGGCCTTTGCCTGCTCAGCCCGCTCGCCGGTGGCGAAGACCAGGACCCGTGCGGTCTTGCCGGTGCCGTGCGGGAGGTTGACGGTGCCGCGGACCATCTGGTCAGCCTTGCGAGGGTCAATACCCAATCGCATGGCAACTTCGACGGTCGAGTCGTACTTGGTGGTGGTGGTGACCTTGGCCAGACGGACGGCCGCTAGAGGGGCGTAGACCGTGTCGGTGCCGATCTTCTCGGCGGCGGTGCGGTATGCCTTGCTGCGCTTCATTTCTGCTCCTGATGCTTCGGTACGGTCATGCAGACTTCATGGACTACGGAGTCGTGGTCGAACGGACCAGCGCTGGCCCTGCCACTGATCGGTATGGCGCCGAGTCCCACCCACAGGGAAGTTCCCAGAGACGTCACACCGGATTGGCTGAGGTCAGCCGGTCGTGACGCCCATCGATCGAGCCGTCCCGGCGATGATCTTGGCCGCCTGCTCGATGTTGTTGGCGTTCAGGTCTTCCATCTTCACTGATGCGATCTCACGGACCTGCGCTGCAGTGAGGTGGCCGACCTTCGTCTTATGCGGCTCGCCAGAGCCCTTGGGCACGCCGGCAGCCTTCTTGATCAGCTCGGCAGCCGGGGGCGTCTTGGTAATGAAGGTGAACGAGCGGTCCTCATAGACCGTGATCTCCACGGGGATGACGTTGCCACGCTGGGACTCCGTCGCGGCGTTGTACGCCTTGACGAACTCCATGATGTTGACACCGTGCTGACCGAGGGCGGGGCCCACGGGCGGGGCCGGTGTCGCTGCACCGGCTTGGATCTGCAGCTTGATGAAGCCGGAGACCTTCTTCTTCTTGGGAGGCATTTATCTGGGTCCTTGCTTGCTGGGGATGGTGCGGGTGACTCTGGGGTGCTGACGATCCTGCATGCACGACCGTCAAGACGACGGCCGCGCGCCGCCCACTCAGATCTTGGCGACCTGACTGAACGAGAGCTCGACCGGTGTTTCGCGGCCGAAGATCGAGACCAGCACCTTGAGCTTCTGGCTCTCGGGGTTGATCTCGGAGATGGTGGCAGGAAGGGTCTCGAACGGTCCCTCCATGACGGTGACGGACTCGCCGACCTCGAAGTCGATGATGTTGGTCTCGCTGGCCTTTGCTCCCCCGCCCTCACCCGAGGCATCGCCAGGGGTCTCGAAAGTCGGGTTGAGCATCGTGTAGATCTCGTCGTGCGCGAGCGGGACGGGCTGATGGGTGTGACCCACGAAGCCCGTGACCCCCGGGGTGTGGCGAACCGCCCCCCAGCTTTCGTCGGTCAGATCCATCCGGACCAGGACGTAGCCGGGCATCCGAACGCGGGCTACCTGCTTGCGCTGGCCGTTCTTGATCTCTGTGACGGTCTCCATCGGGACCTGCACGTCGAAGATGTACGGCTCCATGTTCAGGGAGGTCACACGGGTCTGAAGATTGGCCTTGACCCGGTTCTCGTAGCCGGCATAGGAGTGGATGACGAACCAGTCACCCTCCTGGGTGCGCAGCTTGGCGCGGAAGGCAGCCTCATCCTCGACTGCGTCGTCGATGTCACCATCAACGTCGTCTGCAGCTGCGTCGCCAGCATCGGCGTCGCCAGCAGCTGCGTCGCCAGCATCGGCGTCGCCGGTGTCACCCGCCACGACCGCATCATCCATGTCGACGGCGACGTCAGCCTGTTCGACCACGTCGACGCCCTGCCCGCGCTCGGCGGGTTGGTCGGCGGAGACCTCGGAGGTCCACTGCTCGGACACGCTGATAACCCACTTCCTGATTCTTG
>DAITND010000282.1:0-3528 GCA_036834825.1 Dermatophilaceae bacterium
CACCGATCCCACTCACCCTGAAGTAGCCAGAACGCCCAACCCAGAAAACGGTGAAACCCCTGCTCAACAGGGGTTTCACGCGTTACACGGCACGTAACTTCGGGTTAAAGAGTCCCTCGATTTTCAGCCGAGTCAACGACCCCAACTACCGGCGCGGTGGGTCCCGGTTGAGTAAGGAGGGTGTCTAGCTCGAGCTCCCGGAGATTCCCTGTGCGTTCGTTGTAGATGAAGCCGCTGATCCGCGTGGAGTTCAACAGGAATGGGTTATGCCGCAATGCATCCATCGCGCGTCTGAGCTCCTGTGCTGGATCCGTGAAACCAGCGGGGGGCCAGCCCGGCCGAAACCCAGAGGCGGCCTGCAACTTGTCGGCGAACTCGTCGTCGGTGATGGTTCGCATGCGGCAGCCGTCGTGCATGATGAGCATGATTTCGCTGGTGCCCGTCAGGTGCTGGCTGGCAGCCAACGACCGAACGACGTCGTCTGTGATCACGCCACCGGCGTTGCGGATGATGTGGGCGTCGCCCTCAGCGAGCCCGAGCATGCCGTAGATATTGAGCCGGGCGTCGATACAGGTCACGACGGCGACGCCGGTTCGGGGATTTGCTGGCGCAGAGGACTTCTCGAATCTCCGGTGGTACAGCTCGGCGTTCCTTACGAGCTCCTGCGTTCGACCTCGCACCATGGTGCTCACTGTTTTCTCATCCTCTCGTCAGACAAGCTGGCCCAGCATGGGATATCAAGGAAGCAGCGATTTCATCATCCGGGCGGCGTCACTCGGCGTCTTGCCGACCTGGACACCGGCCTTCTCCAAGGCGTCCTGCTTGGCTTGGGCGGTGCCGCTCGAGCCGGAGACGATTGCTCCGGCGTGACCCATGGTCTTGCCCTCAGGTGCGGTGAACCCTGCGACGTAGCCGACGATGGGCTTGCTGATGTGCTCGCTGATGTAGTCGGCGGCGCGTTCCTCGGCGTCCCCCCCGATCTCGCCGATCATCACGATCGCATCGGTGTCCGGGTCATCCTCGAAGGCTTGCAGGCAGTCGATGTGCGTGGTGCCGATGATCGGATCGCCGCCGATTCCCACGCACGTCGAGAACCCGAGGTCGCGGAGCTCGTACATCATCTGGTACGTCAGGGTGCCGGACTTGGACACCAGACCGATGCGTCCGGCCGTGGTGATGTCGGCGGGAATGATGCCGGCATTCGACTTGCCCGGGCTGATCAGGCCGGGACAGTTCGGACCGATGATCCGGGTGGCATTGCTGAGCGCCCGGGCGTGTGCCCAGAACGCCGCCGCGTCGTGCACGGGGATGCCCTCGGTGATCACCACGCACAGGCCGATACGCGCGTCGATGGCCTCGACCACGGCCGCTCTGGCGAAGCGCGGGGGCACGAACACGACGCTGACCTGCGCGTCAACCTCCTCCATGGCCTGCGAGACGGAGTCGAAGACGGGAACCCGGTGCCCGTCGACGTCGACCTGTTGACCGCCCTTGCCGGGAGTGACGCCCCCGACAATCTGCGTACCCGCAGCGAGCATGCGGGCGGTATGCAGTAACCCCTGTGAACCCGTCATCCCCTGGACCAGAACCCGGCTTGTGTCGGTGAGAAAGATTGCCATGATGTTCAAACCCCCTGGGCTGCTAGTTCGGCGGCCCGGTTGGCCGCATCATCCATGTTGTCCACGAGCTCCACGCCAGGCAGCGCCGAGTTGGCGAGGATCTTCCGACCGAGCTCGGCATTGTTACCGTCCAGGCGCACGACGATTGGCTTGTTGACGGACTCGCCACGTTCGGCCAGCAAGCCGAATGCCTGCACGATGCCGTTGGCCACGGCGTCGCACGACGTGATGCCACCGAAGACGTTGACGAGCACCGACCGCACCGACGGATCGCCGACGATGATGTCCAGTCCGTCGGCCATGATCTTCGCCGACGCACCGCCCCCGATGTCTAGGAAGTTCGCCGGGCGGCAGCCTCCATGCCGCTCCCCGGCGTAGGCGACTACGTCCAGCGTCGACATCACCAGGCCGGCGCCGTTGCCGATGATGCCTACCTGACCGTCGAGCTTGACGTAGTTCAGCCCCTTGGCCCTCGCTCGGGCCTCCAGCGGCTCGCTGTCGGACTCCTCGACGAATGAGCTATACCAGGGCTGTCGATAGCCGGCGTTGTCGTCGACGGTTACCTTGCCGTCGAGCGCCCGGACCCCACCATCGGTTGTCCGGACCAGGGGGTTAACCTCGATCAACGTGGCGTCGACCGACACGAACGTGTCCCAGAGAGCCACGATCACACGCGCGAACTCCTCCCTCATATCCGTGGGGAAGCGTGCGGCGTCCGCGATCTCACGCGCCAGGGGTAGGTCCACGCCGGACAGCGCATCGACCGGGATCCGGGCGAGAGCCTCGGGCTTGTCCCTCGCGATCTGCTCGATGTCCATGCCCCCCTCGAGCGATGCCATGGCCAGGAAGGTCCGGTTGGATCGGTCCAGCAGGAACGACAGATACAGCTCGTCGGCGATGTCAGAGACCGCTGTGACCAGCACGCGATGCACGCGATGCCCCTTGATATCCATCCCGAGCATCGAGTCCGCAATCTCCTCCGCCTCAGCCGGGGTCTTGGCCACTTTCACCCCGCCCGCCTTGCCTCGACCGCCCACTTTCACCTGCGCCTTGACGACGACCGGGCCCCTGGCCTCCTCGGCCAACGCCCTGGCCTCAGTCGCCGTGGTCGCCACGCCAGCCGCGGTGACCGGTACGGAGTGGGCGGCGAACAACTCCATCGCCTGGTACTCGAAAAGGTCCATCAGGTGTTCCTCTCTCGTCGCGTCAACTCACGTGTCCCGGACCCCTCCCAGAAGGCCTCGAGGGTTCGTGCCGGTGACTTGACAGAGCCGCAAGTCGGGTTGACAGAGCCCCAAGTCGGGTTGAGCCTAATGCCTACTCCATACGGTATGCAATCCTGGGGAGACCGAGAGTGCACGCTTGCCAGTAGTGCATCAGGCGTAGATACTGACTGTCCATACTGCATACACGATGCCACGCCCTCGCGCGTGAGCGAGATAGGGAGGACTCCATGCGAGAGGCAGTGCTCGGAGCCGGCCGGCGCCATCGACGCCGACCCAGGTGCCGAGCTCTGGCGTGCAAGGGTCCCCTGGTGGTACTTCCACGAGGTGGCCGGTCCCCACGAAGGTCGCCGGATCGAGGCCGTGGACGGGACATCCCCGGTCCGATGCCTCGAATTCTGCGCAAGGAAGACAGATAGGGAAGATAGACATGGACTCATCAGCTGGTACCGACGGATTCCACCTTGTGGTGGAGGCTCTCAAGCTCAACGGAATTGACACTATTTATGGTGTCGCGGGCATCCCGATCACCGATTTGGCCCGTTTGGCACACGCCGAAGGACTGCGGTACGTGGGGTTCCGTCACGAACAGAGTGCCGGCAATGCAGCCGCGATCGCCGGTTATCTGACCCAGAAGCCGGGTATCTGTCTCACCGTCTCCGCTCCAGGATTCCTGAACGGAATGG
>DAITND010000283.1:0-3510 GCA_036834825.1 Dermatophilaceae bacterium
AGGGTATTTACACCCCGGAGTTCACCAGCAGGACCTACCAGCGCCTAGCAGACCAAGCCGAGCGGCTGCTGGCTCTTGGCGAGACCGCTATCGTCGACGCGTCCTTCTCCACCGGGGAGCAGCGTGAACTGCTGCGCTCGGTTGGGTATCTGACCTCTGCCGACGTCATCGAACTGCGGTGCTTCGCTCCCCAAGAGGCCCTCGAGGGCCGACTGCGCTCCCGGGCGGCCCAGCCAGCAGCGTTAAGCGACGCGGATAGTGACATCGCTGCTCGCATGGCAGCGACCACAGATCCGTGGCCCGAGGCACAGGCCATAGACACCCAAGGGGCGCCAGCCGACAGCCTCCGGCTCGCGATCCGTTCGCTCGCACGCGGGTAACACCATCGGCCTGGTCCCCGGGTCATCACGCCCATCTCGATGCCTCCCCCGCCGCAGCTGCGGCCGGGACAAAGCCACTGGGTCGACGGGCCTGGCCGGCACGTGCTGGTGGGTGGCTGCCGGCCCACCGATTGGCTTGGCGTCCGCACACCAACCGGCCGCGGGGGCGGAGGCCGCGTCGCCTTGGCACGAATGATCTTCGTCGTCCAACAGCGGGATCGGCTACGGGACGATCAATGCGGCAGCGGCTACGTGCTCGGCTGACGAGTGCGGTCAGAGCGACGTGGACGAAACTGCCAGACCCGTTACCAATCGTCCGGCGCCCGAGCC
Organism: Dermatophilaceae bacterium; assembly: GCA_036834825.1. Classification (GTDB taxonomy): domain Bacteria; phylum Actinomycetota; class Actinomycetes; order Actinomycetales; family Dermatophilaceae; genus UBA4719. The sequence goes on from DAITND010000283.1 coordinate 711, forward strand.
GAGACCAGACGTCACCTTGATCAGCCGCAGGTCCTTCGGCCCTGTCGCCAACCCCCGGTCGGCTGCGAGCGTGCAGGTATCCAGCTACCACGGGAGGCACCGGTGGAACGCGTCATCGAGACGCACGAGTTCGGAACGCACACCGTCGTCGTTCTCGAACACGTCGAGGACGAGGGGTCGACCTACTCCGTCCTCGTCGACGGTTGCGCTGCCACCGACCCGCTGCGGTCAGCCCCTGGTTTCGACGACATCGTGCGCATCTACGCCCGGTCACAGCAGCCACAGCCGCGCACCGGGACACATTCGGCAGGTCACTGAGGCGCTGATCTGCCCGTCAGAACGCACGGTCCCGCCACGTCGGCCCAACGCACATTCAGGTGCAATGCTATTGAAGCGGCCTACGACGACGGGCACCCGGGAATGGTCGGTCCGTAGCCTGTCCTGCGATGATTCTGAGGTGAGCGCGCCTGGTACGCGACCACGCTGACGCGGGGGCCAACCTGTCTTTCCTGGCTGGACGCCGGCTACTAGCCCGCGCAGCCACGGGTTCACACGGGTTCACACGGCACCTTAAATGAGTGCGGCCTGAAGGGACAGGCCCAGATGGTTGCGGAAGCCGCGACTTTAGGCGCGCGACGTAGGGCGTGGTGTAGGGCTGCCCGTGCTGGGGCCGCCTTCGTTGCTGCCGGGATACATCTTCACGCCAGGACTAGGGGCACTGGCCGAACGCCACGCGTGCGGCCCAGGCTGGATCGTGAGCGTGTGCCGGGACCAGCCCACTGACGCGTTTGGAGTTCGCACGCCCTCCCTCCTCGAAACAGACTGCCTGCCAGCAGTCGCACCGCAGCAACGAGCTGAACAGCGTGATCTTGAACCAGAGGGACACCGTGGTCCGGACCCAGCCGTCCACGCGATCCGCGCCGGCTGTGTATCTGTCCAATTGGAAGGACATCACCCTGCGTATTTGGAAGGCGCGACGTCTCGCCCACAAGGACACTGTTGACCGCGGCCCAGGCATCAGGGAACTGCATTTGCCCGGCCCACACGCCTCCGGTTGGCCGGTCAGCCAGATGATGGGTTACACCGGTGCGGTTCGCGATGAGACCGGGCAACCACAGGTACACCGATGTAGGCAACTTCGAGACTGACGCGTTCGTCAGCGGTGATACCCCCACAGCAGGTTCCTTGGTCACTCGCTACCTAGCGAGTGCGAGCACATGGCGTGTAGTTGCAGGGGTTCGGATCGTGCTGGTCTCAGCTGTCGGGGGTCGCACTGCAGTCACAACGTGGCCTTGAGATGTGCAGCTCGGCATCGAGGGTGGTGCCCGCGCCGGGAACCGCAAAGGGAACCGCGCCCAGCTGGTGCCCTCGGGCGTAGACCACGCGGGGCGTCTGCCCGACCAGACCCAGGGTCACCGCGAAGGCCGTCAGCGCCGAGATGTTGCGGACCTCACCAATCCGGAACAACGACCGTGTCTCGGTGATCACGTCGTCATCGCCGGCCCTCAGGACTACGCGAAGGTCCGGGGCGACAGCTAGGGCGGCGATGGCCACCTCGATGTTGTCGAGGTCCTCGGCTCCCATGGCCGCGAGCGCACGAGCGCGGTGCAGGGAGAGTTTGCTCAGGACCCCCCGATCCTCGCCGTGCGCAATCAGGACAGGCACCTTGGCGGCCCTGGCCAGAGGCAGGTTGACAGCTTGCGGGTCGCGCTCGACGGCCACCACGCTGATCCCAAGGTTTCGAAGCTCGATGCAAAGCCTCAGACCGACTTGTCCCATTCCGATGACCACCACGTGGTTGCGCGTGGGGACGGTCCGAGCTCCGATGATGCCTATGCTGCGGCTGGACAACAGCCTGTTGATGACGCCGGCTGTGAAGACTGCGGTGAACACGATCGTCAGCAGCATGGCGACGGAGGCGAACACCTGATACCAACCCGGCGCATGCGCGTCGGCATCGCCGGGGCCGACGGTGGCGACCACGCGGGTGGCGACGTATAACGCCCGAATTCCGGTCTCATGCAGGGCAGTCACGGCCAGGAGCCAGTCCAGTACCAGGATGCTCGCCAGCCCCGACAGTCCGATGAACAGGATGCGGGTGGCTGCGTCGTGGGGACGAACCTGGCCCGACAGCGTCCCAGGCAGGCTGCGCAACCATCCGCGTTGTGGCCAGCGCCGGATCTCGATGCCTTCGCCCGCTGCCAGGACCATCGTCGGCTCTCCGCCCAGTGAGGCAACGGCCAGGAAGTCGGGGCCGAGGCAGCCCCCGATGATTGACGGCACCGCGACGTTGGCCGGTGAGGTGACCTGGCAGTTGGGGACCACCCGGACCAGCTGCTCGGCAACGGTCCGGTCGAACAGCGTCACAACCAGGCGCACCTCGGGCAGCAGATGCTCGACCAGGAGGGCATACCGCAGGGCGATGACGTCGCCACGGACGAGGATGGCCACCGCACTGACAGTGGGGGTCAACGCTGCACGCATCTCTGAGTCCGTCGGGTGTAGGAGGTGGGTGACCACAAACCCGTGCTCGACCAACTCGGAGCACGTCCGTCGGGCCACCTCGATGTCGCCGACCACGACAGCGTGTGGTTGCTCGGTCATTTCTCGGTATCCAGCCTTCCAGGACATGAGACACATGTTGTCGTGATCGTAGGTGGTGACGGCCACGAGTCTTTGAATGTGAGCCGCAGTCACAGCTCGTCCAGTGTCGTGGACTGGCGACGACCGAGCCTGACTGGTGGAGCTCAAACCAGCAGGCTGGGAGCTGCCCGTCGAGATTCGTGCCTCCCGGGTTGCC
>DAITND010000284.1:0-3505 GCA_036834825.1 Dermatophilaceae bacterium
TGCCCTCGACGTCGAGCACGCTGGGGCAGTCGTCGTCGTACGCCAGTGCGGAGTAAATCTCGTGGGTCAGCACGGTGAGGCGCATCGTGACGTGGAACCAGTCCAGCAGGTGTTCGGCTTGTGGGTTGAGGTAGAGCGGGAGGTCGCGCACGTCGTCGGCGCCGTCGGTGAGGAAGGTGACCTGCTGGTTGGCCAACATGCCCTGGGCGGCGAGCAGCTCGAAGAGGCGCCGCTTGCGGACGAGAAGGGTGACGAGAGTGTTCATCCTTGCTCGCTACAACCGGCGGCACCCGGCGGGCGTTTGCTTTCATCATCGGCTGGGTCATTTCGCTGGCCGCTCGTCGTCGCTGTGACTCTCGTGCTGACCGGCGGCAAGCCGCCCAAGCCCGACTCGTCTCCGGCCGCCTGGCTCGTGATCGCCAAGATCGTCATCGGGCTCGCCCTGCTGGGCTTGGCCGCGATGCGGTACTCCCGCCGGAACCAGCCGTCGTCGCCGCCCGCCTGGCGGTCCAAGCTGGAGCACATGACGTTTCTCGCTGCGGCGTCGTTCGGCTTCCTGTTCCAGCCGTGGCCGCTCGTCGCAGCCGGGGCTCTCACCGTGGCCTCCGCGGACCTCTCCCAACTTTCGGCTGTCATCGCCGTTGTCGGTTTCATCTTGCTGGCTTCGTCCAGCCTTCTCGTCATCGAGGGGTATGCCGCGCTCTCGCCGGCCGCGGCACGCCTACGGCTGAGTCGCTTTCAGTCGTTCCTCGAGACCCACACGGACATGATTATCACCGTATTGGCGGCAGCCGTAGGAACCTGGCTGGCCGGCTACAGCCTGTTTCTACTTGTCATGTGACTTGCGAGGAGGGCCCCAGTCCGGGGCCGATCCTGGACCCCTCCAAACTAGCCGGCGAGGAGTTTCGCCTTCTCGGCAGCGAACTCCTCGTCGGTCAGAAGACCTTCGGACTTCATCTGTCCGAGTTCTCTGATCTTGGCCATCCGATCCTCCGTGGAGGGCGCGGGCGCAGCGGTCGCCTGCTGTGCCTGAACCTGTGCGGCCGCTTGGTTGGCAGCCTGGTCGACCATTGCCTGCTGTTGTGCTGTTGCCGCCTGTTGCTGTGCGGCGGCCGCTTCTCGTTGCTGTGCGGCGTTCTGCGCGGACTTCTTGTGCATGCTTCCGCTGACAGCCGTGGCCGTGCCGGCAACCACTGCCGTGCGGGCCATGGTTCCCATGAGTCCTGGGCGTCCCATACGTCGTCGAGGCATTTCTCCATCCTATTCCTCGTCCAGAGCCGCGATGGCTCGCAGCACGTTCTCACGGGGAATCCGCTCGAGAGTCGCGACGCGACCATGGGAACCGCGAACCGCGGCGCCGAAACGGGCTGCCCAACTGTTTTCCCATACGATCACCATCGCCGAGGTGTTGGGCTCCAGACCGCTCGCGAGCTCGGTCAGGTCCTCGTCGCTCAGCAGGTCGAACTCTGTGTTGTTGACTCGTTCGAACTCGTCGGCGACGTCCGCGTCACCGACTTCGATGGACGAGGTGGTGCCGTCGGCTTCCTTGCGCACGAAGGCCAGATCGATGACGCGTACCGTCCCGCTGTCATGCAGCTCCGCGAGCGCAGGTGCCACGTCGCCGGTGAAGTCGTTTCCCTCGAAGACGATCAGGGCGACGTCGACCGGACCGATCGTTTCCGGATCCAGGCCTGTGGGCATGTAGTCCAACCTCCATCAACTAGATGATCGGTTCCTTGAACACGGCGTGTCGCTAACGGCCGAAGCGGGAGGAGAGTGTCCATGATCGTCTATGACGGAAGACCTGGACACCCTCCTGACCGCACTGTATGTGGAGATCGACGACCACGTTGCTCCACCTCGTCAGGGGCGGGGGCGCCGACCGCGGCTGACCGACGCCGAATTGGTGTGTCTGGCCGTGGCCCAGGTGCTGCTTGGGTTCGACTGCGAGCACCGCTGGATCCGCTTTGCCTACTGCCGGCTGGGCCACCTGTTCCGCTACCTGCCCAACCAGCCCGGCTACCACATGCGGCTGCGGGCCGCCGCACCGCTGCTGGCCCAGGCGATCAGCCACCTGGCCCGGGTCAGCCCGTCGTGGTGCGACAGCCTGCGGCTGATCGACGCCACGCCGCTGCCGTGTGGAGCCTCGCGGGAGACGGTCAACCGCTCGGACATCGGCGGAACCGGCGGATACGGGTTTTGTGCCTCCCACACCCGCTACTACTGGGGCCTCAAGCTCTATCTGGTCACCGCGCCCGACGGAATGCCCGTCACCTGGTGCTTGGCGGACCCGAAGCTGGGCGAGCGGGAGGTCTGCCTGGACCTGCTGACCATCGCCGTCGAGACCGGGCTGGTTGTCCCCGGCGCCACCGTGCTGGCCGACAAGGGCTTGGCAGGGCGCGACGTCGAACAGCAGATCGCCGGGCTCGGCGTGCGGCTACTGCGCCCGGACCGCCGCAACGAACCGCGCCGGCATGGCAGCCTCGGGGGCGTCCGACAGTGGATCGAGTCGGTGTTCGACACCCTCAAGGGCCAACTCGGCCTGGAGCACCACGGGGCCCGCACCGCGCATGGCGTGTTCACCCGCGTCGCTCAGCGCCTGCTCGCCCTGGCCGCCGCGGTCTGGCGCAACTGGGCGATCAACGCCCCCGACAAGCGCAGCCTCATCGCCTACGACCACTGACCCGGCCCAGCTTCAAGGAATCGATCATCTAGAACACCCACGTTCTCGAGAGGTGGTTGCGACGGCGACCGTCCTGATCAGGTTGGCGGCCACCAGGATTTCCAGACCCAGCAGGAGCGCACCGCCGAAGGTCTCCCGAGCGCCTGATAGCCCCCTCGCCCATTTCCGGAGCGCCGCCACACAACCGCCGCGAACGCAAGCGACCACACCAGCCCGAGGACGAGAACCGCGGCGCCGAAAGCTTCGAAGCCCTCCGCCACTTTGTCCATCACCTCGGTGAACGTCACGCTCGCTCCTGCACGCCGACCTCGTCCGCTCGACCACAACCGTCGCATCGGCCACCGCCAGGGGCACCGCATCCGGACTGTCCACGCGGGCGTTGACAGTCCGGTCAGCTACCGTCGTGTGCCTCGGACGGTACTGCCGGTCTACTCTGCGTCGGCCTCGACCACGGCAATGGCGATACCCAGGGCTTCAGCGATGTTGAGCGCCGCTGACATGACCCGGGCTGTGCCAACGATTGGGGCGACGGCCACGAGGACGTTCTGCACGTCTTCGACGGTCACCCCCACCTCGACCGCCGGGCCCACGTGCGCGAGATAGGAAACCGGGCGGGCGTCGACAGCGGCCAGGGCCGCGATTCGAACCAGCAACAGGGCATCCGGCGGAAGGTCGCATCGTTCCACCGAAGCGGCGGTCATCGCGGCGATCGTGTCCAACACCGGTGTCTCTTCAGTGTCGTCAGGCATGTGGACTCCTTGGGGACCCCTAGCGACCCTGGGTCGCTAGCGACCCTGGGTCGCTAGGGCCTTGACGTTTGAG
>DAITND010000285.1:0-3502 GCA_036834825.1 Dermatophilaceae bacterium
CCCACCTCGGCGTTGAGACCGAACTGCTGGGCGTCGAAGAGCACGTGGTCGAACTCGGCATCGGACTCCAGCGCCTCGAACGACAGCTCATCCAGGTCTGGCGTCGACCCGGTCCGGTTGGCTGCAGCCATGAGGCCATCCTCGGCTGACCAGAGGGAGACTTCGTCGCCCGGCTTGGTGACCCGGTCCAGAGCGTGGTCGCGCTCATCCTCCAGACGAGCTGCATGCTCGAGGATCAGCGGCACGCTCGGTAGGAAGATCGACGCCAGCTCGCCACGACGTCGCGCGCGAACGAAGCGGCCGACGGCCTGGGCGAAGTAGAGCGGCGTGGACGTTGACGTGGCGTAGACGCCGACACACAACCGCGGAACGTCAACGCCCTCAGAGACCATCCGGACCGCAACCATCCAGCGTTGCTTGCCCTCTGCGAACTCCTCGATCTTGCCCGAGGAACCGGCATAGTCCGAGAGCACGACGATGGGATTCTCGCCCGAGATGCCGTGCAGGATCGCGGCGTAGGCCCGGGCCTGGGTCTGGTTCGACGCGATCACCAGACCCCCTGCGTCCGGCACTCCGCGCCGCACCTGTGTCAGCCGCTTGTCAGCTGCCGCCAGGACCGACGGGATCCACTCGCCCTTGACGTCCAGTGCGGTGCGCCATGCCTGGGCGCTGGCATCCTTGGTCATCGGCTCCCCCAGCCGGGCCGACACCTCGTCGCCAGCCTTGGTGCGCCAACGCATCGAACCGCCATAGGCGAGGAATAGCACGGGGCGGACAACCCCGTCACGCAACGCTTCGGCGTAACCGTAGGTGTAGTCGGCCTCGCTCCGGCGGATCGAGTCCTTTCCCATCTCATAGCGCACGAATGGGATGGGGCTGGTGTCGGAACGAAAAGGTGTGCCGGTCAGCCCGAGGCGATGGGTGGCCGGCTCGAAAGCCTCGCGGATCGCATCGCCCCACGACAGGTTGTCGCCACCGTGGTGGATCTCGTCGAGGATGACCAGGGTGGGCGCGGCCTTGGTGCGCGCACGGTGCAACAGCGGCTTGCTGGCCACCTGGGCGTAGGTCACGGCCACCCCGTGGAACTCCGCGCCGTGACGGCCTGCCGCGTTGGTGAAGTTCGGGTCAATCCGGATGCCGACCCGGGAGGCCGCATCGGCCCACTGGGTCTTCAGGTGCTCCGTGGGGGCGACCACGGTGACCCGGCTGATCAGGCCCATGGCGAAGAGCTCGGTCGCCAGACGCAGTGCGTAGGTGGTCTTGCCTGCCCCTGGGGTCGCCACGGCCAAGAAGTCACGAGGAGTGGAACGTAGGTACTGCGTCAGGGCGTCCGCCTGCCAGGCGCGCAGCTTGGACGCTGTCCCCCATGCGGCTCGTTCCGGGAATGCTGGTGAGAGATGGGATGCCGCCGCGGTGCTCATAGGCCGCTAACAGTAACGGGATCCGGCCGACGACATGCCCGGGCAATGTTCCTGAGGCGATGGCGTCCAACCGTCGCCGCGATGTGCTAGCGCCCGCCGCAACGGTGCCTTCGTGCTTACTTCTGGCCGTCCTGCGGGGCGCGCAGGCCCTCGAAGATCTCCTTGCAGGTGGGACACACCGGGAACTTCTTGGGGTCGCGTCCCGGCACCCAGACCTTGCCGCAGAGCGCCACCACCGGCTCTCCCGACATGGCGCTGTCCATGATCTTGTTCTTGCGAACGTAGTGCGAGAAGCGCTCGTGGTCCCCGGGCTCAGTTTCTTCCTCGACCTGCTCGCGCTCGATCACCGTAGTTGATGTCGAGGGACCAGAGGGCTCCCTCTGAGGTGCGAGAGGGTCGTTCGGGTCATCGAGTCCGTTGACAGGAATCCACAAGTCGCTCATGCATCAAGTCTAGCCAACGCCGGTACGCCGCCGCCTTCAGTTCATCGTGGGGTCTTCGGGCAGGGTCGCGGCAAATGCGAGATTGCCGCGTTGTCGACGCAGAACGGTGGCCCACAGCGTCTGCGGCTCCGACGTGAACGCGTCTCGCGCCTCGGACTCCACGACATACCAGCCCCCCTCGCGGATCTCCTGCTCAAGCTGACCATCGGACCAACCGGCGTACCCGGCGAAGATCCTCAGCCCGGCCACCCCGGGCATCACCACCTGCGGCGGAACGTCGAGGTCGACCAGTCCTAGCCCGCCGAACAGCCGCCGCACACCTACCGGCTCCTGCTGATCTCCGGGCACTGTCACCAGCCCGAGGGCCGAGTCCAGCGCCACCGGGCCGCCCTGGAAGACGTTCGGCGGATCGGTGACGTAGTCCTGCCACGAAGGCAACACCGCCGAGACGGGAGCATGCAAAGGGTGGTTGAGGACGACGCCCTGCGCGCCTGCCTCATCATGCTGCAGTACGAGCACCACACTTCGCCGGAAGACCGTACCCCCGGTCCGCGGCGTCGCAACCAGCAGTTTGCCAGTGGCGTTGTCGGTGCTCACGTCGCCATTCTCGCTCAGGTCGGATCGACGTGGCTTCCCCGGGGTGGCTCATGACCCCTATCCCCATGTCGGCATGAGAAACCAGAAGGTCCGACCCGCTGGTGCCGGTCGGACCTTCTGGGTAGTGCTTGGTCAATCAGTCGCGCGAGCCACGATATCCCCGCGCGCCGTCGTTGTTGCGACGCGGACCGCCACCCTGGCCTCCGCGACCGCCACCACCGAAAGGTCGACGGTTTGGCCGCTGCGGAGCCTCGAGCAGACGACGTGACTGGCTGGCCGGGATCGGCACGCCACTGGGCGGATAGGCACCGGTCGAGGTCAGCAGCGCGTCCCCCGGGACTGCCCGGGTCGCCACGACATCCACCCCGGCGTCACGGGCCAGTCGCTCCATGCCCTTCTTCTGGTGCGGGAGAGCCAACGTGATGACAGAGCCTCTCTCGCCCGCGCGAGCCGTACGGCCCGAACGGTGAAGGTAATCCTTGTGATCGGCCGGCGGGTCGGCTTGCAGAACAACGCCCACGTCGTCCACGTGGATACCACGGGCTGCAACGTCCGTGGCGACCAGAACGGGCAGGCTGCCGTCCTTGAACGCACTGAGTACCCGGTTGCGAGCGCCCTGGTTGAGGCCACCGTGCAGCGCGGCGGCGAAGACTCCCTGCTCACGCAGCTGCTCGGCCACGCGGTCGGCACCCAGCTTGGTGCGCACAAACACCAGGGTGCGGCCTTCGCGGTTGGCGACCTCTGCGGTGATGGACTTCTTGTGCATCGGGTCGATCAGCAGGATGTGGTGGTCCATCGTCGTGACGCTGGCGGTCGCGTCATCGGTGGAGTGGGTGACTGCGTCCGTGAGATAACGCTTCACGACCACGTCGATGCCGCGGTCCAGGGTGGCGGAGAAGAGCAGTCGCTGACCGCCCTCGGGGAGGCCATCAAGGATGGCGGTGATCTCAGGCAGGAAGCCCATCTCGGCCATGTGGTCGGCCTCGTCGAGGATCATGATCGCGATATCGGTGAGCTGGACAGCTCCGCGGTCGATGAGGT
>DAITND010000286.1:0-3499 GCA_036834825.1 Dermatophilaceae bacterium
CGAAGGGCACCTGGGCGATCGAGCCGTCACGGCAGTCGAGCAACAGCGCATGGCCTACCTGGCAGCGCAGGGACGCTGACTGGTCCATGCCACCAGTTGGGGCTCCGGCGATGGTGTTCTCGGCATTGACGCAGATCCCGGCGAGCGTTGCGCGGGCACCATCATCGCCGAGCAAGCCCAGGTCAAACACATCGGAGACGGCTGCGGCGACGGCACATTCAAGCGCCGCAGAACTAGAGAGCCCGGCACCTTGGGGCACCTGTCCGTCCACCATGAGGTCAAGGCCCCGGACCTGGTGGCCGGCATCCTGCAGGGCCCACACAACGCCAGCGGCGTACGCGCCCCAGCCCGGCGGGTACCCGGCCCGCACGTCATCGAGCTTGAGCTCGTACTGCTCCGGCGACTGCATCGACGCCAGCCTCAGCCAGCGGTCAGTACGCGGGCGGACCGCGGCAAACGTCCGGTGTGGCAGAGCAATTGGCAGGCACAGGCCGGCGTTGTAGTCGGTGTGTTCGCCGATGAGGTTGACCCGTCCCGGCGCGGACCAGACTCCGGAAGCCTCGGAGTCGAACGCATCCGAAAACGACCGCGCGACAGTGGTTCTGAAGGAGTCGGTGGATCCGGCGGAGTCAGGGTTTACAGGGGATGGGGCCATCTCAGCCCACCTGACGCAGCCGAGCTGCCACGGCCTCGGGTGTGACGTCGTTGATCCAGGCACCGACGCCGGACTCGGAGCCCGCGAGGTACTTCAGCCGGCCCGGCGCCCTCAGGACCGACATGGCCTGCAGGTGCAGGCGGGACACGTCACGGCCGCGCCAAACCGGCCCCTGGTGCCAGCCCGCGATGTAGGGCATGGCAATCGGCGAGCCGTCCGGGCCTTCGTAGTAGCGGTCGAGGCGCCGCAGTAGATCGAGATAGACCTCGGCAAGCTCGTCGCGCTCTTCGCCGGTCAGGGCGACCAGATCTGGGACGTCACGATTGGGGACCAGATGCACTTCAACCGGCCACCGCGCAGCATAGGGGACGTAGGCCGTCCAGTGGGCGCCCTTGATGACTACGCGCGTTCCAGCCTCCAGCTCGGCGGCAAGCAGGTCAGCACCCAGCAGCCGGCCGGTACGCCGATGGTGGGCGGTGGCTTCTCGTAGTAGCGAAGCGGTGCGGGCTGGTATGAACGGGTAGGCGTAGATCTGCCCGTGCGGGTGATGCAGCGTGACGCCGATCTCGCGGCCGCGGTTCTCGAAACAGAACACGTCCTGGACGCCGTCGATTGCCGACAGCTCGCGGGTCCGGTCGGCCCAGACGTCCACGACCGTGCGGGCCCGGGCCACCGACAGGGACGAAAAGCTGGCGTTGTGGTCGCTGGTGAAGCAGACGACCTCACAGCGGCCCAGCGCAGGAGCATGGCCCAGTAGCGGGTTCACCGAGGCTCCGGGCGCGGTGGATCCGGGCGCGACGGACTGGCCCGCAAAGGAAGGGAAACGGTTCTCGAAGACAACGACGTCGTACTCGTGGGCGGGGATCTCCGAGGGCATGGTGCCACCACCGGTCGGGCACAAGGGACACTCGTCGACCGGGGGCAGGAACGTGCGATCCTGGCGGTGATCGGCGATGGAGACCCATTCGCCGGTCAACGCGTCGAGACGCATCGTGCCGGCCGACGGACGAACAACCAGCGGGCGCTCGTCGACCGCGTCGCGGCTCTTGGCACCACTGAGATAGGGCTCGGAGTCATCGAAATAGATGAGCTCGCGGCCATCGGCCAGGATCGTGGAGGTCCGCCGAACCCTCGGGGTTTCTCGGTGCTGCGTCATGAGCTCTTGAAGGTCTGTCGTTGGCGTGTCAACACACTGTTCCCCATTTCCGTCTACCCGGTCATCGGTCCGATCCTGCAGCGACAATTACACATCTTCAAAACCGCGGACTAGGCGGGACAGCAGCATGCCCCCAATTGACTAACCGCGTGACCACGGGCGACCGCTTTTGGCCTGATCACACCGGCTGGTTCGATAGTCGGGAGCGATGACAGGCGCGATTCAACTCGCAGAAAGGTTGTGGCCACCGCCAGAACAGCAACAGTACCTACCAGCCGATGTCTGACCCCCCGGTGCCCAGGACTCCAGACATGGCGTCATAATTCGTGAGTGGTCCCCGCGAGATTCAACCTCGCGGGGACGGGCATGGGCCGGTACCGACGTTGGGGGATTGGTTGTCCATCAGCTGCTCACAAGGGTCTGAGCAGCGGTTATGGCCCGTCCGGTGGCAGTTGAACTGTCATGATCGTCGACGTCCCCCGGCTCACTATCGGACTGGGCCATCACATCAATCATGGCGCACCCAAGGCGGGAAGCAGCGTTCACATGGTTACAAACATGCAGGTCAAACGGTCAAGGCTGCCGGTTTGGCGCGCACCATGTCTAGAGTCCTGGTGCCACGAGCTGGATGATGGATGGTTCGGACACGACACGACACGACACCACGGCCGGGCTCGGGGACCGGTAAGTCTCGAAGGAGGTCTGGCCCAGGGGGCTGGGGTCGCGGGTCACCCCTCAGCGTGTGTGCCGCAACCACCACAGGCCGACGAAGGGCAGCACCAGTGGCACGAACCCATAGCCGCTGCCGAACCCGGTCCACACCGTTGGGTGTTCGAAGACACTGGGAATCAGCACACTCGCGGCACCGACGATGAGCACGCCGACAAGCTCGATGCTGATGGCCACGGTCGCCAGACGCCGCGAGGTCGCGTCTCCCCGGGCCAGTGAGACCGTCGCAACGATGTACACGATCGCGGCGAAGGCGGACAGCAGGTAGGCGAGCGGCGCCTCGGCGAACTTGGTCGCCAGCTGGACCGCCGAACGGGAGGTCGCAGCGAGGGCGAAGATGCCGTAGACCGCCACGAGAACCCGGCCGAAGCCCTGTCCGGTCGGAGCGGGCGTGTGCCCCGCACCGGGCTCAACCACGCCTGGGTCAGCCAACCGAACCCGCCCAGACCTGTTGGACCCGCAGCACCATGACCGGGGTGATGAGGAATGCGAGCGCGATCACGACCGTACCCGAGCGGGATTTCTCCCCGGACGCCCAGTAGAAGGCCACCGGCGGAATGGCCAGACTACCCAGCAGGTAGCCCACGAACTCGGCGCGCGCGAAGTGTCGGCCACTTTCGGCCATTTGCACGATTCCGCCAACCGCGAAGCCGACGAGCAGCGCCTCCAGCAGCACCCCCGCCGCGAACAGTAGGAGGGTCGGGTGCCGGTTGGATGCGGCGCTGATCAGAGCCCAGCCCGCAAACAGCAGGGCGACGACGGTGATCACCGTCGCGTAAGTACCGGTCACGTCCGCGATCCTGTCATGCCGGCAGGTGAGCAGCCAACACGGACGACCCGCCAAGCTGCCGGGCAACGGCGCGACGGGCCTGGCCCGCGCGGGCCACCTAAACCCGCGGGGGGCGTGAACGTCCACCCGGATGCGGCCATCTTGGGCGAAGAGCTCTTTGGCCCGGTTG
>DAITND010000287.1:0-3486 GCA_036834825.1 Dermatophilaceae bacterium
GTGCTGCCGTAGCCAACTTCACGGTTGCCTCGACCCCGCGTCAGTTCGACCGGACCAGTAATGAGTGGAAGGACGGCGAGACCCTGTTCATGCGTTGTTCGGTGTGGCGAGACGCGGCGGAGAACGTCGCCGAGTCGCTGCAGCGTGGCACGCGGGTGCTGGTCTCTGGCCGACTGAAGTCTCGTTCCTACGAGACCAAGGAAGGCGAGAAGCGCACGGTCGTCGAGTTGGACGTGGAAGAGGTCGGTCCGTCGTTGAAGTACGCCACAGCCAAGGTCAACCGCACCCAGCGGGGCTCCGGAGGTGGCGGTTTCAACTCCGGCGGTCAGGGCGGTGGATCCACCGGTGGTGCCAGCGGTCAGGGCACTGCCCCCGTGGATCCGTGGGCCACCGGTTCACCCGCTGCATCCAACGCAGGTGGCGGTCAGCAGTCTGGACCGCAGGGTGGCTGGGGCAACGGCCCGTCATATGACGAGCCCCCCTTCTAGAGCTTCACCTTCTAGATGGGTAAGGCAAGAAGTACGAGAAAATAGCAGTCACGAAGACATAGAAATCCAGCAGTTATGCCATCCCAGGGGCAAAAGCCCTGGGCTCCTCTCAAGAATGGAGAGCACCACGATGGCCAAGCCCGTAGTGCGCAAGCCCAAGAAGAAGGCCAACCCGCTCAAGGCGGCAAAGGTCGAGAACATCGACTACAAGGACACTGCGCTCCTGCGCAAGTTCATCTCCGATCGCGGCAAGATCCGCGCTCGCCGGGTGACCGGTGTGTCCGCACAGGAGCAGCGTCTCATCGCCACGGCCGTCAAGAACGCCCGTGAGATGGCCCTGCTGCCCTACTCCAGCTCGGCTCGCTGAGCTAGCTGACCGAGAAGGAGAAGCACAATGAAGGTTATTCTGACTCACGAGGTCACGGGCCTCGGGACCGCCGGTGACGTCGTGGACGTCAAAGACGGTTACGCACGCAATTTCCTGTTGCGTCGAGGTCTGGCCACAGGCTGGACCAAGGGCGTCGCCAAGCAGGTCGCCGCGATCCAGAAGGGCCGCGAGGTCCGCGAGGTCAAGACCCTCGACGAGGCCAAGGGAATGAAGGGTCAGCTCGAGGCCAAGTCGGTCAAGGTTGTCGCAAAGGCGGGCAAGTCCGGTCGCCTCTTCGGCGCGGTGACACAGGGTGATGTCGCTGACGCCGTCAAGGCAGCCGGCGGCCCCCAGTTGGACCGTCGCAAGATCGAGCTCGCGGGTGCGATCAAGTCGACCGGCTCGTTCGAGGCGCTCGTGCGCTTGCACCCCGAGGTGCAGGCTGCGATCAAGCTGGATGTCGTCGCCGGCTGACGCACCGACGCAGCCCGCTCGTATCGCGACTTAGCACCTACAAGGGCGCGGATCCACATCGGATCCGTGCCCTTGGGCGTTCCTCATCCGCGCCCTTGGTGGGTGGGGTCGGGGCATGCGCATAGCCTCGTTGGAGCTGATCGGATCAGGGACGCCGTCTTCGCGCAGTCCGATGACATCGACGCCGCCGCAACGGCGTCGAGCATGGGCGACGGCATGGTCGCGTTGATCTCCGCGTCGCGCTAGAACGCCCGCGGTTTGACGTGCGACTGGAGGCATAGGGCAGCGCTGTCTGCGTCGGAGTGGACGACCGGCTTCCCTGGGGCTCAGTCGAGGAAAGGGTGGACTTTCCCTCCGCGATGCCCTAGACCGACTTCATGGAGCGGTTCCACCAGGGGTACGTCGACGAGATGGCTGCGCTCACCGACCTTGTTGGGGGCAGGATCGAGACGCCGCGCTCTGCCCAGGAGGCGCTCCAGGGGTTCGGGGTTGCGCAGGTATGTGATCTCTCGCGGCGCGAAGGCCGTCCGGTGCGGATGGAGGAGGAGGGCCGGTGATGACGATCGCGGACCGCCTGGCGGGGGCGCCGATCTCCTGGGGCGTATGCGAGGTCCCTGGTTGGGGCTGGCAGCTCGACTCTGCCACGGTGCTTTCTCAGATGCAGGCGGTCGGTCTGGTCGCGACCGAGTTCGGGCCCGATGGCTTCCTGCCCGATGACCCGCGGGACAAGGCAAAGACCTTGGCTGACAAGGGGTTATGTGCCGTCGGCGGCTTTGTGCCGGTCGTTCTGCACGACCCTGCCGTTGACCCGGTTCCCAAGATCAATCAGGCCCTCGCCGGTTTCAGAGTCGTGGGCGCTGGCACGCTTGTCCTGGCCGCCGCGACCGGAACCGATGGGTATGACGTTCGGCGGGGGCTCGATGACGACGGCTGGCTGGTGCTGCTCGGCAATCTCGACCGGCTTTCTCTGCTCGCCGCCAGGATGGGGATCATCGCCACGGTGCATCCGCACGTTGGAACCATGGTCGAGACCGCAGACGATGTGGAGCGCGTGCTTGCCGGCAGCGGGATCGGTCTCTGCCTCGACACCGGGCACCTGCTGATCGGCGGCGCGGACCCGGAGAAGCTCGCGGCCGAGCACGCGGGACGCATCCGGCATACCCACCTCAAAGATGTTGATGCGACCTGGGCTGGACGGGTGCGCTCTGGCGAGGTGACCTACACCGACGCGGTACGCGGGGGTATGTACCGCCCGCTCGGCCAGGGCGACGTGGACATCGCCTCGATCGTCGGTTCACTGGAACGTGCGGGGTATGAGGGGTGGTACGTCCTGGAGCAGGACACAATCCTGGCCGGGCCTCCGCTGGCCGGAGACCGGGCGCCGATGGCCGACGTCCGCGCCAGCATCGAGCACCTGTCCGCCATCGCCCAGGCCCTTCCATGAGCACCCGAGCAGCTGCGGCCTTCCCGGTCGAGGTTGTCAACGCTCTCGGCGCCAGCGGCAGAAGTCCAATAATGAGGCATCGGCCGCGGACCACGTGGCCGCCGAGCTCGTGCACGGAGGTGCGTCATGAGTGAGTGGCATCGCAAGGCAGGCTCGGCGAGCCGGGCAGGTTTCGAGGTGGCCATAGGGCCGCGCGAGGCAGGCTGGGAACACACCGGCTTGTATGTCGTGACTCTCGCCCCGGGTGAGTCGAGAATGATCACCGGCCGGGAGTTCGAGTGGCTCGTTCTGCCACTGTCCGGACAGGTCAGGGTGGAGTGCGGCGGCAAGCTGGTGTTCCTGTTCGGGCGCGAAGGTCCCTTCGCGGGACCGACGGACTACGCGTACGTGCCGGTTGCCTCGACCTTTACGATCACCAGTAGTGATGGTGCACGGATTGCTTTGCCGCACGCCAAGGCGTCAGAGCCGTTGCCGTTCAGACGAATCCCCGTCGAAGAGACGGTCGTGGAGCTGCGTGGCGCAGGGCACTGTTCCCGCCAGGTGAACAACTTCGGGACTGCGTCGGTTCTCAACGCTGAGTCGATCATCGCCTGCGAGGTGTTGACGCCGGCCGGCAACTGGTCGTCCTATCCGCCGCACAAGCATGACGAGCACCACGAGGACCGTGAGAGCGTCCTGGAGGAGATCTACTACTTCGAGATGCGCGCCGAGGG
>DAITND010000288.1:0-3481 GCA_036834825.1 Dermatophilaceae bacterium
GCGTGCCATGTGGACGTTGAATCAGGCACATTGAATCCGCAGGTCGTCGTTACGAACGCGGCTGGGCTCACCATAGGTTTGCGCACGTCAGATGGCCTGTGAACCCTTCGCCCCGTATGCGGAGCAAGCCGCAAACCCCCGCAGTCCGCAATGAGTCCGCACGAGCCAGAGACGGCCGCACCGAGCCACTCCAGGACGGCGTCCATGTCGTCCGTAGAGCCCCCGCGTGAGGGTCCAGCGTCACCGCCGCCGACTCGCGACTCAGAATCGACTTCACTGCCTTGAGCACCTGAGGTGTCAACCTGAAGCGGCCCACCGGACACACGACGTTGACGCCGACCAGCGTCGGCGCGCACTAGACGACACCCGGAAACCGGCCCTCAAACACGGGGCGCACGAAGGGGAGCCATTGATGACGCCAGAGGACGGCGGCTAACATGGCGTTGCTGGTGGTCTGGAGTGGGATGACACCACTTGCG
This sequence comes from Dermatophilaceae bacterium, assembly GCA_036834825.1. Taxonomy (GTDB): domain Bacteria; phylum Actinomycetota; class Actinomycetes; order Actinomycetales; family Dermatophilaceae; genus UBA4719. The sequence goes on from DAITND010000288.1 coordinate 480, forward strand.
ACATCGGCGAGCTTGAGCACCTGCGCGTCTCGATCGTCATGCACAAGGACGTGCGTCCGCAGCAGCCTAAACGTGATCGTTCGATCCCATCCGCACCAACTCTCGCATCCCAGCTAAGGGGTTTCCTTTGAGCTCGCCGGCCCATATCTTGAGCGCTCTTCTGCCCGGTGAGGGTCGGCGGCGACCCCGTGCGCACGCCGTATCCGACGTGTCCCGGATTGACCTTGACGGGAAGTGGCGGTTCAACCTCGTTCCGCGGGCCGACCTCGTCACCGACGGATTCGAGGCGCCAGGGTTCGAGGACGCGGGCTGGGCTCAGATCGAGGTTCCGGGCCACTGGCAGCTACAGGGCCACGGCAGCCCGGCATACACCAACGTCAACTACCCCTTCCCCGTCGACCCGCCCAACGTGCCGGACGAGAACCCCACCGGCGAGTACCGCTGTCTCTTCCAGCTGCCGGCCGGCTGGCCTGCCGGCGAGGCGGTGCTCCGGTTCCTCGGCGTCGACTCGGCGTTCACGGTGTGGTGCAACGGGGCCGAGCTCGGCTGGTCTTCGGGAAGCCGGCTCACGACCGAGTTCGAGGTCGGCTCACACCTGCGCGCGGGAGCGAACGTCGTGGCGGTGCGGGTGCACCAGTGGTCGCCGGCGAGCTACCTGGAGGACCAGGACATGTGGTGGCTGTCCGGGATCTTCCGCGACGTGAGCGTGATCTCCCGGCCGGCCGGGTCCATTGACGACTACTTTGTCCACGCCGACTTCGACCATGTGAACGGGACCGGCACGCTGCGGGTCGTCACCGACGTCCCCGCGTTGCTCACCATTCCTGAGCTCGGCCTTCAGCAGGTGCCAGCTGCGGGCCCGCATCTGCTGCCCGACATCGAAGCATGGTCGGCCGAACAGCCCCGCCTGTATGACGGGACGCTTAGCGCGGGCGGGGAGACGATTGCCCTGCGCGTCGGTTTCCGCACCATTGCCGTGCTCGACGGCCTCTTGACCGTCAACGGCCGGCGCATCCTCCTCCGGGGCGTCAATCGCCACGAGTGGGACCCCGACCGTGGTCGCGCCCTGACCGCGCAGGACATGCTCAGCGACGTCCTGCTGATGAAGCAGCACAACATCAACGCGGTCCGGACCAGTCACTACCCGCCGCACCCGGGCTTCCTGGACCTCTGCGATGAGTACGGCCTCTATGTCATCGACGAATGCGACTACGAGACGCATGGCTTTGTGCTCAACGAGTGGAGGCGCAACCCGAGCGACGACCTCCGGTGGCAGCCGGCACTCCTGGACCGCATGCAGCGGACCATCGAACGCGACAAGAACCACCCCAGCATCATCATGTGGTCGCTGGGCAATGAGGCCGGCCATGGGCAGAACCTGTCTGCCATGTCAGCCCTGGCTCACGAACGCGACCCGGGTCGGCCGGTGCACTACGAGGGCGACTGGGACTCGGCGTACACCGACGTGTACAGCCGGATGTATGCCTCGCACGACGAGGTCGACGCCATAGGCCGTCTCGCGGAGCCCATGACGGAGAACCCGAGCCTGGACGCCCACCGGCGCGGCCTGCCGTTCCTGCAGTGCGAGTACGCCCACGCCATGGGCAACGGGCCGGGCGGTCTGCTGGAGTACCAGCGACTGTTCGAGAAGTATCCGCGATGTCAGGGCGGGTTCGTCTGGGAGTGGATCGACCACGGCATCCGGGCACGCACCGAGGGGGGCCGCGAGTTCTTCGCCTATGGCGGGGACTTCGGCGAGCCTCTGCACGATGGCAACTTCGTCGCCGACGGGCTGGTCTTCCCCGACCGCACCCCGTCGCCGGGCCTGGCCGAGTACAAGGCGGTGATCGCGCCGTTGCGCTTGCTCATTGAGTCAGGGCACGTGACCATCACCAACCTGCTGGACTTCGCTGACACCACACCCCTGCGTTTCCTGTGGACACATGAAGCCGACGGTGTTGAGGTGGACAGCGGCGAACTCGACGTGGCACCCGTTGCCGCCCAGGAGTGCGCAACCATGCCCCTGCCAACTCTCGCGACCGTCCCGGGCGAATCGTGGCTGACCATCCGGGCGGTCCTGGCGCAGGACACCGTCTGGGCGCAGGCCGGCCACCAGGTCGCGGTGAGCCAGACAATGATCAACCGCGCACCTGCCCGGTCCGCACGCCGGGGAAGCCTGAGTCGGGACCTCTTCGACGAGCGCACCGGGCTGCTGATACGTGTCGGCGCCATGCTGGTGGATGGCCCGCGGCTGGACCTGTGGCGAGCCCCGACCGACAACGACCACGGCACCCACGGCCCGCCGGTGGAGGCCGGATGGCGCGCGCTGGGGCTGCATCGCCTCACCCATCGGGTCATCGACCGGCAGTGGACCCCTGACGGCTTCGTGCTGCGCACGAAGGTCGCACCCGCCGCTACCGATCTGGCCATGCTCGCGACCTATCACTGGATGGCGGACGGAGAAGCGCTGGTGCTGCGGGTCAGCGTCGAGCCCGAAGGCGACTGGACCGTGCCCCTGCCCCGGCTCGGTCTCCGGATGGCGCTACCCGTCGGGATCGACGATGTCGAGTGGTTCGGAGGCGGGCCCGGCGAGGCATACTCGGACAGCTCCCAGGCTGCGATCATCGGTCGCTACCAGCGCAGCGTCGACACCATGCAAACGCCCTACGTCTTTCCGCAGGAGAACGGGAACCGCCTGGGCGTGCGGTGGGCGCGACTGCGCGGGGCCTCTAACGGCGTTCGGATCGAGGGAGACCCGACCTTCGACCTGACCGTCCGTCGTTGGACGACCGAAGACCTCGACGCGGCCCGTCACACCAGTGACCTGCGGCCCCGCGACAAAGTGTTCGTCAACCTCGACCTCGCTCAGACCGGCCTCGGCAGTGCTTCCTGCGGACCAGGTGTCCTACCGAAGTACGAACTGCATGCCGCCCCGACGAACTGGACGGTTCGCCTCATGCCAGACAGCGGGCACGGTGTTTAGAAACGGCGACAAGAGGCAA
>DAITND010000289.1:0-3473 GCA_036834825.1 Dermatophilaceae bacterium
GACGGCGGTGACCAGAGGCCCTGGTGTGTCACACAGGATCGACTCGCCCTGCCCAGGCCGAGTAAGAGCGCGAAGGCGTCTTGACCTTGATTTGAGGTTCTCGCGAGGTGCCCATAGGGCTCAGCCAGTGACTATGACCTCGGGAACCCAGCCAAGGGGACCTTCCTTACGTAGTCAGGAGCACACACCAATGAACCGTATTACCCCAAGCACGCTGCGCCGTCTTCCGCCGCGCACCACGGTCATCAGCGGCGCTGCCCTTGGTCTGGTTGCGGGAGTTGCCGTCTACGGCGCCGTCTCCTCATCGGCTGAGGCGACGACGCACACGGCGTTCAAGGCCAAGGCTCCGGTGGCCGCCGCACATGCCAGCGCCGCGAACTGCGCAGCGACCGAAAAGCTTGAGAAGGGCGTCTGCGTCGTTCACGTCGCGCGCACCGTCGTCATGCCGCCTTCAGCGGCCGACATCGCTGCGGACGCCAAGGCGGCACAAGCGGGCGGCACCGGCAGCGACGCCATGAAGGCGGCCGCTGCCAAGCACGCCGCCCTCCTGAAGGCGGAGACCAGCACCCATGGCGGCACCGAATCCAGTGACCACGCTGACGGCGACGCCAACGACAGCGGGACGGGTACACCCACCCCGGCATCGGCACCGGCCCCGACCACGGCTCAGATTTCGAGCATCGCGACGCCGGTTCCGACGGCGACTCCCTGACGCGCACACTGAGCGTTGGTCACCGTGGGCCACGGTCCCGGGTCGTCGAACTGACGACCCGGGACCATGGCCGGCGGCGTCGAGCTCGGGAACCGTTCTTAACGTGTTCGTCTCCGGAGGGGTTCGGCCTGAGGGACACCAAAGGTGACCACCGCGAGCATGCCGCCGAACTGAGAGCTGCCGATCACCAGCTCCCCCCCGGCAGCGATCGCGGCTCTGCGAACGATGTCCAGACCCAGACCGGTGGAGTCTGCAGTGCTGTGGCCGCGCATCGCGACATCCGCGCCCCCCGCCCCCGGCCCGGCATCGGCGACCTCGAGTCGCACCCTCTGCGCATCGCTGATGGTCAGGGACACCGCAAAGTCGGTCCCATCCGGAGTGTGGGCAAAGACGTTGTCCACCAGTGCGTCGACCACATCCACGAGGTCAGCGCCATCCATGCTCACCGGTGTGGGCTCCGACGGGATCGAGACCGCGAGGTCGCGGCCCTGGTCGGCTGCCAACGCGGACCAGAAGGCAACTCGGTCGGCCACCACGCTCGCGGCGTCACACGAGCGCCCCACCGTGCTGCGCACCGGCCGCCGTGCATCCTTGACGACGGCGTCGACCGTGCGCTCGAGGTGGGCGATATGGGTGCGGAGACGATCTGCGAGCTCCCCCTCGGTGACTGCCTCTGCGTCCAGGCGCAACGCGGTCACCGGTGTCCTCAGCCGATGCGACAGATCGGCCACCGCCTCCCGTTCGGCGCTCAGCAGCTGACCGATTCGGTCGGCCAGCCGGTTGAGCGCCGTGCCCAGCTCAACGGTCTCCACGGGCCCGCGCGGAACTGCCCGTGCGTCCAGCTCTCCCTCTCGCAGCCGGTGCGCGACGGCGGCGAGCTCCGAGACCGGGGCACTGACCCGGCGGCCCAGCAGATCGGCCGCCACTACCGCGAGAACCATCAGCACCGCGCCCAGGCCGGCGAAGGTGAGCCATGCCGTGGCCACCCCCTCCTGCAGGAGGCTGTTGACGACCGCTGTACGCACGACAAAGACACCTCGATCGCCGGTGCGGACGAACACCACCACCTGGGCGCTCTTGTCCCCCATCTGGATGAACGAGCTACCCGCACGTGCGCGCTTGACGACGTCTGCGTTCGAGGCCGCCGACTCAGGCGGGGCGGTGCCAATCAGCCGCCCGTCAGGCATCACCACGGACGTCGCCCGCGTCGAGACCTGGTTGAGGTCATCCACCAGGGTCTTGAGCTGGCTCTCGTCCTGAACTCCGGCCACGAGCGTGGCGACCCCTTGCGCCTCCTGGCTGGCTCCGGCAATGGCACGGTCCTCAGCGAGGGTACGAACCAGCATTGCCAGCGGGATCAAGAAGGCGATGATGACCGCCGACGTCGTGGCGGCCACCAGCAACGAGATCGTCCGGCGCATCAATGACCACCAGACGCATCGTCAGGGGCTGCGAGCCGAACCCCCACACCGCGGACACTGTGCAGGTAGCGCGGATCCGCTGCCGTCTCGCCGAGCTTGCGCCGCAACCAGGACAGGTGCACGTCGACGGTGCGGTCGCCTCCGCCGTACGTCTGGCGCCACACGTCCGCGAGCAGCTCACGCTTGGTGACCACCTCTCCGGGCCGCTGTGCCAGGGCCAGCAGGAGGTCGAACTCCTTGCGCGACAGGTCGATGGGCTGCCCGTCGAGGCTGACCTGACGCGTGAGCGCGTCGATCATCAGACCGCCCACGACCAACGGGCCCTCAACGACCGCGGAGCCGCTGCGGCGAAGAACGGCACGAAGCCGGGCCTCGACCTGCTCGATCCCGAAGGGCTTGACCACGTAGTCGTCGGCGCCGCCATCAAGGGCCTTGACCATGTCTGCATCGTCGTCGCGTGCCGTGATGATGATCACCGGCACGTCGCTGACCGCCCGAAGCATCGCGAGAACCTGCAGCCCGTCGATGTCCGGAAGCCCGAGGTCCAGCAGCACGACATCGGGTGCGATGTCGACGGCGGCTTCCAACCCGGCCATGCCGGCGTTGCAGCTGGTCACCACGTGACCGAGGTCGCCAAGTGCCCGGGTGATCGCAGACCTGATGCTGGCGTCGTCCTCGATCAACAAGATTGTTGCCACGAGAGCACGCTACGCCGTTTGGAGTTGCTGGTTCTTCCAGCTTCTTGTCGCGAAGATGACACAGTGGCGACATGGTGATGAACCTGCGCTCCGTAGGAGCCGCCGCGGCGATCTGGCTCGCCGCGGTCGGCGGCGTGTCCGCCACCGCCTGGTTCGCCATCGACAGAGCAGGCCGGGACATCACCGACGGGAGCGCCAAGGCTTTGCCCTCCTCGCCCCTGAGCACCCCGACGCTTGACTCCCAGACGGCGGGGAGCTCACCCAGACCCACGGCCTCCGCGAAGCCCTCGGCAATCCAGAAACGCACGGCAGCCCCGACGCCCGCTGCGACCGCGACGGCGCCGCCAGCCACAGTGACCCCGACACCTCCATCGCCGGCAGCAGCCGCGGCATCCACCCCGCAGGACCGAACCATCAGCGTGAACGGCGGGCTGGTCTCCGTGCGCTGCACCGGCGCCGCGATCCAGCTTCGGATCGCGCAGCCCGAGTACAACTGGCACGTGTATGTCGATACATCCAGTCCGCAGCAGATCAACGTGAGCTTCCAAACCGGCGAAGAGGAAAACCGGAGCAGGACTCAGGTGAGTGCGGTATGTACGAACGGCTCTCCGGCGCTCACAGTCACGAACGGGTAGAAAGCGC
>DAITND010000290.1:0-3455 GCA_036834825.1 Dermatophilaceae bacterium
GCAATGCCTCTCTCAGGTCTCGTCGTCGACAAGGTCCAGGGCGACGTCCAGGATGGGGGAGGAATGGGTCAGTCCCCCAACGCTCAGGAAATCGACGCCCGTCTCGGCATACGCTCGCGCAGCCTCAAGGGTCAGCCCCCCCGTGGCCTCGATCTCGACAGCCTCGTGGGTACCCCGAACAGCCTCGACTGTGTGACGCAACAGATCGACTGACATGTTGTCGCACAGGAGAAAACGCGCCCCTGCGGCAACGGCTTCGAGAGCTTCGGCAGAGGTGGTGACCTCGACCTGGATGTCCACCGTCGGATGGGCCAGGCGGACGGCCTCGAAGGCTGCGGAGACCGAGCCAGCCGCCCGCTTGTGGTTGTCCTTGATCATCGCCACGTCGTTCAGGCCCATCCGCTTGTTGGTGCCGCCGCCGCAGCGCACAGCGTACTTCTCAAGGGCGCGCAGTCCCGGCGTCGTCTTGCGGGTGTCCAGAACCATGGCACCGGTGCCCTCAAGGACATCGGCCCACTGCCTTGTGTGCCCAGCAATTCCCGAGAGTCGGCTGATCAGGTTGAGCATCGTGCGCTCCCCCACAAGGGTTGCCCGCGTCGAACCTCGCAGTACCGCGATGACCTCACCTTTGTGGACCGCGTCGCCGTCCTGGCGGAGTAGCTCAACGTCCACCTCGCTGGATCGAATGCGTTCGGTCACTGCGCGAAAGACCAACGAGATCAACGGAACCCCTGCAAGAACACCGTCAGCTCTGGCAACCACGTGCGCCGTGCTGCGCTGGGTCGCCGGAATGGTGGCGGAGCTGGTGACGTCCAGACCTGGGAAGCCGCCGAGGTCCTCGTCCAGGGCGCCGTCGACAACGGCCTGAGCACGGGCTTCCGGAAACGCGTTCACGACAGGCCCTGGGGTGTGACCGGGTGGAACGACGTTGTGATCGACCCGTCCGCCTCGCGGACGACGTAGGTGTTGCCGAGCCAGTGAGCGTCGTCTCGCTCTGGGAAGTCCGAGCGAACATGGCCACCGCGGGTCTCCTCGCGCAGTGCGGCCACGGCGGTCAGGAGCTGCCCCACATGGAGCAGGTTCGAGGTCTCCCACGAGTCAGGATCAGCCGTAGATCCCGGTTTCGCGTCGGCGATGGCCTGGAGGGTCTCGGCGGCCTGGGCCAACGAATCCGCAGAGCGCACGGCGCCGGTGCCGAGCGTCATCGCCCGCTGGATCGCGGTGCGCTCCTTGCGAGCCACCAGTGTGGGGTCCACACCTCGCACCAGGGGGTCGGTCGATGTCAGATCCCCCGCGGACAGTCGTGAGGTGATGTCGTCAGCGATGCGATAGGCGAAGACCAGACCCTCCAGCAGGGAGTTGGATGCGAGCCGGTTGGCGCCGTGGACCCCCGTGCACGAGACCTCGCCGCAGGCATACAACCCCGCCAGGCTGGACCGGCCGACCATGTCGGTCCGCACTCCCCCGCTGGCGTAGTGCTGGGCCGGAGCCACGGGCAGCAAGTCCCTCACAGGGTCGAAACCGAGCTCGCGACAGCGTGCGACGATGGAAGGGAACCGCTTCTCGAGGAACTCCTTGCCAAGATGGCGGGCGTCCAGATAGACGTGGTCAGTATCGGTCTGCGCCATCCGAGCGACGATGGCCTTGGCCACGATGTCGCGCGGGGCGAGGTCTGCGAGATCGTGGACCGCCGCCATGAACCGCACCCCATCGCGGTCCACCAGAAAGGCGCCCTCGCCGCGCATCGCCTCCGACAGAAGCGGCTGCTGGCCGCTGGCGCCCTCACCCAGCCAAAGCACCGTTGGGTGGAACTGGACGAATTCGAGGTCAGCGATCACGGCGCCCGCCCGCAAGGCGGCCGCCACGCCGTCACCCGTGGCCACAGATGGGTTCGTGGTGGCCGAGTAGACCTGCCCGATCCCGCCGGTGGCCAGGACCACGGCCCGGCCGTGGGCAGCGCCAACGCCGTCCATCTGTCCCTCGCCGATGACGTGAAGCGTCACGCCGCACACCCGGGAGTCCTTGTCCTGCAACAGATCCACGACCAGCGCGTGCTCGAGCACCTCGATGCCCGGATCCTCCTTGAGCGCGATCAGTGCCGCGTCCAACGATGCGATCAGGGCCCGGGAGATCTCCTTGCCGGTCGCGTCCCCGCCGGCATGTGCGATCCGGTCCCTGCCGTGACCACCCTCGCGCGTCAGCGAGATCTCGCCGTCGGGCCCACGGTCGAACTGAGTCCCGAGGGTCACGAGCTCACGAACCCGGGCCGGGCCCTCGGAAACCAGGATGCGCACGGCCTCTTCGTCGCAGACCCCTGCGCCTGCGACCAGGGTGTCCACAAGATGTTCGTCCGCCGAGTCCGCAGGATCCAGAGCGGCGGCGATTCCACCCTGGGCCCACTGCGTCGACCCCTCGGAGAGCACGGTCTTGGTGACGAGCAGCACGCGGTCGACCCGTTGGCGCAGCCGCAGCGCGGCGGTAAGGCCGGCAATGCCCGAACCGACGACGATGACGTCGGCCGATATGACCCACCCGGGGTCAGGCGCGCTCAGCCGGGCCGGGATGCGCGGGCTCATTCCTGACCCCGGGCCGTGCCGGATGTCTCGAGCCCGAACCCATCTGGGACCAGCGCTGGGTCGCCGCCGATGTCGACGATGCGGTTCTCGTGATCGACGAAGACCACGCTCGGCACGAACACCCGGGCCTCGGCTTCGTCCATCTGCGCGTAGGCGATGATGATCGCGATGTCGCCAGGCCGGATCAGGTGGGCGGCAGCGCCGTTGATGCAGATCTGCCCGGACCCGGCTTCGCCCTCGATCACGTAGGTCGTCAGCCGGTTGCCGTTGGTGACATCGACGACGTCCACCCGCTCACCGGGCAGCAGCCCGGCGGCCTCCAGCAGCATGCGGTCGATCGTCACCGAGCCGACGTAGTTGACGTCGGCCTGGGTCACTGTCACTCGGTGAAGCTTGGAGTGGAGCATGTTGTGTTGCACAGGGATGTCCTTCAACTCAGAGGGCTCGCAGGGTCTTGGCCACGCCCGGCGTCCTGCGAGAAGACCTCGAGCGCCCCGCCGCCTGGTCCCACATTGACGGGGACGTTGTCGATGAGCCGGGTGGTCCCCACGCGACCCGCGACAGCGAGCAACGCCTCGCCGCGGTACCACTCGGGCACGTCCTCCAATGTAGAAGGATCCACGAGCACGAGATAGTCGATGAGGGCCAGGGGCTCCCTGACCACTACTGCCCGCGCTGCGCGACGTACGGCCGAGGGTCCTTCGACTGCTGCAGCAGCGCCGGCTCGCAGCGCCTGGGACAGGCACAAAGCCGTCTCCCTGTCCGACTCAGCGAGATACATGTTGCGACTGCTCATCGCCAGGCCATCGGCTTCCCTGACCGTGGCCACCGAGACGACCTCGACCGGGAAGTCCAGGTCGCGGGCCATCCGCCGGATGA
>DAITND010000291.1:0-3452 GCA_036834825.1 Dermatophilaceae bacterium
CAGGCTGGCTCAACCGCGTTTGCCTCCGTTGAGGCTCTCGGTCGTGCTTGTCTTTGATGGACACCTCGCCGTGACCCAATCGATCCGACCATCGGGTCGCTTGACGACACCTGCACCTTTGGTCACGTCCCGACACTCCTGCCAGGTCTCTAGAGGAAGCTGGCCCACGGTTGTAGCCTTTGCGTGAAGAGGGCCGTTGTGGTGATAGCGGTTTCCTGACTCGTGTCGCAAACCGCCCACGCGGTAGCACCGGGCTGGATGGGGAGCAGGTCATGGCGCAGACGGTTTGGTGCACGCAGTGCGGCGCTGTGGTCCCCTCGACGGATCGATTCTGCCTTCAATGCGGCGCGGAAAATGTCGAATTCGATGACACCCAGACCACATTTGACGATACCCAGGCCATATTTGACGAGACCCCGGGCATTCCCGTACCAAGTGGTCGGCCCGACCGCTCACGACGGTCGCTTCTTGTTGCCCTTGTCGTGACGGCAGTCCTGATTGTCGCCGGTGCCGGCTTTGGGATCCACCAGTTGACCTCACCCTCGAATACATCCAAAGCGGTCGGGTTAGCCACGACGCCGGCGAGCCCCCAGCCGACTGTTGCGACCAGCACGCCAGCGACGACGACGACGACCCCTGTCGAGCCCGCACCCACCACTGTGAGGCCGGATCCTCAGGCCCTTGCCCTGGCCACACTTCAGGCCATCCGTGCGGCCGACTTACCCAAGATCGCGTTGACTGGTCAATGGGTTGCGCAGCTGGCATCGAAAAACCCTGGCATCGTCGATCTGAAGCAAACCACCGCGCGAGGTGACCACACCTTTACCGCAGCGGACATCCTGAACGAGTATCGGAAGGCGCGCAGTAATCCCATCTATGGCACCTACGTTGGACTACTGCTCAGCACCGACTATGGCACGCGTCAACTTTATAATGGACAGCCTCTGTGGGTGACTGTTGCCGCCGTCCCCGGATTCTCTTCTGCGAACGCGGTCAAGACATGGTGCGCGCAACAGTTCCCGACGCTGACTGGCTCGGTACTCGATGACTCATGTACGTCAAGGACACTGGACCCACCCGGCTAAGGGGAGCACGAAACACGTCTTTAGAGGCCAACGTCCGCTGGCAGCGCTATGCCGACAACCTGGCAGGGGCGACTGCCCTACGAGAAGAGTCCCCGGGCACGCTTGGCTGACAGCACCCGCAGTGCCGCGGTATCAACCTGGGCCCGAAAGACCGGGTCACCTTGGGCCTTCGAGATCACGGCCGCGATCATCTCCGGAACCACCTTGGGCTCGACGGTCAGGACCAGGTCACCGCCAGCGGAAATAAAGTCCACGGCACGTTCGCCGGGCGACCATCCGCGCACCTGCACCGCCCGGCCAAGATCGTCACTGATGACAAGACCCGTGAAGCTCAGGTCGCCGCGCAGAATGCCGGTGACGATCGTCCGAGAGAACGCGGCCGGAGAGTTCGGATCGAGGAGGCGGTACGTAGCCGTCGACACCATGACGATCGGTGCGCCTGCCCTGATAGCCGCAGCAAAGGGCATCAGATAGGCGTCGTGACGCGAGGTCACGTCATCGGTGACCGCGGAGCTGTTGTCTGGGTTGCCGTTGACACGGCCGAGCCCAGGGAAGTGTTTGATGGTGGGGCTGACGCCCGCATTCTCCATACTTCGTATGAACGCGAGTCCATGTTCGGCAACGTTGGCGGGGTCTTGGCCGAACTGTCGGTCGAAGGCGCCAATGGGCGCGTTGGACATCGCGCCGGAGTCCGGGACTACGTCCAACACCGGGGCCAGGTCAACGTTGACACCGGCGGCGTGAAGCTCGAACCCCCAGGCTTGAGCCTGTGCGCGAAGGGAGTCCACCGGGGTGGCGCCCTGCTGCAAGGCTGACGGGAGACTAGAGAATCCGGGCCCACCCAGCACCTGGACCATGCCACCTTCCTGGTCGGTAGCGATGAGAAGCGGCAACCCGACTGACGAGGTTGAGCGCGCCTCCGACTGCAGAACCGCGGTGGTGTGAGCGGTCGCCTCGACACCGAGGGAACTGCGTCCGGTCAGGACGACGGAGCCGACGTGGAACTGGCGGAGCAGGGGAAGGGTCTGTCGCCCGTCGCCCGCCGCGGGAGCGCCAACCATGAACAGCTGACCGACACGTTCTGCCAAGCTCATGCGAGCAAGCAACAACGCGGTAGTGCTGGGCGAGGCTGGAACGGATTCGGGAATCCGATTCGGCGCCCTTGACGCGATCGGCGCGCGCGAAGTAGGTGGCGCAGCCGGTACAGCCGCTGGTGACGACGCGCTTGGTGAATGCTGAACAGGGGACGGCATGCGGCCTCCGGGTCCTGAGCAGGCAGAGCCGAGCACGACCACCAAGGTGAAAACACCGAACAATCCAACCTTCAAAGCACACCACCTCTGCGTCGGCAGCTTGGAGTCGCGCCAAAGGACAATGGTCTGGGCGTTTCACCGCGCATACGGACGCAGCAACGACCGGATGGCACCGCTATTCGCTAGTCGCACAGCCCGCACGGCTACGTCCTGTTCCGACTTTAAACGAACAATCCACCATGTCGCGCGTTCGCTGTTCATCAACCCGCTCACGCTGCGGCTGCTTACGTCTTCCTCGACAGCTCGGGCCGGCGCAGGCTCGGGTGAGGTACCGGGGGCAGACCTCTTCACGCGCGGGTTCGCATCCCCAGGACGGGTTCAAGGCAAGGGCTCTGGCGTGGGACGGCGCCTGGCGCGATCGCTTGCAGGCGCGGCAGCCCCGCGCAGCGGGCATCATGCTGCATCCGACGGTAAGGGGATTCCCGTCGCACGCCCACGCGGTAGCTCGCCGTCAGTGCTGGCAGATGCCGGGCTGGCCAGTCTAGTACCAGTGCCAGGTCGCCAGCATGCTGTGGAAGTCGGGCAGCCAACGCTCATGGCTGCCGTCCTGCGGTGTTCCGCCGACCGTGCCGTACCAGAGAGCGAACAGCCCCCCATCATGGACGACAGCGCCGTAGGTTCGATCGAAAACACCCTCGGCGGTGGGTTTCGCGGCGCGCGCCAGCACCGCGGGATCACCGTCCAGCCTGACCATGGAGAGGACTCCCGGTGGGCTGAGCCCTTCGACGAGAAGGGCGGCGAGCGACTCAGGATCGGTTTGCGCCAGGTGCGCCGACGCGGGGCCGCAGTCAATCACCAGCACCTGAACCTCCCACCGGCCCGCGTCCAGGCCAACTCCGCAGCGCAACAGATCAGGGGTAAACGACCGCGCGAAGTCCGCAAACGCGTCACGAGGGAAATAATCCCAGCCTTGGGGAAATGCGAAGGTGAACCGAGGGTCCTGCTGACACCAGCCCCCGATAGCGGGGGGGTGTGGTAGGTCCATCGGGGTCGGGGGTTGCCACGTCCTTCCCCGCGAAAGGTCGCCAATCCAGCCGGCGATCTCCTGGTCGGC
>DAITND010000292.1:0-3434 GCA_036834825.1 Dermatophilaceae bacterium
CTGAACGCCTTCGGCGCCACCATCCTGGTGGACGAGCGGCGCCGGTAGCCGATCGTCCAGCGGCCACTTCCATGGCGATGGATGTCGTCTTGCGCTCATGCTGAGCGCTATCACCGCCAGGTTCGGGCCTAGCGTCACCGTGGTCGCTGGTACCGGCCTCATCGGAGCCAGTCTTTGCCCTGATGCCGCAGATCTTCTCTCCGGCCGAAGACTGTGGCAGCGTGCGGCCTGGGGGCAGCTTGGCAGTTCGGGTGAACTTCACCGGGCCCGTACTGAGTGAGCACGAGCAGGACCGAACGAAGGCGGTCTAGGACCCGCGAAGAGGGGGTCCGATGACACCACCTTCGCGGACCGCCGGCACGAAACAGCGGTCGAGCGTGGGTGTGTCAGATCAGGTGCCCACACTCGGGTCCGACTACCGTCTGGGCCATGGCTACTGACGAGCTGGTGGCACATGGAGGTTGAAAACCTGATACTCGAGGATGACGCCCGCGGGTACTTCGAGAACATGTCCGACCTCGACGCCTTCATTGTCGTGGGGGTTGACGATGGCGACATATTCTACGGGTGCGCGGTTAATCCCGACATCGATCTGGAGCGCGAGTTTGGTGCTCTGGGTTGGTGTGCACAGCTCGTCACTCGGATTGAGGACCTTGGGTTCGACCAGGCCATGATCACGGACGGTTGGCAGCATCGCGGCGACGGGCGATGGCAACTATGGGGCCGGGCGGTTGAGCTTCCACCTTTGGACTGACCCGACGACTCACCGACAGCGCCCCCAGCACAAAGGACTGGGAGGCGCTCTCGTCGCCAAAGTGACTACGCTCCGGCGTGCGAAGACTTAGCCTTGAAGAGGTAAACGACAGCGCCCGACAGGAGATGCCGGGCGCTGCTGTGCGAGGCGTGTCCCCGCTCAACCCTGCTCGGGGGAGAGCGGGGAACGGGGACGCGCTGCATTAATCATTCCAAACAGCCTCACACGCAGCGCCAGGGACGAAGGTCCCCACATCCCGAAGCGGGAACGGCCACCGGTGATCAGCGATAGCCCCAGCGCCGCCGGATATGCGTTCGCCGAAAGCGGATCCGGCTACGGGACGACGTAGGGCTGGCGTTGAGCGGCGGCCACATGTGCCGCTGGCCGTTCCCTAAACGTTCGCTTTTGCGGAGTTGTTGCGCGCGGCTTCTCGTCCGCGTTCAGGTCATCCGCACGTCACGTGGGCCCTTCGCAGGACGTGGGTTGAGCTGGCGCCATGGTGACCCAGCGCCTCACTGATGCTGGCGCTGGGGCTGGCTGTGGCCGGCATGCTGCTGTTGCTCTGGCGCGTGTAGGTGCGCACCTCCCGCGTCATGTGATGCAGGCTGTGTCCTGCGGCGAAGGGTGGTGATCGCGACTCCTGCCAGGAGCAGTCCTCCGCCGACGGCCTCGACGGGGGTAGGGATCTCGCCCTGGACGATCCATGCCGCGAGGAGTCCTGCGACTGGGACCAGCAGGGCGAAAGGCGTTACGCGGCTCACGGGGTACCTGGCCAGCAGGGTGTTCCAGATCCCGTAGCCCAGCAGCGAAGAGATGTATGCCGTGAACATGGTGCTGGCGATGGCCATCGGGGATAGGTGCCCCAGGGCGCTGCCGATGGCGTGGGGTCCCTCAACGACCAGCGAGAGCAGCAGCAGCGGCACCGGGACGACCAGGCCCGACCAGACCACCAGTGAAAGACCTGAACGGGCCCGGACCTTGCGGGCCAGGACGTTGCCGATGGACCACGACAGAGCTGCACCGAGAACCAGGATCAGGGGCAGGATCGGGGCGATGGCGCTGTGCCCCACCGCGACGATGATCATGCCGATGACTCCGACCCCGACACCAAGAAGCTGTTTGCGAGAGGGCTTCTCGCCCAGGAAGGCCGAGGAGAGCAGAACTGTGAGCAGCACCTGGGCTTGCAGGACCAGGGAGGTCAGGCCGGGCGGCATTCCGAGGTGCAGCGCGAGGTAGACGAGCGAGAACTGGCTGACGGACATGAACACTCCGATGAGGACCACGTTCCTCCACCCGATTCCCGGGGGGCGGACGAGGAACACGGCCGGGAGCGCAACGAGAACGAACCGCATCGCGGTGAACAGCAGCGGGGGGATGTCGGCCAGACCCGCGTCGATGACCACGAAGTTAGAGCCCCAGATAATCGCCACAAGGATGGCCAGGGCGGTGTCTTTGGGCTTCATGTCGCCAACACTGTCAGCCCAGACCCGGAACTACCAGCGAACGTTTCATGGCTCTACTATGTAGAGTCGCTTCATGATTGATCTCGTCGCACTTCGCTCACTG
Source organism: Dermatophilaceae bacterium (assembly GCA_036834825.1). GTDB lineage: Bacteria > Actinomycetota > Actinomycetes > Actinomycetales > Dermatophilaceae > UBA4719. Next base: position 2,321 of record DAITND010000292.1, read on the forward strand.
AAGGCCATCGACGTCCACGGGTCCGTGGTGGGCGCGGCAGAGGCACTGGGCTACAGCCCTTCTGCGATCTCCCAGCAGATCAAGAGACTCGACAAGCACTTCGGCCTTCCGTCGCTGGAGAAGTTCGGCCGGGGCATCATGCTCACCGAGCACGGCCGGCGCCTGGCCGAACAGGGCGCCTCCCTCCTGGCCCAGGTCGAGCTCCTGGAGGCCGGGGTGCAGGCCGAGGGCGGAAAGCCTTCTGGGGCAGTGAGGATCTCGGCGCATTCGACTGCATGCCGCGGCCTGCTCGCCCCGATGCTTGCCGAGCTCGAGGCCGCCGATTCTGCGGTGGCGGTGACGTTCGTCGAGAATGATCCGTGGGTCTCGGTCGATCTCGTTGCCACCGGTCAGGTGGACCTCGCCGTCGTCCACAACTGGAACACCCAGCCGCTGCGCATCCCTGCGCACATCCAGACTCTGGACCTGTGTGTGGATGTGGCCGATGTCCTGGTGCACCGCAGTCACAGGCTGGCGAGCCGGAGCGAGGTCACGCCACGGGACCTTGTGGACGAGTGTTGGGTGAGCAGCACCGCCGGAAGCATCTGCCACGACTGGCTGGTGCGTATGTTTGCCGATATCGGCGCCGATCCCCACATCCCGTTCTATGACAGCGAGTTCGCAACCCACATCGCCTTGGTGGAGCAGGGCGTGGCAGTAGGGCTTCTCCCCAGGCTGGGCAGGCCGTTGCTTCCCGAGTCGATCGTGGCGGTCCGCGTCATCGACCCGGTTCCCACCCGAAACATCCAGCTGATCTGGCGCCGAACCATGAGCCAGAGCCCGGCCATCCGTCATCTGGCCACCCTCCTGCAGACGATCGCCAATCCCGAACTGCTGCAAGCATCGCTTTAGAGTCATCCTGCGGGGGACGTATACCGCTGCCTCCACCACGGGTCGGCCGGCGACCGGGTGGGGCCGCGGAGATCGCGGCTTGGTGCAAGCACAGAGCGGACAGGTCCAGGAAGCGCAGGCGGGATCTTCGCAAGCGGATCGTCTTACGACGATTGCCAGGAGGCGCGATGCACCCTGGCGACCTGCGTTGCAGCCCTGGGATGAGCCGGTGGAACACTTCGGC
>DAITND010000293.1:0-3403 GCA_036834825.1 Dermatophilaceae bacterium
CCATGTTTGCCAACAGAAGACCTTCATGCCACTCCCTGCGATTCCTCGCCGGTAGAGACTTTGGTCCCGGATGTCAGGGACGCCGGTGGCCAAGGACATCGTGCTCGCCGACCGCCGATATCCCACCGTGGAGCAAGCCCGCACCCATCGCCTGGCACAGAGCCGCCAGCGTCCTGGGCCTATGCGTGGTCTGACCAGCTCGGTGCCCACGGGTCCGGCGAACGACCGAAGGCGCTGATCGCCCTTTCGCCCGCTTTTGGAGGTCTGGTTCCTCTTCCGCACACGGTGCGGGGCGTGCATTTTTGGAATCTGGGCTCTTGGGGAGGGTCCTGAGGAAGTCCGAGACAGGCGTCCCTGATCTGGCTCCAGCCATCTACGCCCACACGATCGCCGCACTCGAAGCCCTCAAAGCAAGGTCAGCGGGTGAGCGACCTCCTAACGCTCATTACCGCAGAAGCTCGGGAGACCCTGAGGACGGCGGCGAGGTCATGACCACCTGCGTGGGCACCCAGATCCTGTGGGACGCTGAGAACGCCAAGATGTTTGGCGAGCTGTGCCGGCGCACCTTGCGGTTTTGTGAAGAGGGCCAGTGGTGCCCGCTTACCTCGGCTGAGGGGCGGATCTTGCTGGTCTCCAGCCACCGACCATTGACCTCTGCACCACACAGCACTGCCCCCGTTGCTCAGACCTCACCGCATCAGCAGGGACGATGTCGCCCAGGCGTACCCGCACGACGTCACCGGGAACCAGGTCGCCGACTGGCAGCTGCATCCACTCGCCGTCTCGGCGCACACGGGTGGTGGACGCAAGTCGCTGCTTGAGCGCCTCAATCGCGTTGGCTGCCTGGTGCTCCTCGGAGAAGGCCACTAGTCCGTTCATGGCCAGCAACACCCCGATGATCACTGAGTCGGTCCAGTGTCGTGCCAGGAGAGACAGCACCAGCGCGACCTCGATCATCCAGGGGATCGGTGCCCAGAAGAAGCTTGCGAACTCAAGAAGCGGATGCCGGCGTTTCTCCGCGATCTCATTGCGGCCATACCGTGCCAGCCGGTCGACAGCCTCCGCCGCTGAAAGTCCGTCGTTGGTGGTGTCCAGCTCGGTCCGAAGTTGGTCCAGCGGGATAGACGACAAGTCTGTCTCTGGCTCCACGTTCATGGAACCTCCTCCTGATGCATCTGCCCCCGAGACCCATGCGAGGTGCTAACTGTCCAGAATCGTTCTCACGGAGCCTGCGGCACCTCAGTAGATCCACGTTGAACCCGGGGCCCCGCAAGCATTGTCAATGTGCGGCCGGTCTCCAGGTCGAGCCCACCGGTCGGCTCGTCGCACAACAGCAGGGATGTGGCTTCACCAAGGCAAGGGCGATGGCCACCCGCTGCTACTGCCCACCGGAGACCTGGCTGGGGAAGTACTCGGCCAGGTCGGTGAGGCCGACATCGGACAGCACGGCATCAACTCGCCCAGGCTGGTCGTGACGCGTGAGCTCAGCGAGCACCGCGACGTTCTCCCGGGCGGTCAACGTGGAGATGAGGTTAAAGACTGGAAGACGAATCCGACGACGTCCCGGCGGCCCGGTTGATGCTCGCCGCCGACGGGGTCAGGGGGCTGACGATCGAGAGCGTGGCCACCCACACCGGGATCGCCAAGACGACGAAGGGCATGTCCGTCCCACTGCGGAAGGATCCCGGAGGCATCCCAACAAGTCTCAGTGACCCGTAGGACGATCCGCTGCAGACCGCGGTCGTTGCCGGGCTGCAGCAGGCGATGCGGGCCGTGGTCACCTCCGGGACCGGTACCGGCGCGAACCTGCCCGGGACCCCCGTCTACGGCAAGACCACGTTTGATGCAAAGTCGCGGCCCGGTCGGTCGACCGCAGTGTGCTTGGGTGTCGACGGCCTCAGGAGCCGGCCAGTACGGCAGCGAGACGTAGGAGCGGGAAATTTGTCCGTAACACCGGGCGCCGACAGGTCTGACCTTCAGCTCCCCAGGTAACGCTCTCAGTGGAAGGAGCTGGTAAAGCCGATGAGTGCGGACATATAGTTCGCCCGTTCGAATGCGGACGGGTCCGCGACGTGACGCTGGCTGACACTGCCCCGCAACTGTGCCACCGATTCAAAGCCCGACTCCGCAGCCCATGCGACGAGCTCGCGCTCGACGGTACCGACATGCTCGGGACCGTTCAGCAGCAGCGCCGAGGTCATCATCGCCACGTCGGCGCCGGCGAGCAGACAGCGGGCGACGTCAGCGCCGGTGTGGACCCCGGTCGTCACGGCCAGCGACGCCTGGACGCGCCCGGACAAGATGGCGGTCCAGCGCAGCGGCAGCCGCAGCTCCGCTGACGACGACAGCTCCAGGGCCGGTGTCACCTTCCGGGTTCGGGGGTCGATGTCGGGCTGGTAGAAGCGGTTGAACAGCACCAGAGCATCTGCCCCAGCCTCGACGATCCGCACGGCCTGGTGGCCCAACGCGCTGTAGTACGGGCCGATCTTGACCGCGAGCGGGATCGACAGGGACGACTTGACCAGGTCGACCAGCTCCACCTGGCTGTCCTCGACCTCGCGCCCGGTCACGTCAATGTCGGCCGTGACCCCATACAGGTTCAGCTCGAGCGCATCGGCGCCGGCGCGCTCAAGCAGTCGCGCGTACCTCACCCAGCCGCCCGGGCTCACCCCGTTCAGGCTGGCGACCACGGGGATCGACAGAGCCTTCTTCGCCTCCTCGATGTGGCGCACGTAGCGGTCGGCAACCGACTCGTAGTCCCTCAGGTCGGGGAAGTAGCTCGTGGCCTCCGGATTGCTGTCCGCACCGAGGTCGCCCAGACGGTCGGCCTGCATGTCCTCGTGCTCGACCTGCTCCTCGAACAAGGAGGGCAGCACGACCGCGGCGACTCCGGCCTGCTCGAGGGCGCGCAGAGAGTCGATCTGGGCGGTCAGCGGCCCGGAGGAGGCGACCAGCGGGCTGCGCAGGGGCAGTCCCAGGTACGTGGTGGTCAGGTCGAAGTCGGGCAGGACTGTCGATTCGGTGGTCGATTCGGCGGTCATGACGGCACCTCCTCGGTGGCTACGCCCTCGGGATCGACGATCGCCCCGGGCTCGTGCGGCACGCTTCGTTCGACTCCGGCGAGCTGCTCGTAGTAGTGCCAGCGCTCGTCGACGTCGGCCTGGGCCAGGGCCATGAGGTGGTGAGCCCGCTCGGGGTCGGAGCGTTCGAGCATCGCGAACCGGGCCTCCGCGAGCGCGAACTCACTGAACGCCAGCGCCGGCTTGCGGGAGTCGAGGCGGAACGGCTTCGTGTGCTCGTCGGGTCCGGGGGCGAACCGGTAGAGGGGCCAGTGGCCACTCTTGACCGCGTCGCGCATGTGCGTCATGGAGTACTTCATGTCGATGCCGTGCGCGATGCACGT
>DAITND010000294.1:0-3393 GCA_036834825.1 Dermatophilaceae bacterium
TCATCGGCCCCGCCGCAACATGCACGATCTTCGCCCCGGCGCTCAGCCCGACCCGCTGGCCCGCCTCGGCCGTGACAGATCGCTCGTAGCCCACAACCGCGAGCCGCAGTCCGCCGCCGGCGCTGGAGCACGCCAGAACCTCATCCGCCGGCGGAAACCCCGCAGCGGCGATGCTCTGGCAGATCGACCGGTAGCCGTCCAGAACGTCTGTGCTGATCGTGGTGGGCACCGATGCAGCGGCCAAGGGGGCGCCGTCCGCAGGGTCGAGAAGGACTGCTTTGGTGAAGGTCGACCCGAAGTCGACACACAGGATCCGTGTCATCGGCGAGGCCAGCGGTGACAGCGCGAGGGCTCAGCCGACGCTCTTGGCCAGCGCCGCGTCGAGGTCGTCGATGAGGTCCTCGGCGTCCTCGATGCCGGTGGACAGACGCACCAGGTCAGCGGGCACCTCCAGCTCGGTCCCGCGGACCGAGGCGTGCGTCATCCGTGCGGGATGCTCGATCAGCGACTCGACCCCACCCAGGCTCTCGCCCAGGGTCCAGATCTGGGTGGCGCCGCAGACATCGACCGCCTGTTGCTCGCCGCCGCCGACCTGGAAGGAGACCATGCCGCCGTAGCGTTTCATCTGTCTGGTTGCCACATCGTGGCCGGGGTGGGTGGACAGACCCGGGTAGTGAACGGCAGTGACGGCGCGGTGACCCTGCAGGAACTGCACGACCTTCTCGGCGTTGTCACAGTGGCGCTCCATCCGCACGCCAAGGGTCTTCAGGCCGCGCAGCACCAGCCAGGCGTCGAACGGCCCGGCAATCGCACCCATGGAGTTCTGGTGGAAGCCAATGCGTTCTTCGGCGTCCTCGAGCCCGGCAACCGCGACGGTCTTCGCCGTGACGACCGCCCCGCCGACGACATCGCTGTGGCCACCGCAGTATTTCGTGGTCGAGTGCATGACAAGGTCGGCGCCGAGGGCCAGCGGCTGCTGGAGGTAGGGCGTGGCGAACGTGTTGTCCACTGCCAGGATCGCGCCGGCCTCATGAGCCACGACCGCGAGCGCCGCGATGTCGGCGATGCCCAACAACGGGTTGGTCGGTGTCTCGACCCACACGATCCTGGTCTGGCCCGGTCGGATGGCGGCGCGCACGGCCTCGACGTCCGAGATCGTGGCGATCGAGTGTTCCACCCCCCACGGAAGGGCGACCTTGTTCATCAGGCGGTACGTGCCGCCATAGGCATCGGCGGGAACGACCACGTGGTCACCGGGCTTGAGCAGCGCCCTGATCACCGTGTCCTGCCCGGCCAGACCGGAGGCGAACGCGAAGCCGCGGCCACCGCCCTCGAGCGCCGCGAGGCACTGCTCCAGCGCAGTGCGAGTCGGGTTAGCTGAACGGCTGTACTCATAGCCGCCCCGAAGACCGCCGACCCCGTCCTGCTTGTAGGTCGAGACCTGGTAGATCGCCGGCACCACGGCCCCGGTCCGCAGGTCCGGCTCCTGTCCCGCGTGGATCGCTCTCGTGTTGAAACCAGCGTCGTACTCGGGCGTCGGTGTGTTCATGGCGGTCATGGCGCCAAGGTTACGCGAGCAGCCACCACGGGCCGTGAGGCGTCGGGCGCTCAGGTGTCGATGATCGGTGACAGCACCGGACAACCGCACGAGGACCGGATGACCACCTGGGTCGCAAGCACCCGAGCCCTGCCCGCCGGCCGGCCACCGACGATACGAGCCTGCAGCTGTTCGCAAGCGAGGCGACCGATGTCGCGGATCGGCTGACGCACCGTGGTCAGGGCCGGGGAGGTGTACCGGGCTGCCAGGACGTCATCCCATCCCACGACAGCCATCTCATCGGGCAGGCTTACCCCGTTGTCCTGCAGTCGCCTGATGATGGCCAGGGCGAGGTCGTCGTTGGCGCAGACGAGCCCGTCGACCTTGACCCGTCGCCGCAGGATCTCGTCCGCGACGTGGATGCCGGCGCCCTCGACCAGCGGTACGCGAAGCGGAGGGCGACGCATGGGCACCTGTGCGACCACGTGAGCCGTTCGGAACCCGGAGTACCTTTCGGCGACGTCCGGAGAGCTGTCGGGATCGCCCACGAACACCAGGTGCGAGCGGCCATGCTCCAGGAGATGAGAGGTGAGCAGGGCAGCATTCCCGGCGTTTTCGGCCCGCACCGAGTCGCAGCCGGCCACCGCGGGGCGCGCGAGCAGTACCACCGGCAAGTCTCGGGACAGGTCCAGAACCACCGAGTCAGGCACCGTGTTGGCCCCGATGGCCAAGCCGTCGACGCGTTGAGCCAGTCCATGAAGGGCCTCGGAGGCATCGTGTCGACGCTGGACCACGACAAGGGCCACGCCTTGTCCCAGCTCTGCGGCCGCGGACTCGAAACCCATGACGATCTCCGAGTCGTAGGCACCGGTGAGGTCGGCAAGTACCAGCCCGTGGACATCGTGGCGTGTCACGACCGGAGTCCGGGGCCGACCGGGCGGCGTGTAGCCCAGTTCATCGGCGGCCGCGACAACCTTCGCCCGAGTCGACTCAGAGGCCGGCCCTCGGCCCTTGAGCACCCGGGAGACGGTCGCCGTCGATACGCCGGCCCTGAGCGCCACCATGTGAAGGGTCACTGCGAAGGGCACGCCGTCGTGGGCCATGTCTCGCCTTCCCGGACTCCGCGACCTGCCGAGGTCACGGCGTCCTCAAGAGCCGATCCTGACAGACAGCGAACGGATCGACCAGTCTCTGCCGCCGGCGAACCCCCCGATCGGCGAGTCGTGTGAGAATTGTCCTGTGTTTGGATCTATGAGGGGCACCCTGACCACCGCCGACGACGCCCTGCCCGGACGGAGCACGCCCCTGCCGGACATCCTGGAGCGCCACGAAGTGCTCGGCACTTCGCTGCTGGGTCCCTGGCCAGCCGGCACCCAGGTTCTCTATGTCGCGATGGGCTGCTTCTGGGGTGCAGAACGCATCTTCTGGCAGCTGCCCGGCGTGGTGAGCACGGCCGCCGGGTACATGGGGGGCTTCACCCCCAACGCGACATACGAGGAAGTGTGCAGCGGCCGGACGGGACACGCCGAGGCAGTGCTCATCGCGTATGACGCGTCACTGACCTCCCCGGAGCTTTTGCTCAAGGCCTTCTGGGAGAACCACGACCCGACGCAGGGCTACCGCCAGGGCAACGATCGCGGCACGCAGTACAGGAGCGCGATCTACTGGTCGACCCCCGATCAGGAAGCAGCGGCACGTGCGACGCGGGAGGCCTTCCAAACCGTGCTGCAGGGCAACGGTTTCGGTGCCATCACCACAGAGATGCGGTCCGCCCAGGACGCCGGCCCCTTCTGCTACGCCGAGGGCTACCACCAGCAGTACCTCTACAAGAACCCCGGGGGCTACTGCAACCACGG
>DAITND010000295.1:0-3372 GCA_036834825.1 Dermatophilaceae bacterium
GGCTCCAGGCTCAGGTGCTCGGTGAGCAGATCGGAACGGGCAGCCCTGGTGGCCCGCAGCCCCTGCAGACTCCTTCGGCCCCTGCACGCAAATTCGACTCCCTGGGTGGCTTTGGCACCCTGACCCTGTCGGTGCCGGCGGACAAGCTCGACACCGCGCTGGACCAGCTCGCCAGGATCGGCACGGTGCTCCAGCGCAATATGTCCTCACAGGACGTCACCGCCCAGTATGTCGACACCGAGAGCCGGCTCAAGACCATGCGTGCCAGCGTCGATCGCGTGCGTACCCTGATGACCCAGGCCAAGGACATCGGTCAGGTCGTGGCTCTCGAAGGCGAGCTGAGTCAACGCGAGGCCGACCTGGAGTCGTTGGAGTCACAGCTGGACGCTCTCAAGAACAGTGTCGAGCGCGCCACGTTGACGGTCTCGCTGAGCACGCCCGGGCACGAACCCGTGACGAAGACCGGTTTCGTCGGCGGTCTGGGTTCCGGCTGGGACGCGTTCACTGCCTCTGTCAGCGGGCTCCTTACGGCCATCGGAGCCGTTCTGCCATTCGCCGTGTTCTTCGCCCTGCTGGCAGCACCGGTCGTGTGGTGGTTGCGCCGGCGCCGTGCGGGCTCAGCACGTGAGGTCAAGCAGTAAGAGCAACCACTGAGGTCAGGGAATCAACTCAGTGATCGAGGTCGTAAGTGAGGTCAACTGATGACGTTGGCCGGTGAGGTCAGTGGGCGGATGCCTCGTGCACCAGCTCGACGACGCGGGTCAGCACCCCAGGGTCCGTGGCCGGCAGCACTCCGTGGCCGAGGTTGAAGATGTGTCCCGGCGCCTGCGCGCCCTCCGCCACGATGGATCGCACAACCTTCTCCAGTGCCGGCCATGGTGCGAACAGCAGCGCGGGGTCGAGGTTGCCCTGCACGGCGTACCCGTCTCCGAGGCGTGCTCGGGCATCCGTCAGTGAGGTGCGGAAGTCGACCCCCACGACATCGGCGCCGGCGGCACCCATCGAGGCCAGCAGTTCGCCGGTTCCGGTGCCGAAGTGGATCTTGGGGACGTCAAGATCGACCACGGCCGACAGAGCCACCCGCGAGTGCGGCTGGACGAAGGTCTCGTAGTCCTTGCGGGACAGCACGCCCACCCATGAGTCGAAGAGCTGCACGGCCGACGCCCCAGCCTGCGCCTGGACCCGCAGGAACCCTCCGGCGATCTGTGCCAGCCGGGCGCACAGTGCGTTCCACAGCTGCGGGTCGCCGTGCATCATGGCCTTGGTATGTTCGTGGTTCTTGGACGGCCCACCCTCGACGAGGTAGGACGCGAGAGTGAACGGCGCACCGGCGAACCCGATCAACGGCGTCGCGCCCAGCTCCGCAAGGACCAGCTGCACGGCCTCGGTGATGTAGGGGATGTGCTCGGGCGTCAGCTCCGGAATACGGTCGAGGTCGGAGTGCGTCCGGAACGGCTGGGCTACCACGGGCCCCACCCCCGCGACGATGTCAAGATCGACTCCGACGGCGGCCAGAGGCACCACGATGTCGCTGAACAGGATGGCCGCGTCGACCCCGTGCCGGCGCACCGGCTGCAGCGTGATCTCCGCGACCAGGTCCGGCGTACGGCAGGAGTCGAGCATCCCCACGCCCTCGCGAACCTTGCGGTACTCCGGCAGCGACCGGCCCGCCTGACGCATGAACCAGACCGGGGTGTGCGGCACGCTCTGACGTCGGGCGGCGCGTACCAGGACACTGTCGCGGGGGCTGTTCGGGGAGCTCGTCACCCGCAGATTCTCCCACGCAGACGCTGTCCTTGGCACCGGGGTCAAAGTGCGATGGCGACCACCCCAGCCAGGGTCAACGCGACCCCGATGGTCTGGACGTGGCGCAACCTCTCGCCCAGCAGCAGCCTCGCCCAGAAGAGCGTGGCGACGGGGTACAGCGAGGCGAGCACGCTGGCCACGCTGACCATTCCCCGGGACGAGGCGAAGGCGAAGAGCCCGTTCGCGGTGACGTCGGCCAGGCCGATGACCGCGAGCGCCGGCAGGTCGCCCCTGCGGGTGCCGCCGGCCGATCGCGCCACCAGCCCGGCAATGAGGAACAGGGAGACGGTGGTCACCCGCATCCCCCAGAGAGTCTCCAGAAGCGCATAGCGAGCCCCGCGGTCCAGGCAGTAGAGCGCGGTCCCGAAGCACGCCGCGGCGACAGCGGCCAGGATCACCGGGCGCGCTGGCACTGCGCCGGTCAGCTCCGGCCCGGAGGCCAGGGCCGCGCCCGCCACCGCCACGGCCATCCCGACCCACGCGGTCGCAGTTGGATGCTCCCCGGTGAGCAGGCCGAGGAAGACGGGGACAAGTGCTCCCAGGGATGAGATCGGTGCGACCACGCCCATCGTTCCCGAGGCCAGTGCCGTGTAGAAACAGACCAGCCCCACCGCCCCGCTCGCCCCCGCAGCGATCGCCCACAACGGGCCGTTCCCGGAGAAGGAGGGGGAGAAACCGCTATGGCGCACCAGCAGGATGACGCTGAGCGCCAGGAACGCAAAGCCCTGGGTGACGGCTACGACGGCGGGCGGTGCGATGGTCCGCGCCTTGAGTCCGGCGAAGAAATCTGAGGTTCCCCAGAATGCACTCGAGGCCAGAGCGAGTAAAGCCAACATCGCCGAACCGTATCCCGGCGTGCCGCGACGCGTTCGAGGTACCGGCCGACATAGCCTTCGGTTGTGGACAGTCGTAGCGTCCCAGGCGAGGACTCGACGGAATTCGCACAGGCACTTCGGGACCTGCGCGCGGCTCGGCTGCGTCCGGAGGTTCACCTCACCGAGGTGCCCGCCCCGAGTCGGATCGCCCCGTACGCCGTGGCGATGTCAGCAGAGGTCATCAGCTCGGGAGCGCTCGGCGGCGGTGATGAGCTCGCCTCTGGTCGCTTCGTTCTGCTGTACGACCCGTCCGAGCCTGAGCCGTGGAACGGGGTCTGGCGCGCGGTCACCTTCGCCCGCGCAGTGTTCGATCCGGAGCTGGCCAACGATCCGATGCTCGGCGCGGTCGGATGGTCGTGGTTGAAGGAAGCGCTCGAGAATCGTGAGGCGATCCACACGGCTGACGCGGGCACGGTTACCCGGGTCGTGTCTGAGAGCTTTGCCGGCCTGGTAGATCGCGGTGCCACCGTGGAGATGGAGATCCGGGCCTCCTGGACACCCGGCGGACCCAACCTGGGCGTCCACCTGCAGGCCTGGGCCGATCTGCTGTGCACGGTCGCCGGCCTGCCACCTCTACCCGAGGGTGTCGTGGCTCTTCCACGACAACGTCGCTGAACGGCAATGCCACGCAACGGTGGCAGGTGCGCGCGGCTGACCGCCTAACACCCCAGCCGCCCAGGTCAATAGATTA
>DAITND010000296.1:0-3365 GCA_036834825.1 Dermatophilaceae bacterium
CCAAAACATTTTCTGGTTTCTGGTTTCTGGTTTCTCTCGAAGGTGCTCTGAACTGATGGCTGCCGACACGCCCCGCGGGCCCGTCGACGCGACCGTCATACCCCGCTATGGCGGCCCCGCCACTTTCGCTCGCCTGCCACGCCTCGACGAGGTCGAGCGCGCCGACGTCGCCGTCGTGGGCGTGCCGTTCGACTCCGGGGTCAGCTACCGCCCCGGTGCCCGCTTCGGGCCGGCCCACATTCGCGCGTCGTCCAAGCTCTTGCGAACCTACAATCCCGTGCAAGACGTCGAGCCCTTTGCCGTGCAGCAGGTCGTCGACGCCGGCGACATCGCCTGCAACCCGTTCGACATCAGCGAGGCGGTGCGTCAGATCGAACGAGGGGCGCGCTCGATTGCCCACTCCGGCGCCAGGCTGCTGACCATCGGTGGCGACCACACCATCGCGCTGCCGCTGTTGCGGGTCATGCACGAGATGCACGGGCCCGTCGCGGCCGTCCACTTCGACGCCCACCTCGACACGTGGGACACCTACTTCGGGGCGCCCGTGACGCACGGCACCCCATTTCGGCGTGCCAGCGAGGAGGGACTGATCGATAAGACGGGGAGCATCCACGTGGGCATCCGCGGCCCTCTGTATACCCGCGAGGACCTCACCGACGATCAGGTGCTCGGCTTCCAGGTCATCGCCTGCCACGACATGGACGACATGGGCTGGCGCGGAGCCGCCGAACGGATCAAGGCCCGCGTCGGCGACCGGCCCACCTACGTGTCCCTGGACATCGACGTGCTCGACCCGGCGTTCGCACCGGGCACCGGGACCCCGGAGGCCGGCGGGCTGACCAGCCGGGAACTCCTGAGCCTCCTGCGCGGGTTCGCCGACCTGAACCTCGTCGGCGCCGACATCGTGGAGGTGGCACCGGCGTACGACCACGCCGAGGTGACCGGTATCGCAGCCTCCCACGCGGCCTACGAGCTGATCAGCGCCATGGCCCCGCGGAAGAACTCCCCAGGTGGCTGAGCAGATCACCGGCGGCGCTGCCGTCATCGACGCCCTTGTGGCACAAGGGGTGCAAGATGTCTTTGGTATCCCCGGAACGCACAACCTCGAGCTGTACCGCTACTTGCCGCAATCCGGGATCCGGCACGTAGTCACCCGCCACGAGCAGGGCGCGGGCTACGCCGCTGACGGGTATGCCCGGATCAGTGGCCGACCCGGTGTGCTTATCACGACCTCCGGTCCAGGTATCACCAACGCGATTACTGCCCTGGCCACTTCCTACGCTGACTCGGTGCCCACGGTGGCGATCTCACCGGGCGTGCCCCGCGGCAAGGTCGGTGCCGACTTCGGCTGGCTGCACGAGGTGAAGAACCAACAGGGCGCCCTAGACGCCGTATGCGGTCGCAGCGTGCGGGTCGAGAGCGCCGACGAGATCCCCGAGGTCGTCGCCGCCATCTTCGAACAACTCGCAACAACCCGCCCGCGCCCGATCCACCTCGAGGTGCCCGTCGACGTCCTCGAGGGTGAGTGGATACGGCGACTGTGCCCGTCCAAGCCGTTCGCAAGCCCAGCTCGTCCAGACCCGGCCGTCGCCCAGGTCGTCGCGGCCGTGATCGCTGCAGCCCAGCGTCCGCTGGTCTTGGCCGGGGGTGGTGCACGTGGCGCCGGCGTGCAGATACGCGCACTCGCTGAGCTCGCCATACCCGTTCTGACGACCGTCAACGGCAAGGGGATCCTGGACGAGTCGCATCCGGCGTCTCTGGGTGCCGGAGCCCGTCTGGCCGCCGCCCACCAGGCAGCCAACGACGCCGACGTCCTGGTCATCGTCGGCAGCGAAGTCGCTGACTCCGACCTGTGGGGCGGCGTGATCGCCCCGGGACGTCCCGGAGAGCGCACCGTCGTTCGCATCGACCTCGACCCTGCCCAGATGCACAAGAACGTCCGCGCCGACGTGCCGATCATCGGTGATGCGGCCCTGGTGCTCAGCGAGGTGCTGGAAGTGTTGAAGGGCAAGGGAATCGGCCACTGGTCGCGCGACCGAGCGGCCGGCTATCGCAAGGCCATGGCTGCCGAGTGCGCCGCCGACGCCGGACCGTGGGCCGACGTCCAAGGGTCCCTGACCGCGGCCCTGCCAACCGATACGGTCGTCGCGGGGGACAGCTCACAGGTGACCTACTTCGGCACGGTGCACTACTGGCCTTTCACTGCGGCCAACAGGCTGCTGTACCCGACTGGCTACGCCACCCTTGGGTACGGCTTGCCCGCGGCCATCGGCGCCAAGGTGGCGGACCCTTCCCGCCCAGTCATCGCTTTGATCGGTGACGGAGCTGCAATGTTCAGCATCCAGGAGCTCATTACCGCCACCGAGCTGCGCCTGGCCCTGCCGGTCATCATCGTGGACAACGGCGAGATCCGTATGCAGATGCTGGACCGGGGCATCACCCCGCAGGCGGTGGATCTGTACCGCCCCGATGTCCCCGCCCTCGCCCGGGCCATCGGCGCCCACGGTGTCGAGGCCTCGAGCATCGGGCAGCTCGGAGCCCTTGCGGCACAAGCACTTCGCGCCGAGCGACCTACCGTCATCTACCACCGGGTGTGACGGTGACGTCGATCCTGCCCGAGGTCGTCCGCGAGCTCGTCGACGCTCTGGGCACGGACGTCGTGGCTACCGACTCGGACGTTGTCGACTCCCACGCAGCCGACCAGGCCAGGTTCTGCCCGGTCGGGACACCATCGGCCCTGGTGCGGCCACGGTCAACCGCCGAGGTGTCCGTTGCACTGCAGGTCGCAGCCAGGCACGGTGTGCCGGTCGTGCCCCAGGGTGCGCGAACCGGGCTCTCCGGTGGGGCCAACGCCGTCGACGGGTGTGTCCTGCTCAGCCTGGTGCGGATGGACCAGATCCTGCGGATCGACGTCGGTGAGCAGATCGCCGTGGTGCAGCCCGGCGTGGTCAACGCGGAGCTGGCCAGGGCAGTCGCCGGCCACGGGCTGTTCTTCCCGCCCGACCCGGCGTCCCGGGAGAGTTCGACCATCGGCGGCAACGTCGCCACCAACGCCGGCGGCCTGTGCTGCGTGAAGTACGGCGTGACCGGTGACTTCGTGCACGCCCTGGAGGTCGTGCTGGCCGACGGATCGGTGTTGCGCACCGGGCGGGCGACCGCCAAGGGCGTGGCAGGGTACGACCTCACCCACCTGTTCGTCGGGTCGGAGGGAACGCTGGGTGTGATCACCGAGGTGACCCTCGCCCTACGCCCGCAGGCGGCCGCTCCCCACACGGCTGCCGCGTGCTTCGACAACGTCACGGCCGCCTGCGAGGCGGTCAACGACTACATGACAGCAGGGGCCCGCCCCTCGATGCTGGAGCTAA
>DAITND010000297.1:0-3364 GCA_036834825.1 Dermatophilaceae bacterium
GAGAGCGTGCACGAGCGGATGTCGGTCGAGATCTTCCGCGGCTGCACCCGCGGTTGCCGCTTCTGCCAGGCCGGCATGATCACCCGCCCGGTTCGCGAGCGATCCATCACCGGTATCGGCGAGATGATCGAAACAGGTTTGGCAGCAACGGGATTCGACGAGGTGGGTCTCCTCTCGCTGTCGAGCGCCGACCATTCGGAGATTGCCGAGATCGCCAAGGGTCTGGCCGACCGCTACGAAGGCACCCAGACGGGTCTGTCCCTGCCGTCGACCCGCGTGGATGCCTTCAACATCGACCTGGCCAACGAGCTGACCCGGGGCGGGCGCCGCTCCGGCCTCACGTTCGCCCCTGAGGGCGGATCAGAGCGCATTCGCAAGGTCATCAACAAGATGGTCAGCGAGCAGGACCTGATCAACACTGTCACCGCCGCCTACTCGGCCGGCTGGCGCCAGGTGAAGCTGTACTTCATGTGTGGTCTGCCGACCGAGACCGACGAGGACGTGCTTCAGATCGCCGACCTCGCCAAGCGGGTCATCGAGACGGGGCGACGGGTCACCGGCCTGCGGGACATCCGTTGCACCGTCTCGATCGGAGGGTTCATCCCCAAGCCGCACACCCCGTTCCAGTGGTGTGCCCAGCTTGGCGCGCCGGAGACCGACGCGCGGCTGCAGAAGCTGCGCGACGCGATCCGGGCCGACAAGCGGTTCGCCTCGGCCATCGGGTTCCGCTACCACGACGGTGAGCCCGGCATCGTCGAGGGCCTGCTGTCCCGAGGTGACCGCCGCGTCGGCAAGGTCATCGAGGCAGCATGGCGTGACGGTGCCCGGTTCGACGGCTGGAGCGAGCACTTCAGCTATGAACGATGGATGCGGTGTGCCCAGAGCGCTCTGGCCGACGAGCCCGTCGATGTTGCCTGGTACACCACCCGCGAGCGCGAGCAGAACGAGGTGCTGCCCTGGGACCACCTCGACTCCGGTCTGGACAAGGACTGGCTCTGGCAGGACTGGCAGGACGCCCTGAGCGACGTAGAGGTCGAGGACTGCCGCTGGACCCCGTGCTTCGACTGTGGCGTCTGCCCGCAGATGGACACCGCAATCGAGATCGGGCCCACCGGAAAACGCCTCCTGCCACTGACCGTGCTGACTGCCGGCAAGGGCGACCTGCTGGAGGCCCCCTAGTCTGGCTTCCCGCTGTCTTGCCTGTTGCCGGTTACCCCCTGCTGGCGAACCAGGGGTGACGCAGGTCCAGGTAGGTCACGTCCTGCATCTGGGCCAGCTCGTTCTCCCAGACCTGGCCCATCTCGGCGGGCATCTCTTTGCGCTCACCCTCACGGGCAGCCTCCTCGCTGCGGAAGGCGACAGTCTCGGTGAACCGTCCGTCCGGCTCCATCGCGATCAGGCCGCCGATGATCTCGGGCCGGGCCTCGTGCAGCATGTCCATGGGTAGCTCCATGAACCTGCTGAAACGCTCGGGATCTGTTAGCCGGCCCTGGATGACCTGGACGAACCCGGCGTCGTCAGCGCCGCCATCCAGGAACGTCATGGCGTCGTCGCAGTCGTGGAAAGTCACTTCGCCCTCGAAACACTTCTCGGTCTGCGCCCACCACGCGCCCTGCTCTGGGCGGGTCGAGTTGCGGGCTGCGGCCTCCTTGGAGTCGAAGCGCACCAAGCCGACAAAAGTGTTGTCGTCGGTCACGCCGTACGTGCCACCCAGCCAGCCCTGCGCCTTCGGTCCCAGCTCCCGGCGCCACACGTCGATCTGGCGGCGCAGGGCCTCAGAGTCGCGGCAGGTGCCCTGAATGATCTGAACAAACATCTCACAAGCCTCCGATCCGGGGACCGCTTCACCCTGAAGTGGTCCATCGATCGACGGTACGCCGGACCCCTGGTGGTTGTCATCGGGCCGGTCCAGTTGTCATCGGCCCCGTAAGGTCGCCGTCATGGCACGCACTCCCGACGGTCCCCCTCCGGCCCCTGCCGTCCAGAAGCTGCGGGTTCGCTATGCCAAGCGCGGGCGGCTGCGCTTCTCCTCGACGCGCGACTTCCAGCGCGCCCTCGAGCGGGCGTTGCGCCGGGCTGCTGTCCCCATGGCTTTCTCTGCGGGCTTCCATCCTCACCCCAAGATCTCCTACGCGAACGCAGCGCCGACCGGAACGGCCAGTGAGGCGGAGTACTTCGAGATCTCGGTGACCGAGCGGGTCGACCCGGAGCGGGTGCGAGCAGCGCTCGATGAGGCACTGCCTGCTGGGCTGGACGTGCTTGAGGTGGTGGAGGCCGGTGTGGGGGCCCTAGCGGATCGACTACAGGCCAGCGACTGGATGATGGAGTTCAGGGGCATGCGGGTCGACAGCCTTTTGGAGGCCTCCGCACGGTTCGTTGCTCTGGAGCGGGTGGAGGTCACCCGGGTCATGAAGAACGGTCCGCGGACCTTCGATGTCCGCGGCGCGGTCGTGTCGCTGGCCGCTTCGCCCGCCCAGGACGGCACATGTGCGATACTGAGGGTGGTCGTACGGCATACCACACCCGCCGTACGACCCGATGATGTTCTAACCGCGCTGCAGTCAGTGGCCGCACTCACGCCGCCGACACCACCCCTGGTGACTCGGCTGGCGCAGGGGCCGCTGCACCCTGCAACCGCGACGGTGACCGATCCATTGGCTGCCGACCAGGACGTTAACGGCATCTGAGCGGTGACGCGCAAGACAGCGCGAGCCACAAGATGTAGCGATACGACTTTCGTCCCGCCCGCATTCAGCGCGGGAGACGACCACAACCGCGCACCATGCGGCGATGAGGGCCAACTGGCCTGGGTGTGGTCCTCGCCACGTGGCTGACGGGAAGACGCCCAAATGGCATCCGAGGACGACAACATCTCCAGCACCGGCATCGCACCTGATGTGCCCGCCGAGGCCGCAGCACCGATCAAGAAGGCCACCGCCAAGCGTGCACCACGTAAGGCCACCAAGAAGGCCAGCGCACTCCAGCTGACGCCCGATGGTGTCTCCAGCGCTACGACAGAGGCGACCGCTGAGGTGAGCTCAGCCACCGCTGAGGGCAACGCAGCTCCGGCTCGAAAGACGGCTAAGCGTGCTCCGCGCAAGTCCGCCAAGAAGTCCGTAGCCGCACCGTTTGATCTGGAGTCTGCCCAGGGCGCCCCCGCGCAGATCGATTCCGCACCGCTGGATCATGCACCGGAGCCTGAGGCTGTGAAGGCCCCTGCGGTCGAGACCTTCGGGCTGTTCTTCCAGCCGCCGGCACCCACCGAGGCGCCTCGTCGGCGCAGGGCGACCGCTCCGGCGGCAGCACCTGCGCCCGAGCAGACCCAGCAGACCCAGCAGACCGAGCAGGCTGCGACTCAGCAGAC
>DAITND010000298.1:0-3362 GCA_036834825.1 Dermatophilaceae bacterium
AGGTGCGGGCGGCGGCGAGCCGGCATCGGGCGATGAGCTACGACCGGATGGTGCGAGCCGAGTCCGAGCTGGCCGGCGAGGTCGATGCGTTGCTGGCCGAGGCGGAGCGGTTGGACGCGGCTGAGGACGCCGCTTACGGTCAGGACCGGCGCGGTGATGAGCTACCGGTTGAGCTGACCCGGCGGGAGGGCCGGCTGGCCGCGATCCGCACGGCGAAGGCTGCCCTGGAGGCCGAGCACGCCGCGAAGGCCCGCGCGCAGGCTGAACACGACGCAGCCGAACAGGGGCAGGGCCCGGACCAGGTCACGCAGGCTGGTGACGCCGCCGAGGCCGCCGCGGTCGTCCCGGATCGGGCGCAACGCTCGTTCACCGACCCGGACGCCCGGATCATGAAGACTTCGGACGGGTCGTTCCACTACTGCTTCAACGGTCAGGCGGTCGTGGACGAGAAGAGCCAGGTCGTGCTCGCCGCGTCGCTGCGGCAGTCCCCGGCGGACTGCCCGGCACTGCCGGACATACTCACCGAGCTGGCCGAATCGCTGACCGCGGCCGGGATCGACGGCACACCCCGCACGCTGCTGGCCGATGCCGGGTACTTCTCCGCGGACAACGTCGAGGCGGTCACCGATGCGGGGATCGACCCGCTGCTGGCGACCGGCCGGCTCAAGCACGGTGAGCAGCCGCAACCTGTCCCGCGTGGGCGGATTCCGGCGGGCCTGACACCCAAACAGCTGATGAGCCGCAAGCTACGGACCAAGAAGGGCAAGGCCGCCTACGCCCGGCGCAAGGCGATCGTGGAACCGGTCTTCGGTCAGATCAACGTCGCACAAGGCGGCCACCAGCTAAGGCTCCGCGGCCAGGGCAAAGCCGACTTCGAGTGGACGTTCCACCTGGCCTGCCACAACTTCCGCAAACTCGCAGGGTCCGGATGGACAACCACCCAGCTGGCCACCACCTGAAGGCGAGGGGGACACCCCTGCGGCTCAGCGAGAGTCGGCACCGTCGGTCACCTGCGGTGATCTCGATGCCCACCCACCACAATTCCGCCAGGCCTCTCACACACCCTCGAACGGCCACAGGCTCCGTCTTGGGCGCCGGCTGCCCCAGCAACCGTTTCGGACTCAGGGTCCTAGTCCTTCCGCTGGCCATACTGCTTTCGCTCTTGTTGTCACCCGCAGCCAATGCAGCGACATCGCTCCCGAACAGCATGGCTGCTCTGGGTGACTCGATCACCCGGGCCGCCGACGTGTGCTGTTGGTATGGCGACCACTCCGCCGACTCGTGGTCAACCGGCAACAGCCCCTACGACGGGGTGTACAGCCAATACGAGAGGCTCGTCGCGCTGCATCCCGTCATCACCAATCATGAGTCCAACGACGCAGTGAGTGGCGCCAAGGCGAGCGGGCTCTCGACGCAGGTGTCGGCGGCGCTGGCGCAAAAACCTGCCTATGTGACACTCCTGATCGGGGCCAACGACCTGTGTACCTCGTCCACGAGCACGATGACGTCGACAGGGAACTTCACCACCCAAGTCCGTGCCTCGCTCGCTGCGCTGCATCAGGGCCTGCCAGAGGCCAAGATCTTCGTGAGCAGCATCCCGAACATCTACCGGCTGTGGTCGGTCCTGCACGGGAATTGGGTGGCGCGATATGTGTGGTCCACGGCGGGCATCTGCCAGTCGATGCTGGCGTCCGCCAACACCGAGACAGCCCGTCAGCAGGTGGTTGCGCGCGAGGCGGCGTTCAATCAGATCCTGTCTCAGACCTGTGCGCTGTACTCGCAATGCCGGTGGGATGCATACGCGACGTACAACCACGCGTTCTCCGCAAGCCAGATCAGCACGCTGGACTACTTCCACCCCAGTCTGAGTGGACAGGCCGCGCTGGCGCAGGTGACCTGGAATGCCTCGTGGTGGAGCGGCGCCTGACCTAGCGGTACTGGCGTCACCCCGCTTGGCTTCGACGTCACTGGATGGCGGTCACGACGGCAAGGACAACGCTCGATTCGAGCTGAGGAGCTCAGCGGCTACTTGAGCACCCACGACGCGATACCGCCGCCAGACGTCACCTGGTCCGCGTGAGCGCGCACCACATGCAGCGACGCCTGCGTGCCTCGTCTGAGCGGCGGTTCACAGGTCGACGCTGAACCGTCTGGTCGGCTTCGGCACGGCGTCACGGCGTGGCGGCGCCGATGCGGGACGGGGTTGCCGTCCTCGGCGAGCTCGCCGCTGGGACGGACGCGTAGGCGCTCGAAGAGGGACACCGAACGCCCCAGACTCGTCATGTGAATGCACTCACATCAGCGTAAGTCGTTTTGTGTCAAGCCTTTGGTCCGGTGCCTCGCCTGTCGTCTGTCCCTGCATAGCCGTAATGGGGGTGGGCCCAACAGCGTGTAATCGGGTTGATCAGACGACGGGCGGGGCTGCCCATGATGTGAGGCAAGGTAACCGTGGTTCCTCGATGCCGCGTGGGGCTCGCCCCGGCCGCCAGCTTGAAGCTGCCGCTCAGGCAGCTGGTTCGATCACCTCGCATCTACCGCCGGCGGCGATCGCCGCATCCCATCTCTGACCTGTGGACACAACCGCGTACAGCTGGCGCAGTATCGCAGCAGCTAGGGCTGCGTGGGCTTGCCCACGATTGAGCTTGTTCTCAGTGCGGGTGGTCAGGTGGGTGAACTTCGCGGCATAGACAGGGTTGGCCTTTTGGGCTCCCCAGACCGCCCGCCAGGCGGCCCGGCGAAGTCCGGGTCTACCTTGCCCGGTCAGCCTGGTCCGGCCGGTGTAGGTTCCGCTGCTCTTCTCCCGTGGCGCCAGGCCCGAGTGTTTAACCACAGCGCGGGCGCTGGCGAAGCGGGTCAGGTCGCCGGTCTCGGCCAAGATAGTGGCAGCACCCAGAGCGGATAAGCCAACGATTGAGCAGACCAGCTCGGTCAGCTGTAGCTCGTCGAGGACCTCGACCATGCGGGCCTCGGTCTCGGTCTGGCGTCGCCCGGTGTCACGGAAGTCATCCAGCAGGAACTGGACCCGCTCCAGCGCGCCGGGGCGGTGAGTGGTCACTCCCCGGGGGTCGGTGGCGGCTGCGAAGAGTAGCCGTACGATCCGAAGACACGGCTTTTTCCCTTGTCGGGCAACGATTTCTCGTCGCACCGCGGCTTCGAACCGGGCCGGGCCCAGGCGTCGCAGGCGGGTCGGGTCCCCACCGGTCCGGCCAAGGATGACGCTCATCCCTGCTAACCAGGTCCGCGAACGAAACGGGTGCTTTGCCGTGTCCAACGATGCCGGCCACACGCACTCGAGCAGGTCACGCACCTGCTGGACCTGGCTGACCGTCTCAGCGAGCAGCCGTTCGCGGCGGGCCCCCAGG
>DAITND010000299.1:0-3361 GCA_036834825.1 Dermatophilaceae bacterium
AAGGTCACGTGCTCGCGCACGACATCCTCGATCGACGACCGCTCCTTGACCTGTGTCACGTCGTCGGCCTTGATCAGACCCGCCACCCTGCCTCCTCCACGCCGTAAGGGAGTCTAGGCGGTTGCCCTGCGCAGTGGCCGATCAGCACCAGCTGTCGTGCAACACCTTGGCCCGGGGATCCGACAGAGAAGCCACCTGGTCAATGATCACCCGCAGGGCGGCCCCGTCGTCAGCCGCACTGAAGAAGTCGCCCCGGTGCAGCGGATCCAGACGAGCCGCAGGCTGAGCCCGATAAGCGTCCACCAGCTCGTGGATCTGCGTGCGCTGACCGCCCATGAGCGCGCGCCTCTCGTCGGTGAACATCACGAAATGGGCAGCCGTACCCTTCAGAACCGCGCACTCGGCCCGGACTCCGTCAGGGATGACCAGGTCGGCGGCGTAGCGGGTCAACGGGCCATCCCCGTACTTCGCCCGGGTGGCCACTCCGACGGCCTGGACGAACCGCCCGATGAGCAGGCTCGTCATGTCCTTCAGAGCTGCGAGATCAGTGCGAGAACCGTTGTGGGACTGCGGGATCCAGCCTGTGGCGAGCACCCGCCCCAACGCCTCGGCGAGCTCCGCTGCCTCCAGGTCCGCCGCATACAGCTCTCGGGTCATCGCGATGACCGGCGCCATCGCGGACGTCGAGCGCAGCGCCCGCAGATCCAGCCGCTGGGAGGCGACGCCGTCCTCGACATCGTGAACCGAATAGGCCACGTCGTCCGACCAGTCCATGGTCTGCGCCTCGAGGCAGCGCCGGCCGTCCGGACGGGATTCCCGGTACCAGTGGAAGACCTCGAGGTCGTCGGCATAGACGCCGAACTTGCCGGTGCCCCAACGGTCTTCGTCCCTGGCCCAGGGGTACTTCGTGACCGCGTCCAGGCTCGCCCGAGTCAGGTTGAGTCCTGCTGGACGCCCGTCCGCATGCACGCGCTTTGCCTCCAGACGGGTCAGCAGCCGCAGAGTCTGGGCATTGCCCTCGAAGCCGCCGATGTCGGCGGCGATGTCATTCAGGGCCGTCTCGCCGTTGTGCCCGAACGGCGGGTGGCCGAGATCGTGCGCCAGGCACGCGGTATCGACCACGTCCGCGTCGCACCCGAGCGCGGCGCCGAACTCGCGGCCGATCTGGGCAACCTCCAGCGAGTGGGTCAACCGGTTCCGGACAAAATCGTCACTGTCCGGCTGCACCACCTGGGTCTTGGCCGACAATCGCCGCAGCGAGGCCGAATGCACAACCCGTGCGCGGTCTCTGGCGAAGTCGTCCCGGTCGGCCTGCTTGTGCGCCGGGTCCTCACGGACCCACCGCTCGCGATCGGCCGCCGCATACGTGCTCACAACTGGCACTGTATGCCGCAAGAGCGCCTATCGCGTACAGGTTGACATCCCGCGTGCGCGCTTGGGGTGTATTCCAGAGGAACGGTTCTGGTGCATGCGGTGCCACCTGCAGGGATCCCAAGGTGTTTCCTTAAAGGCGACATTGTCGTGTTTAAGCTGACACCTTGAACTGGTTTTGGCGCAGGTTCCGGGGTCCATCCTCGGCCTCGCACCGAAGAAAACCGTCCGGTGGGCGGCACTGGCTGCACGTGACTGGAGCCAGTACGTCGCACTCAGAGGAGCAAACCCAGCTCCCAGCGATACGATCCCAAGGTGGGAATCGAAGCCGTGAGGCTGGATCGCCAAGTCGTCCGCGACGAGATGGAGCAAGCGAGGCAGACGTTCCACCATCTGCTGGACACGGCAACCGTGGCCGAGTTAAGCCGGCCGTCGAACGGCACGAAGTGGACCAATGGGCAACTGCTGTTCCACATGCTCTTCGGCTACCTGATCGTCCTGCGACTGCTGGCTCTCGTACGGATCTTCGGCCGATTGCCCGACGGCTTCAGCCGAGTGTTTGCGTCCGCACTCGAGGCCTCGACCAGACCTTTCCACGCCATCAACTACTTCGGATCGCTAGGCGGGCCAAGGCTGCTCGGGTACGCCGGGATGGGGCGCCGGTTCGACCGGGTGGTCGCCAAGTTGCTGCGTCGCCTGGCCCGGGAGAGTGACTCTGAGTTGGCGCGGGGGATGCACTATCCGACCTCGTGGGATCCCTACTTCAAGGCGTACATGACGTTGGCAGATATCTATCGATACCCGACCCAGCACTTCGAGCATCACCGTCGTCAGCTCACCCTCGGCGCTTCGGACTGAGCCTTGGTTCGGGCGCACCGACGGCTGGTGTTTCAACCGACCGAACGGGTGATCGCAACAAAGACGTCTTCCTGAGCCCCTACCTGTTACGCCCGACCCGGACGGCCGCCCACACGGCGCAACGTCGGCAGATGAACACGCACGGCGTGCTGCCCAGCTCCGTCACCGCAGCGGCCGTTTCACCGGAGCACCGCTACCAACTGCTCGACCGTGGGCGACCCGGCCAAACCCTGCTCGGTCATATACAACCGGCACGCGAGCCCGATCAGGGCGTCCGGATCAGCGAACGGATCCCGGCCATCCACGAGCACGGTCGGGGAGCCCCGGAACTGCGCCGCCTCCGCCTCCTCCGGCGTGGAAACCAAGACGTGCTCTATCGCGTCATCGGGGCGGCCAACGGCAACCAGCGCCGCACGCAATCGCTTGTCCGCGACGTGCCAATTCGGACAGCCATCGAAATACAGCAGCGAAATAGTCATGACGGCCATTGTCTCGCCTGCCTCCACCCACCAGCACGGGTGCGAGGACTTAGGCGCCGCGAAGGGCGTACGTGCCGAGACTTCATCTTCCGATCATGCCCCCGCAGACGGCCAGGATCCGAGAAGCCCCGAACGGATCAGCAAGAGGAATAGCACCCACTTCGAATACGGGCCGTGCACCAATACTAGCGAGCACTATCGCCTCAGATGCAGCACAACCACCCTGATCAGGGGATCTGCCGATGTCGATCCGCTCTGGCAGTGCCACGCTGACCTGCGAGGCTGGAGTCAGTGCACGGACCAAGGAGCGGACTCACCTGCCGACTAGTGCACAACACGAAACAGAGCACTTCCACCAATACATGCAGATGCCGCCTCGGCGCTTAACCGGCTCTGGCCGTGACCAGCGCGACACTCGTATTGCCCTCACTCACAGGCCGTCATCGCCCGGATGGCCTACCGACCGATGACGTCGTTGCCGCAGAAGTTGGACTCCGCGTCGGCAGCCTCGACCTCTTGGTGGGTCACCTTCCAGCCGCTGGCCGAGTATCTGGTCTGCATGTCTTTCAGGGTCTGCTCCAAAGACCTTGGCGAGACTGCCGAAACCACCGTGCGTCCACCGTAGAACGTGTCGATCGCGCTGAGGACCTAGC
>DAITND010000300.1:0-3359 GCA_036834825.1 Dermatophilaceae bacterium
CCAGAGCCACCGGCACGAAGGATTCGGCGCATCCAAGCATCCTGCATCACTGACGCGGACTGGTCGTGGCCGAGTCCACGGTCGTGGTGTGTGAAGCGGTCACCCCATGATCCGGTGGTTGCACTTTGGGCGGTCAGGCCTGCGGGTGTCATGGGGTCTTTCACCTCCTCGGTGTGTTGGTCGTCGACGGGGGTGCGGGACCAGGCTATGACGTCGAGGCCGAGGTAGCGTCGTCCTTCGATCAAGTCTCGTGTTGCTCGGCCCGACGGCGCCGACGAGGCGGATCAGCGAGTCGCGGGCTGGGAAGATGCCTACGACACCGGTTCTGCGGCGGATCTCTTTGTTGAGTCGAAAGCTCCAGGCCGGTTACGCCCTCGCAGCCGCCCGCAAGGGGCGTCATGTCGCGTGGCGAATCACCACACCGTCCCTAGGTTTGACAGGAAGGTCGTGGCTGCCGCGAGGACGTCGGCCGGGGCCTTGGTGAACGAGTGAGCGCCCCGGGCCTGGATGACC
Organism: Dermatophilaceae bacterium; assembly: GCA_036834825.1. Taxonomy (GTDB): domain Bacteria; phylum Actinomycetota; class Actinomycetes; order Actinomycetales; family Dermatophilaceae; genus UBA4719. The sequence continues at coordinate 514 of DAITND010000300.1, forward strand.
TCGGCCCCGGCCCCCAGGGCACTGCTGACCTCCGGGGGACTTCCGAAGGGGTCTTTCTCCCCCTGTATGACCGCCAGCGGCGTCCCGGCGTCCGTCACCATCAGTGCCTCGACCGCCCGGGACTTCTCGGGCCTTCCCGGCGGATGCAACGGGAACGACAGCGCCAGCACGCCATCAGCCCGGACGGCCCCGGCCGTCCGACAGGCCACTCGCGCTCCGGAGCTTCGCCCACCGACCACCCACGGCCGCGGAAGCCCACCACGCCCGGAGGTAAGCGCGGCCATCACCGCCAGCCACGCCACATCCAGCTGAGCGGGCGGCGTGGCCACTTTGCGCCCGGCCACCCGCCACGGCTGCTCGACCAGCACCACCAGCCAGCCATGGGCGGTCAGGGATGTCAGAGCCTGCAGGTCGCCCGACCAAGACGACCCCCCTGCGCCGTGCCCCAGAACCAGGGCGCCACAGGGGTGTGGCGGGCGCCAGAAATGCGCACGCGCCATACCGACCGGGGTGTCAATCTCCTTGACACTCTTGCGAACTGGCACCCGGCTCACTCCCCGATGATCTCGCCGGTGGCTGGGTCCACCACTCCCATCAGGTCTGAGCGAGCTAGCGGCTCGAGCAGCCCAGCACCGTTGTTGCGCGTGGAGTTGACGGCCGTGGAGACCGGGTAAGCGTCGAAACGCCCGGGTGCGAAGGACTCCAGATGGGCCTTGACCCCAGCGAGATCGGTTGCCCTCGGGTCGAGCCAGTCGTCCCAGTGCTCACGCTCGAGGACCAGTGGCTGCCGGTCATGAATCCGGTCAAGGCCCGGCTCGGCCGCGGTCGTGATGATGGCATACGTCGTCAGCCACGCGTCGGGGTCGTCCTCGGCAAGGGACTTGTCGCGCCAGAACTCGTACAACCCGGCCATCGCAATCGGCCCGCCATCGTTGCGATGCAGGAAGAATGGCTGCTTGCGCGGTTTGCCCTTGGCGTCCACGACCGTGGGACTCACCTGCCATTCGTACCAACCATCGGCAGGAACCAGACACCGACGCGAAGCAGCGGCCCGGGCGAACGACGACTTGCCCAGGAGCGACTCGGAACGGGCGTTGGTCATCCGCAGCCCGACCTTGGCGTCCGGGGCCCAGCTCGGCACCAACCCCCACGTCAGCAGGCGCAGCTGGCGCGTCGGCTCACCGTCGCCGTCGCCGCGAGGAGCCCGGGTCAGCACCACCGGGGCCGCCTTGGTCGGTGCCATGTTGAAGTCGGGCTGACCGGCCGGCGGGGTCTGCGCAGTCACCAGGATGCTCCGCACCCGCTCCCCGGTGCGGTCCTGCTCGACGTCGAACTCCTCAACCAGGTCCTCGGGGCGCGAACTGGACGCGTATCGACCGCACATACCCACAGCCTAGATACGCACAGGGGGCTGCGAACAACTACCGTATGAACTGTATAGAACCAGACCCGAGGAGATTTCAAATGACTGTGGTTCGACGGATTGCCCGACCCATGTTGGCCGCCATCTTCGTGACCAGTGGCCTGGACGCCCTGCTCCACCCGGCCGAGCGGGCCAAGATTGCCGCGCCGTTGGTCACGAAGCTGTCCGGACCCCTGAACTTGCCCGACGACCCCGAGCTGATGGTCCGCGCCAACGGCGCCACAATGGTGGCGGCAGGGACGATGTTGGGGTTGGGCACGTTCCCCCGGGTGGCGGCAATGGCCCTGGCCGGTGCCCTCGTGCCGACCACCTACACCGCACACGCCTTCTGGACCATCACGGACCCCGCGGTCCGGGCGCAGCAGAAGGTCCACTTCCTGAAGAACGTTGGCCTGCTCGGGGGCGTCCTGCTCGCCTCGGTGGACACCGCCGGAAAGCCGGGGCTGGCCTACCGCACCAGATACGCCCAGGCGCACGCACGCAGGCAGGCCGCCCTGACCAAGCGCGAGGCACGACGCGCCACCAAGGGCGCCCGACGCTTCGCCAGGCACGCTCTTGACTGACTGGCAATCCCCCCACGCGAACGGTCCAGTCGCCGCCACCGTTGCGTTGCCGGGGAGCAAGTCGCTGACCAACCGTTATCTCGTGCTCGCGGCTCTGGCCAGCGACGCCTCGCGCCTGCGCAAGCCCTTGCGTTCACGCGACACCCTGCTCATGGCCGCTGCACTGCGTTCCCTGGGCACCTCGATCATCGACGTGCCCGGCAGTGACCCCGACTGCGACGACTGGCTCGTCGGTCCGGCGTCCCTGACCGGGGCAGCGTCCGTGGACTGCGGACTGGCCGGCACCGTGATGCGCTTCCTGCCACCGGTGGCCGCCCTTGGCGACGGCCCTGTCGCTTTCGACGGAGACCCCCGCGCCCGACAACGTCCGATGGCCCAGGTCATCGACTCGCTGCGCGCCCTGGGCGCGACGATCAATGACGAAGGTCGCGGAACGCTCCCGTTCACTGTGGAGGGATCGGGCCGTGTACCGGGTGGATCGGTCACCATCGATGCCTCTGCGTCCTCCCAGTTCATCTCAGCGCTGCTCCTGGCCGGGTCGCGGTTCGAGCAGGGCGTGACGGTCCATCACGCCGGCAAGCCGGTCCCCAGCGAGCCACACATCGCCATGACCGTGGAGGTGCTGCGCGACTGCGGTGTCGTCGTGGACGATTCGCAGGCCAACACGTGGAGGGTCGAGCCGTCACAGATCCGCGCCCTCGATGTCGAGGTCGAACCCGACCTGTCCAACGCCGCCGCCTTCCTGGCCGCGGCCGTCGTCACCGGTGGGACGCTTCGCATCCCGGGGTGGCCGCAACACACCACGCAGGCCGGCGACGCGATCCGCGACATCTTCGACGCGATGGGGGCCGACGTACTGC
>DAITND010000301.1:0-3359 GCA_036834825.1 Dermatophilaceae bacterium
CCGCACCGTCTGGCGCTCTGGCCTGCCAGGTAGTCGACCAGCGCCTCGGTCCGCACCAGCGGGCACCAGCCCTGCGCCAGCGGCAGCAGCACGCCGGCACCGAGGGTGGCCCCGGCTGCCGCGATGTCTATCCGGGACACCCTCAGCCCCTGCAGCTGTGCTGGTTTCAACCACGTGCCGTGATACCCGCCCAAAAGCAGCGGCTGCGCCATCTCCGCCTCGCTCAAAACGTCCGCAAGGAGCGTGCCGAAGGCCACCTCGCGCACCTGCGGATCCCAGCCGTCGCCTCGCAGGGTCAACAAGGTGGTGCCCGGTTCGGCAGCCGTGCCGTGAGCGGCATAACCATCGAACCCCACCCGGGCCAGGTGCCCGAGGTGGGCGAAGGTCTCCGCGTTCGAGAGCAACGTCGGGCGCCCTCGGTGCCCGCTGAGCGCCTCCGGCTGCCACGCAGTGACGGGCAGGTTCTCCTTGCCGGCCAGGAGCTGCAACACAGCCTGGGCCTGGCCCGCAACGAACCGCGGTGCCGCATCGTGGATCTGCCACTTGACGCGCTCACCGGCTTCGACGCGCTCACGCAGCGCGGTCTGGACCCCGACCCTGATCGACGGGAGCTCGGAGGGCACCACGATGTGCGCCTCACGGGTACCCAGCGCGTGGGCCACGGCCGCCGCGCCGTCCAGGACCACGTGAGGCGCCAAGGACATGAGGGCAGCGTCCTTGCGGCTCGCGGGCTCTCCTTCGGCGGCGTTGACCACCACGACGGCCTTGCGGCGGTGAGCCGAGGCCAGCTTGATCGCAGCCGGGAATCCGGCGCCTCCGCGTCCGCGCAGGTCCACGTCGCGGGCCAGCTTGACCAGCTCATCGGCACTTGGCGTGGGAGCCCGCCCCAGCCGCCGGCGATGGGCAGCGAGCCCCGGTCCTTGCGCGATCCCGGCGAGCAGCGCCGGACCGTGGGACACGACGGGGTCCAGCCCCACCTCGTTGCGGACAACGGGCTGGGGTGCGGTGGTGATGGGGATGACGGTTGTGTCTGCGGTGGTGATGGGGATGACGGTTGTGTCTGCGCTCAAGAGGTCACCAGTTTCGGTCGAACGAGCAGGCCAAGGCGCACCAGGACCGCGAGAAGGACTGTCGCGATACAGCCGTAGTTCAACGCCGCGCCCCATGCGGTGCCGGCGTCGGTGCCCATCTGCAACCCGTGCAGGAGCCCCAGAGCCCAGGCGCCGTAGGCCATGACGTGAATGGCGCGCCAAGGCCGATGCGACATCCGGTGGCGCAGCAGGCTGGTCACGGTGATGGCGATCAACAGGTCCAGGGCCAAAGACCCCAGGCCCAGCCAGAGGGGCATGTAGTTGCCAGCGAATGGCACGAACGCGTCATACCAGCGGATGTCGACGAAGGTGTCGGCCACCGCTGTGCTGACATGTGCGGCCAGGAAGGTCACGGCCAGCATCGAGACGTTGCGGTGCAGACCCTGGGACAGCATCCGCGGCCACAGTCGCGGGCTGACCCGGGCGGTGGCGAGCACTCCGAGCATGGTGGAGAAGGTCAACAGCAGGAGCAGGACGAAACCGGTCCCGCGGTTGGCGAACCACAACTCGGGACCGTTCAAGAAGCTTGTGGACTTGGAACCAACCACGCCTGCGGCGACCAGGCTCGCGGTCATGAGGCAGCCTCCGGCTCCGGCCACCGCTGGGTGCGAACGATCCGACCGGAGGTGTTGACGAGCCGGGCCGGGATGTCGCGCTCGTTCAGCCAGCCGACTGCCCGCTCACCCAAAACGACTGCCGCCGTGGTGGCGGTATTGGCCGCCAGGCACGTGGCGCCGGTGGCCGTGACCGTGCGCCACCGTCCGCTGGTCGGCTCACCTGTGCGGGGGTCGATCAGGTGGTGGCGGATGACACCGCCGCGGATCCAGCGCCGGGCAGCGGTGCTGGAGGTGGCCAGCCCGCCATAGGGCAGGTGCACGATCTCGGCACCGGCGGGGTCATCAATAGTCTCAGTAATAGCCACCGGCCAGCCGCCGGGGCCGGCGACAGCGACGTCGCCGCCGAGGCTCAGGACCACCGTCGAGTCGAACTCAGCTGCAATAGCAGCCACGATCAGGTCAGCAGCCCAAGCCTTGCAGGTGGCGCCCAGGTCCAGGGCTGACCCGCGCGGCACCAGGATGGCGCCGGCCGGATCCCGCTGGATATCGCGCCAGGCACCGGACCGCGCCGGCACCGGGATGCCGGCCGGGTCGGTGGACTCAGCCAGAACCAACGAGATATCACGGTCATAGCCCGCCGCGACCAAAGCATGGCCCAGGGTCGGGTCAACCAGGCCGTCGGTCTGGGCCGCCGCTTCCACAGCCGCACCGACCGCCCGCACCAGCATCGGGTCCACCCTGACCCACGCCCCGGCAGCGGAGTTCGCGCGGACGAGGTCGGAGTCCTGGCGAAAACGGCTGCAGGTCCGGTCCACATCTTCGAGCAGTCGCGTCGCGATCTGACGAGCCGGCTCCAGTACGGTCCCGTCAGCTGTCGAAAGGTGGACATAGGTGCCGAGAGCTCGCCACGTCGCAGTTCCGTTCCTCACGGTTGTCGCGGCTTCGAGCGTGGTCATCAGGAGGCCGCCGACGGGGCGGGAGCAGGAGCAGCCGGGGCGGCGGCAACCGGTGCCGGTGCCGGTGCCGGTGCCGGTGCCGCAGGAGCAGCAGCCGGAGCGGCAGCGCTGCTGGAGGGGCTCGACGTCGTGCCGCCCGACGTGGTGCCTGAAGTACCGCCAGCCGCCGGCGAAGCGTGCACGACCACTGTGGTGGTCACGGTGCGGGTGGGCCGGGGGGTCGGCGCGAGCTTGGGGGCAACGACAGGGGCCGCGGCATAGGCGGCAGCCTTGGCCATAGCCTTCACGTTGGCCTTGTGCGCCGTGTTGTCAGCCGCGAGTCCGGTGACCAGACCGGTCCCGACGATCGCGGCGGCGGTGAGGCCGCCGGTCATGACGGACAAGGTGCTCAAGGTCAAGTCGCGAGACCTGGTGGGGCGGGGCATCTGGGTCCTCCAATAGATCGAGAGATGCCACAGTGGCCCGCCGGACTGCAAGGCCGCCTCAGGCTGGCGTTAAGAAACCCTCAAGACCCGAAGAAAGGCCCGAACTCCTGCGATCGGGTCCCCGACGCAGCTGATGAGCTTCCCCGCGGTGCTCTGGCTCCCGATGGGATTGGTTGGATCGCCCAGAACCATTGTCACTAAAAGAAACTGGGGTCAAAGACATGCCTGTCAGGGTCGGCGCGCAGCGCCGACCCTGACGCGCTGGCTTGCGCGAGGACGGCGGTGACCAGAGGCCCTGGTGTGTCACACAGGATCGACTCGCCCTGCCCA
>DAITND010000302.1:0-3312 GCA_036834825.1 Dermatophilaceae bacterium
GACGTTCCGCAAATACGACGTCGGGCCGGTGCTGCCAGCCATGGGTTACTCGGAAAGCCAGCTCGCCGAGATGGAGGAGATCATCGACGCGGCGGACGCCGACGTCGTCGTGATCGGCACGCCCATCGACCTCCGCCGCGTGATCGAGATCCGCAAGCCCGCGATCCGCGTTCGGTACGACCTGGAGGTGCTGCCGGACTCGCCGAGCTTGCTCCACGCGCTCAAGTCGGTCCTGACGTGATGCTGGACGGCTGATGCACGAGGTCGGGCGCATTCAGCGCCTGTAGCTACTCCATACGCTCAAGATGCTCCTCCGCCGTAGGCGCCGCCCCTGTCGAAGGATTCCATGCACGGGGGACCTCCTCATCTGGGGCATGCCCAGCGTCAGGACAGGATGCACTCGACAGCAGATCGGGATGTTCGACCAACTGACGGCTGCGGCCATCGGTTGTAGCGGGCGAGCTGAACTGACCGTGCTCAGGGGAAGCCTGGACTCCGCTGGTTGGAGGGCACCCGAGGAGGTCCGTCTGGACAACTCGGCGGCCGTCCCGCCCGAGTTGTTGGTTCGGGGGTGTCTCGGGTAACGTCTTGTGATCTGTGTCACCCCAGACCTTGGCGGCGTCGATTTACCTCCGCGCTACTCCAGAACCTCGGTGGCCCCTGTCCTCACATTCCGGGACCACCGAATCGAGCCCACCATGGTGCAGCAACCGAGCAGTCCGCACGCCCTTTCCACAGATTTCGTACACCACGTCGCCTTGTTCCCGACCCGGTGCGCCCCCAACGTCCCGACCGAGCTTCCAGCACAGTCAGCCGGCCGACCGGCCACGGCACGGCAGGTACGGGTCAGAACTCGCGCTATCCGCCAGGTGGTCGTTCTTGAGGTCTCCGCCCGACTGCGTGAGGTCGTCGAGGAGCTGGACTGGGCAATCCAGCTGGCTCTGGCCGAAGGGCCCCGTGGCGTGGTCTGCGACCTGTCGGTCGCGGACGAGGAGGCCGACCCGGGCGCGGTCGAGATGCTGGCGACGATAGGACGTCATGTTCGCGACTGGCCCGGGATCCCGGTGGTCGTGGCCTGCCCGGACCCTCAGGTTCGCGAGGCGCTCCGTGCCCACCCGCTGGGCGGTCACCTGATCGTGACCGAGTCGATCTTCGCCGCGGTATCCGCGGTGCTCTCGACTCCCACACTGGTCGTTGAACGGCTACGACTCGCCGCGCACCCGACTGCGCCAAGCGCCTCCCGGAGTTTTGTCACCCGCATCCTGAAGGACTGGCAGTTGGACCGGGTCACCCCCTTCGCAAGCGTGGTGGTCAGCCGGCTCGTGGCCAGCTCGTCACTCAATGCTGGCACAGCCATTGACCTGTCCGTCGCCTGGAACGCCGGAGCCCTACGCCTGACTGTTGCAGACCACGGTCCCGCTCTGCCAGGTCAGCGGCCTTCAGACCCTGACTTGCAGGCGCGAGGGCTCACCGTCGCCGTCGCTGGCCTCTCACGCACGTTCGGGGTTCTGCCCACCGCCGACGGCGGCAAGGTCGTTTGGGCCGTGCTCGACGCCCACCGACCAAGCCCATCGCCCAGACGAATCCGGTCAGGGGGCGCCACCACAACCCAAGAGTCGCCCGCCTTCACCGACAGCCGTGGCCTGGCGGACCTGCCAAGCTGCGCGGGCACCGGCCGGGACCAACCTGAGATCCCATCCGCCCAACACAAGGTGGAAACCAGACGTTCGCCCGGGAAAAGGCCCGCCTCACAGCCAGGCAATGTGGCAGTTTTGACTCAAGACCTCAGGCCCTGACACGGCTCCTCCCGCACTGAGCGCGACTCCCGAGGTCTACCGCTCATCGGCATAGAACGGTCGTACTCTTGTCGACCGTCCACCGCCCACCGTCCTGATAGCGGAACCACGAGTGGTGTCTTTAAGGCTGGGCGGTAGCGGCAGGCTGCTATCCCGCAGGGTGTAGCGAGTTCACGGCCCCACCGAGTGCGGTGAGGCCATCTCGTTGGGCCGTCAGGTCCTGCTGATCGGTGAACACCCGGTCATTATCCGATGAGTAGCGCCGCCATGGCGCACCTCCCACCACTGGGCCGGTCCGAAGCAACGCCCCGGCACCCGGTGGCGGCCGAAGCCGATCAACCCACACTCCGCCACAGCCGTACCACCAAGTCCTCAGCGGGATCCCTCTGCGCTGAGCAGATGCAGCTCTCGTGGACGGCCGCCACCCACCAGTCCGTGCACTGGTAGCCTTTACCTCCTGAACCCGCGGGGAGCGACGAGCACAGTGACCGAGAAATGGTCCGAACGTCGATGCTAGGCCATCCACCACGCAGGACACGCCGTCACCGTCGTGAACGAGAATGCACACTGAGCTGTCCGGGGTGTCGGTGTGTCACCTGCGCTGGAACAAGGGCGCCGACGCTGTCTTGGAGGCGCAACGCGCTCAGGGACAACCCACTCGCCCCCGAGAAGTCGCCGATCGTCATCATCTCGGTCACGCGACGAGTGTGAACGTTCGATTGGGTCGAGATGCCCGAGAAACCGAACCCGGCGTTCAACTGCCAGGGGTGCCCGGGCGCATCACGGCATACAGGTCCGGCTGGTCACGTCGCAGCGCGGCGCGAGCCTTGCGCCGGAAGCGCAGGATCTGGACCAGACCGAACACCCACACGATGTACTGCACCGACATGGCCACCCGGAACGAGTCCACCGTGTAGGTCGACGGACCACCCGGCGCCACCTGGTCGAGCACGATGCCGATCAGGGCGACGGTGCCCAGCGATGCCACGAAGCCACCGACGTTGACGATCCCGGTGGCGCTGCCCAGACGGGTGGGAGGGTTGAAGGTCCGCGCCAGGTCGAACCCGACCATCGAGCCGGGGCCACCCACCGCGAGCACCACCACGAGGACGACCAGCAGCCACAGGGGCGCCCGTCCGGGCCAGAGGAGCACGACCGCCCAGATCGCCATGATGGAGCCGACGATCCACAGGATCAGGGTGGACCGGGAGTACGGCCAACGCGTGACGAACCCGCCGATCAGCGGGCTGGTCACAATGGTGGTGACGGTCATGACGATGAGCAGACCACTGGCCGCACCCGGGGTCAGTCCCTGTCCTGAGACCAGGAAGGGGAACCCCCACAAGAGTACGAAGACGGTGGCGCCGAACTGCGCGGAGAAGTGCGACCAGAGACCGAGCCGGGTCCCGGGCTCGGTCCACGCCAGCTTCAGCGCACGGGCGACCGCCCGCATCTTCAGCTCGTCCCGATGGTGGTCCTGGTAGGGCGAGTCCCTTACGACGACGATCAGCACGAT
>DAITND010000303.1:0-3304 GCA_036834825.1 Dermatophilaceae bacterium
CGAGATGCTGCGGCAGGTCAGCGACCGGTACGCCGCGAAAGTGCCGACCGCCGCCCATCGCATCGCGGACCGACGCAGGTGCCTGGAAGCTTCGCTCGCGCATGGCGGCGGGGCCGCCCCGGGCCGACAGGTCTCGCCACAGCTCCCGCAGGAAGAACGGGTTGCCACCGGTCTGGTCGCGCAGGATGGTGGCCCACCCCCGGGCGCGGTGCGCCGTCACGCCAGCCTCCCGGACGAGGAACTGCGCAATGTCCTCGGAGTCCAAGCCGGAAAGGTCAAGCCGGCGTACGCCGTCGAGTCGGTGGAGGTGCGCGATGGTGTGCACCAGGCTGGCGGAGCGCTCCGGGGCGGTGGTCCGGTGCGTGGCGAGCACCAGGACCCGGGAATCTGCCGTGCGCTCGATGACGTGGCTGAGCAACTGCAACGACGCGGGGCTGGCCCAGTGCACATCCTCAAGTGCCAGGACCAGCGGGCGCTGATCGGCGGCCGCCATGACGGCAACGGCGGCCGCGTCGTAGAGCTCCCGCCGGTACTCGCGCTCGGGCTCTCCTGCCTCGCCCGGTTCACGTCGACCCACCAGGGTTCTCAGGCGGTCGACAAGCCTCTTCAGGGCGGTACCTGCGGCATCCGGCCCGGCAGTTCCAGGGATGGTCAACTGCCCGTGTACAAGCCCGGGCAGCAGTGCCACGATGGGTTTGACGTACGGCTGGTACGGTGCTCCGAAGTCCGCCACGCACGTCCCGAGCAGCACCGTGGCACCGTGCCGGTGCAACGCGGTCGCTGCCTCCGCGAGCAGGCGCGACTTGCCCGCGCCCGGTTCTCTGCCGATGAACACCAGCTGGCGAGCACCGTGGGTGACTGCCGACCACACCTCGTCCAGCGTGGCCAGCTCCCCCCGTCGACCGACGAAGACGGGCCGCCCGGGACTCGCCCAGCGGGCGGGCAGCGGTGGAGGTGTCCAGCCGGGCACGACCCGACGCTAGTCCCAGGCACCGCAGCCGGCCGAGGACTGAGGAGGCGTCATGACGACGCAGGCACTGGAAGCCAGCCTTTGATCTGAATTGCAATCGCCGTCGCCGTCTCCCCGTAGTAGGTGCTCGGCCTGGGCGTCGGGGTAGACGTGGTCGCTGTTGCCCTTACTGGCGATGGGCCACCCCCACACCGACCAGTGTCGCCACTGCGGCGACCGCGAGCACTCCTGCACCAAGTTTCGCCTTCACGATTTGTCCCCCTCAGGCCTCAGGCCACCCGTGGATCGCAACACAGCAGCGGTTGGAGGTTGCGAGTCACGTCCTTGCAGTGTGCCGCTACTTGGCCTGGCACGCTAGACGATTAGGTCGCACTCGCCCTCGAATCTCCTGCACCCCTTCGGTTGCTTGAGCATCAGCGTGGCGACGAGGGATCACCGGAGCGGAACCCTCTGACCCCGGATATTCGGCTTTGAGGGGAAGCGCGATCGCCACAAGAACAGACACGACAAAGGTGCCGAGCGCGAAGTAGATCGAGTAGGTGTAGCTGCCCGAGATATCCTTGAGCTGTGCGCCGATGTAGGTACCGAGGAAGGGGCCGATTCCCATGACGATCATCGTGGCCAGACCCCAGATCTTGCCGAGTGTCTTGCGCCCGTAGATTGCCCCGACGTAACCCACCACACCGCCTGGCACGATTGCCCAGTACACGGCGAAGACGAAGCAAGCCACATAGGTGAAGATATCGCCTCGGGAAGTCGCCAACAAAAGGAGACAGGCGACGACGCCGGTCGTTGGGCCCACCATGAGCATAGCTTTGCGGCCCTTGACTTCATCTCCCATGCTCTGCACGACCTTGTCGGCAACCCTACCCATGATGGGCATGGAGAAGATGCCGATGAGCCCGATGATGCCGTAGATGTTGATGGCTTTCCCGAGAGTGAAGCCCACGTCCTGGGTCCAGTAGCTGACCACCTGCGTCCAGATCAGGAACTCAGCCATCATACTGGTGAGGAACATGAGGATCGCGGCCCAGATGGCATACTTCGAGAAGGCCTCCTTGATGGTCCATACCTGCTCGTCGGAGACTGCGCCGCCAGCCGCGGGAATGGCGCCGAAAGGCTTCATGCCGTAGTGCTCCGGTGCGTTCTTGGCGGCGATGACGGCCACGGCCAAGGCTGCGAACACGATGACACCGAGGATGGTCATCTGGGTGCGCCATGCGTCCTCGAGAAGTCCAAGAGCATCCTTGACCCCCGGAACCGACCGGGTTGCCGGCTCTTGGAGCTTCGCAGCCACGGCCAGGGCGAGTTCCTTAGGTGCCAGAGCGGCTGAGTTGGGGATGAGTCCCCCGACCGCTAGGTCGAGCGTGGCCTGAGCACGGCTCAGGGTTGGTTTGACCACCTGAGCGAGCACGAACTGGGCCATGGGAGCGCCTGCGAACGCGATGCCCCACATGGTGGCGAAGGACTTTCCCACGTACCACTTCCGGACGGATACGGTGGATGTGACCCACAGCATGCCGGTTGCCACGCCGCCGACGAATCCGAAGGTGAACAGATATGCCAAGTGGGAGTCAACCTGCGCGGTGAGGAGGAAACCTAGGGAGCCCAAGATCGCCGCGATGGTGTAGACGGGTTTGCTGCCCCACTTGTCGAGGATGAGCCCGCTGAAGTACGCCGCCGCTGCGTAGAACACCATCATCAACGAGTAACCCAGGGTGACTTCGGCCGTGGTCCAACCCAGGCTGCTGGCCATGGGATCCTTGAGAATGGCAAACGTGGCTCGGTACCCGAAGAGACTGAATACGGCTAGCCACGACGCCAGGACCACCGACCAGCCGTACAAGCTAGCACTCTTTGTCTTCATGCTCGTTCTCCTTGATTAGGGAGGCCGGACCAGGCCCATCTCACGTCCTCACGTCGACGCCATTCGTAGCCAGGTCGCTGTAGGCGGCCTGATTCATCGTCGAGTTGCCGCCGCCCTGCGTGTCGGAGTCGAGTAGCACCCCGACCTTGACTCCCCGCTTGGCGGCCGCCTTCAGGGCGTCCTGCGCCTTGGCGTCGGACAGCTGGTACATCGTCATGTCGAGCGATACACGGGCACCGGAGATTAAGTCGTAGATTGACTGGTATCCGGCCTGCGGCTCGACGATGAGCGTGAGGGTGGGCTTGGTCGGCTCGGGCGCCGTGGGCGGCGCCGTCGTGCATCCGGACACGGCTGTTGCGAGCAGGGCGACAGTCAGGGCCATCGAAGCGAGCGAGAGGCGCATCGCTTTCCTTGCTTATCGGTTGGCCAGATAGCGCTTGATCCTGTTCGCGGCGTTGGCCCGGATG
>DAITND010000304.1:0-3298 GCA_036834825.1 Dermatophilaceae bacterium
GTTGGTCCTGCGGGCATCCAGGCTTGGGTTCGAGTCGTCCCTGGGTCCTGATCGGCTACCCGCTCTGGCTCGCGGCGTTGTGGTTCATGGGCTCCGCGTTCGGCGATCTCATGCTGCGGCTCAAGCCCATCGCGTGGCCACCACGCCGGTCCTACTCGCCCCGTTCCTCGTGACCAGCTTCGCCGTCGACATCCAGACAGGACGCCGCAACGAGGTGAAAGACATGGTTCCAACCTGCTCCTGCCTTTGAGGCTTCTGTGCGAATCGCTGCGAGGAGGTTCAGAGGAAGAGCTGCCTGTTGCTACAGGTCGCTCACAGGCAAAGGGACGACAGTCAGAACAGCGGTCGACCACCTCGGTCGGCCTGGAGGAGGTCACCATGGGCACCGTCCTGGCATTGAGCAGCCCGGAGTTTCCGGTTCGGACCCTCGGCTCGACGGGCACCGTCCTGGCGCACAGCCGGTCAACCGCGGCGGTATCTGAGACGGCGTGGCTCACGGCCACGATCCGGCCCGCTGGAACCTTCGGGCGCAACGACACCAGCCGGTTGCGGGCGCTGCTCGACGCGCTCTCGGCCTGCGCGTCGATCGTCGTGCTCGACCTGCAGGTCGCCCGGCTGCGCAGCCTCGGCGCCGGCGAGGTCATCGAGGATGCAGCGTGGGACCTCGAGCGCCGCGGGGGCTGCCTCCTGTGCATCAACGTCGACTCCGAGTCCCGTGCCTGTCTGTCGGCCGCCGGCGACCACGCCGTGCTGATGGACGACGCGTCCCAGCTGCTCGCCCCTCGAGTAACCTCCGGGCTGCGGCCAGAGGTCCGGGATGGCACCTACCTTGGCCTGGTGGGCGGAGCACCCCAGACCCAGCGCAAGGCCTTGGACACGGCCTGAGTCGACGCTCACGCGGTCGCGGTCGAGGACGTCGCAACCATGGCTTGGTCGCCGTGGCGCACAGGTTCCCCACGATCACCGCCCCGCGCCGTGCATCCGAATGTCTGACCTGCTGCGTTTCTCGCAGGCCGTTCGCCTATCGGGACTCACTCTCATGCCGATGAGCGAGCGCTGCTGGTGGGGGAGGGCCCATAGCTCGGCATCCGCGGTGAGGAGCCCCCGGCTGGCGTAGACGCGGTTCCGAGCATCGGCGTGACTCACTCGGTCATCACGGGCTTGCAGGGCTGATGGGTGGAGCAACGCCGCCCGTGAACGTTCGAGTCAGCGTGACCGGTGACGCCAAGCCCTCGCCGAGGCGATTACGCCCATGATTCAGACCGCCATCTGTGCCGCCAGGCGTGAACCATCAGGGCTGCCAACGGGCGAGTCGCGTTGGGAACAAACAGCTCCGGACAAAGGGTGTAGGCCCCGGAGAGTATGAGTCGCCGGGGCCTACTGTTGATCATCGACGGTGAAGGCCGACGATCTCACGGCTGGTCCGCTGGCTCTCCCCGCACCCTTCACCTGGCGGTTCCAGCAGGCAAGCCCACTGGTCAAGAACCTGATTTCCATCCGATCCCGCTCCCGTTTCCGGGGGCGTAGTGAGATGTCTACGCGACGTTGTGGCGGCCCGCAAGTGGTCTGGCACGAGGGATTCCGGGCGCATCGGCGTGTCGGGCTCGCCACGCCGGTTCGATCGAAAAATGCGAGTCGTCGCGCAGGCAGACTTTGACTCAGTAGTTCGGCACGCTCGACGGCGCGGACACGCCGAGACCGCATCAGCGCAGGTCGCACACGAAAACAGTCCCTCAGGAACATGGTCCAACTACAGATCGGTGGGGCGAGGAGCGGCAACCACAGCAGAGCAGGACGGAACCCTCCCCTGGAGGCAACGAACCCATCCGGTCGCGCTGAGCTACTCCCCCACGCCAGAGGGAATCGCGTCGGTCAAATGCCGGCTAGGAAGACCGCGCTCAGCCAGGCGGCGTGATGAGCATCGAGACTCGCGGCGAGGCCGGGCGTGTCGGCCTCCGCGCTACGGAATGCCTTATCCAATAAGGGTTTACACAATCACCAAAGTCTCCTCGCAATCTGCCGCGACGCGTCTCGTTTGACTGATGAGCCGACAACGTGAAACGTGGGAACGGACGGCGCGGCGAGCAGGCAGGTCGCTCTGGGTTGTCGAGCCGTACTGAACGACCACGAGAAGATGAGGAGTACGTCATGCTGACCGTGACCCAAAACGCTGTAACCGAGATCCGCAACTTGACCGACCAGCCTCAGGCACCCGAAGGCGGTGGAGTGCGCATCGCCACCGATCCGACTGTCGGCAACTTGACGTTGAGCCTGGCCGCCATGCCTGCCGAGGATGACACGGTGCTCGATGCCGACGGAGCGCGCTTGTTCCTGGACTCCAGCACCACCACGCTGCTCGACGACAAGACGCTCGACGCCGTAACGGACCCGAGCGGACAGGTTCAGTTCGCCGTCGCCGAACAGCCAACCTGAGCACGACCGAACGAGAAGGGAGCCCGGTGATGGGCTGGTTCGACAAGTTGAAGAACAAGAAGGACGAGGCCAAAGGCGCAGCCAAAGAGCACCTTGGCCAGGCCACAGACGACGAGCAGATGGAGCGCGAGGGCCAGACCGATCAGAGCGTGAGCAACATTAAGCAGGCCGGCGAAAAGGTCAAGGACGCCTTCGACAAGGACTGACCGTCATCGGATGGGCGGCGCATACCCTTGGGGGAGTGCGCCGCCCCATGCACCGAGCACCCGACACAACGTACGGGTGCCGTGGGCTTTTGCCACCGCAGTCCCCCACCACGGACGGCCGCAGCACGACCAGCACGGAATCAAGCGGCTTGGCGCATGAATCAGCGCGCCGTTGTCGATGAGCTCCACATGCACATCCATCAAAGGCCAACAAGCACTGCTCATACCCGCCAGTCGGCCGCGATGCGATACCCGGAGCACTGGCCCGCTCACAGCCATATCGCTGGGGATGGCGCTGACCTGTCGGTGATGGCGGCCGCCGGGTCGACGAGGAACGCCGCAGTGTGGCCGTCGCTTGTGGCCCAGCGCCTCCGATCAGTTCG
Source organism: Dermatophilaceae bacterium (assembly GCA_036834825.1). GTDB lineage: Bacteria > Actinomycetota > Actinomycetes > Actinomycetales > Dermatophilaceae > UBA4719. Next base: position 3,023 of record DAITND010000304.1, read on the forward strand.
GGCGTCGCCCCGCGGTCTACACCTCTGGGCAGCTACGGGTGGGGTGAGAGGCTGACAACATGACCGGCAAAACGCCGTCCGCTGATAGCCGCATTCCGCGCGGTCCCCACGCCGACTCTTCACCATTTGCCCTTGCCAGGCGGCCGCCAAGTGTCCCGAAACGGGAACGGCCAGCGGAGCTGTGGCCACCGCTCGCCGCCGCCTCTGGTCGTCCCGTAGCCGGATCCCTTGAGGACCTGCTCGTGGGACGTCCGGCGGCGCGAACCGCGGGAATTG
>DAITND010000305.1:0-3296 GCA_036834825.1 Dermatophilaceae bacterium
AAAGCTCTGTACTGCTCTCTAAAGTGCACACGACTGGCAACTGTTTGCAGCCCTCGCCCGGCTCGACGGAGACGAGTTCGCCATGCTCCTCGAATCCGGTCCGATGCCCCAAACCGCCGAAGACATCGCCGTGCGGATCGCCGCGATGCTGGCCACACCATTCCAGCTCGGTACCACCGAGGTGACCATAAGTACCAGCATCGGCATTTCCGTTGCCCTACAGTCGCAGAGCACCTGTGAAGAACTGCTGCGCGAAGCAGATCTGGCCATGTACCTGGCCAAGCAGAACGGCAAAAGCCGCTTCGAGATCATTCGCTCGGGCATGCAGGACGACGCATTCAAGCACCTCGCTCTCATCACCGACCTGCGACACGCACTGGACGGCAACGAGTTCGAGGTCTTCTATCAGCCCATCGTCAGTGTCCGCGACGCGATGCCCGTTGGCGCCGAAGCCCTGGTCCGCTGGCACAGTCCCCAACGCGGACTGGTCGCCCCAGCTGAGTTCGTCGGCGCTGCCGAGTCCACCGGACTGATCGTCGCGATCGGGGACTGGGTCCTCAACGAGGCGTGTCGCCAAGCGCAAGCCTGGCGGCAGGCCCGGACGACCGACGACGCCTTCTATGTCAGCGTCAACCTGTCTCCCCGCCAACTCGCCGAGCCGAACGGCCGGAGCCCGACGCGGCCGAGAACTCGTCCAATGATCCGTGCGAGCTGCCATCTCAGACCCGAGTTCACCATGGCGACACCGTAGTCTCGTCCTATGAGCGTCGAGGTCATGAGCCGGGTGCTCTCGGTGAACCTGGCTCGCGTCCAGCCGAATCCGCACCAACGCGGGGAGGCGCTCACCGGCATCGAGAAGATCCCGACGTCCGATCCGGTCCTCGTGCGAGCCCCCGGCACCAAACGTGACGGGCTGGGCGGGGGTCTGGTCGGCGACACGGTCTGTGACCGGCGCCACCATGGGGGCGACACGCAGGCGGTGTATGCGTATGCCAGGGAGGATCTCGATCACTGGGAGTCCGTCCTGGGCCGGAACCTGCCCGGCGGTGTGTTTGGTGAGAACCTCACCACGACGGGAGTTGACGTCAACGCAGCGGTGATCGGTGAGCGATGGCGGATCGGGGACGAGCTCGAGCTGGCTGTCACGGTCCCGCGAATACCGTGTGGCACCTTCCGCGGCTGGATGGCCGAGCAAGGCTGGTTGCGCACCTTCGCGCGAGCAGCCATGCCGGGCACCTACCTGAGCGTGGTCAGCCCTGGGCAGGTCCGTGCCGGCGATCCGGTCACCGTGCTCCACCGTCCGGCACACGGGGTCACCGTCGCCCAGGTGTTCCGGGCGGTCACCCTTGAGCCGGCTCTGCTCCCGTCGATCCTGGCCGCCGAAGGCCTCGATGAGGAGACCAAGGAGATGGCTCGCCAAAGGAGGACTTTCGCGCTGGGTTGATCAAATGAGTCTTCTCTGTCTGGGTTGATCTGACGCCTCGATGCGTAACGAGTGTTGACTGGGCTGAAGACCCCCGCTGACCCGTTCGACGGAAGGGTTTTGACATGTGCACAAACTTCCGACGGCACTCCCGCCAGGAAGGAGTCGTAGTCGGTGCGCGCGCCATGTTTTGTAGACCTCGTGAAGCTTCAGCTCGTCGTGGCGGTTTCGCTGCAACCGCTCGAGTGGCCACGCAATGACAATCTCGGCTTCCTCGTCCATGGCTTTGACCATCGCCTCGAAGCCGGGTCGACGTCGCCCAGTGAATGAGGACAGGTCGTTGTCGGCGCGCTCGGCAACGATGGTCCAGCCACGCTCACCGGCCGCCAGAAGGAAGGATCCCTCCAGTTGGAGTGGACGGGCATCACTTGATGACTCCAGGTCATTGGCGGGGCCGCCGGCATGTGGCATTCTCTGCCGCCGGTGCCTGGGCGCGGGGTGGTTGCAGCGGTACTTTGCCTCCAGCAAGCTCTTGTCACGCTATGCACAGAGCGATCAGAGCGAGCACATAGGGGGCGATGGTCCTGGCGTAGCGCGGGTGGCCGCCACCGTGGGCGATGCCACCGGGTCAGCGGCCCCACGGAGCCGCTGAATGCCACACGTCCCGGCGACCGTCCCTCGTTAGCAACCCACCACACGATGAGGGTCACGCGGATCCCGCCGCCCGGGTGAGCCGGGAGGTCGGCTCGGGTTTCGCAGGGTCAGCGGGGTTCATGCGGCCTCAGCCTGCCTGAGTGCTTCCGATGCATTGGCTTCTGCCCCATCGTGCGTCCGCCCGTTCGTACTTCTGATTCAGATGGCATCTCATGCGATTTCGGCATACCCGGTCCGACTGCAAGCATTGACCAGTGACTCAGCAGTGACCGAAGCCTCCATCGTGCAGGACATCGATCTTGTCGACGTCGAGGTCCCGGCGTCCAACCAGCATGTCAACCTCGCGATCTTCGCGCTCGCGATCGGTGGATTCGCCATCGGCACAACCGAGTTCGTCACCATGGGCCTGCTCCCGCAGATCGCCAGCGGCGTTGGCATCACGATACCTGCGGCGGGCCACGTCGTCTCGGCGTACGCCCTCGGAGTCGTTGTGGGCGCCCCCCTGATTGCGACGCTGGCCGCACGGATGCAACGCAAGTCGGTCCTGGTCTGGCTCATGGTCGCCTTCGCGGCCGGCAATATCGCCTCCTCGATGGCGGCCAGCTATCCGCAGCTGATGCTCGCGCGGTTCCTGTCGGGTATGCCGCATGGGGCGTTCTTCGGCATCGGCGCCGTGGTCGCAGCCTCCCTGGTTCCGATTCACCGGCGGACCTGGGCCGTCTCGATGATGTTGGCTGGGTTGACCGTGGCCAACATCATCGGCGTGCCCTTGACGACGTGGGTCGGCCAGCACTTCGGCTGGCAGTGGCCCTACGCGCTGGTCGGGGTCATCGCCCTGGCCACGGTGGCAGCGATCTGGGCCTGGGTGCCGCACCGACCCGCTGCCGGCGACGCCTCCATGCGAGCCGAGTTGCGCTCGCTCAGACGCCTCCAGGTGTGGCTCGCGTTGCTCATCGGCACCGTCGGGTTCGGTGGGATGTTCGCGACCTATGCCTACATAGCCCCGACGATGACCGAGCTCACCGGCTATCCCTCGGCCGCGGTCCCGGTCATCCTGGCGATCTACGGGATCGGGATGACCACCGGGGCGTTCTTGTCCGGGCGCGTCGCGGCACACGGGCTCATGCGGGGGATCTTCTTGTGCCTGGCAATGATCGCAGTCATTCTGGCGCTGTTCGGCTACGCAGCCCACAACAAGGTGACGGCGGTCCTTGTGGTG
>DAITND010000306.1:0-3292 GCA_036834825.1 Dermatophilaceae bacterium
ACTCCATGTCCAGAGCCCTGGTCATGGGCTTCATCTGTCGCGCAGGGCGGGTGGGAGGACGCGTTCCACCCACCTGGCTGCCTGTTCGTAGGCGTAGGCGAGTTGGAGAACGGCGAGGTCGGCGTGGCCTGGTCCAATGATCTGGATCCCCATTGGAAGTCCCCGGTCGTCGAAACCGACTGGCATGCCCGCAACTGGATGACCGGTCATCGTCCACGGCGCGACTGTCTCCATCCACCGGTGATAGGTATCCATCCTCCGGCCTGCGATGGCCTTCGGCCAGTGAGTCGCTTTGTCGAACGGGAACACCTGCGCACTTGGCGCAAGAATGTAGTCATAGGTCTCGAACATCTTCGTGACGGCCGCGTGCCAGTCGTTGCGAGCCTCGGCAGCTTTGGTGAGGTCGACAGCTGTGAGATCGATCCCTTGCTCGATCTCCCAGAGCAGCTCGGGCTTCATCTGCTTGCGTGTTCGGGGGTCGTGGTACAGGTCAATGTCACCTAGTTGTCCCCACCAACGCCATTTCAGGAACAACTGCCAGATGTCCTCGGGCTTGTAGTCAGGCAGGGCGCGCTCCACGTGGCAACCGATCCTCCGAAATGCGTCGAATGATGACTCGCATAGATCTAGCACTCCGCGTTCGGTGGCCAAGTACCCGTCCCAGTCGCCCACCCATGCGATACGGGTTCCGCGGAAGTTGCGTTTTAGGCTCCGGGTGAAGACTTCGGGGTCCTCATCGATGCCAAGCGGGGCACTTACGTCTGGGCCTGCCATCGTGGACAGTAGTTGAGCGACATCGGCCACCGAGCGGCCCATCGGACCGACGACAGAGCCCTGAGCGATGAACCCGTCACCCGGCACACGGCCCCACGAGGGGCGAAACCCCACCACGTTGTTGAACGCCGGCGGGTTTCGTAGCGAGCCCATGTAGTCACTGCCGTCGGCGACCGGGACCATACGCAGTGCAAGGGCGGCCGCTGCGCCGCCACTGCTACCGCCGGAGGTGCGCGATGTGTCGTACGGCGTCGCCGTAGTGCCCCAGACAGGGTTGTAGGTTTGGGATCCGAGTCCGAACTCGGGTGTGTTGGTTTTGCCAATGATTATTGCGCCGGCTGCCTTGATACGCTTGACGAACAGATCGTCCGAGTCGGCGATCCTGTCGGCGAATATTGGTGACCCCGATGTGAACGGTAGTCCCTTTGCCGCTGCGAGGTCCTTGACCGCGTGCGGGAACCCGTGCATCCAGCCAAGGTATTGCCCGCTAGCCAACTGCCGGTCTCGAACGCGGGCCTCGGCCACTAACTCATCTCGGTCGCGCAGAGCAACGATGGCGTTGACGCTCCGATTGTGAAGTTCGATGTGGTCAAGATAGGTATTCATGACCTCGATGCACGAAACTTCGCGTCGCGTGATGAGGCGAGAAAGTTCCAGCGCGCCATACATCACCAGGTCGGCGAGGTCGTGAGGACGATTCTCGCGACCACTGAATCCCACATGCGCAGGTTCCGCTGCGGCCGCACCCGGTGGTCCGAGGACTGGGTCACTCATCACCGTGCCGCCTGCTGCTGCTGGTGGCGCTGCGGTCCAGTCCCGAAGTGGCCTGCGGGACAGTCCGGAGGGTACCTGTGTGGACTCGTATTCTTCTGAGTTGACGGGGTCGACGGCGTTTGGCATTTCTGATCCTCTCTACGGTTCCGTACCTCTCGCGACCACAGCATGGGATTTGAACCGCACCGGGTTCAGTGGAGGGCGAGTTCGGAACTGCCCCGGCTTTGGTGTTGGCTCTTGGGGTTGGTGGTTCTCAGGCCGAGGGGGCAACCTGTTGAATTGTCTCAAACTCGATCGGGGTGAGCCTGCCGAGGGCGCGTTGACGACGTTTGCGGTGATGGGCGCGTTCCATCCAGGTGACGATCGCCAAGCGCAGTTCCTCCCGGGAAGCCCAGCGCTGACGGTCAAGGACGTTCTGCCGCCCCTCCAGCCAGCAGCGGCCTGCCCAGCCGATGGGGAGACCCCGCCGCCCTCGTAACACTGCTCGAAGTGCGGGCTGGAGCTGACCACCACCTCCACCGTTTGGTTAATCAACCAGGCATTATTCAGGGCACGAGATTGCATCGTTCAGGACATCTGCATGCGCCTCGGGCTACGAGCAGCGCTGCTGCGTGTGCGAACGGTCGGATCCGAGGATTCCCGAACGACGAGCTGTGTGGGCAGCCGGTGGTGTCGCGGTGAGGCGATTGCCTCGCCCCGGAGGCGGGCGATGAGCATCTGGGCCGCCTCAGAGCCCATCTGGGCCAAGGGACTGCGAACCGTGCTAAGGGGTACGGGCAAGTCCCTCGCAATGGTGATGTCGTTGAAACCAACGATGGCCACATCTATCCCCACTGTGCATCCGAGATCCCTTAGCGCGCCCTCGCTCCGATCGCAGTGGTGTCGTTGACTGCGAAAAACGCCGTTGGCGGCGCGTCCTTACGCATGAGCCTGAGGGCGGCTCCTCGTCCACCTTCGGCATCGAAGGTGGAGTGCACCAAGAGGTTACGTGGCGTCGGGATTCCACGTTCTGCAAGCGCTTCTATGCATCCCCTGGATCGTTCCCGCCCCGTGCTGGCGTAGGGCTGGCCAGCGATGATGCCGACGCGACGGTGACCGAGGTCCGCCAGGTGTGTGCCGGCGAGTCGCCCGCCGGTGTAGTCATCACACGTGACGGAGTCGAAGTTCCCATGCGTTCGGCTCACCAGTACATCGCCACCAAGCTGCGCAACGGGGAATCAGTTCGGTCGATAAGGGACAGCGGTCGTTGTGCCAGATGGCGAACGAGGTACCAGATGCTCGCCACGATGAGCAGCGGGGCTCTCGGACAACCCGATGTGGTGATCTCGATGCTCAAGCTCACTTCCCTGGCACAGCCCGGGTCGGGCTGGCCGACAAGTCCGCGGCCTCCCTACCCAGCCCATCTCTCCGGTGGCCAGCAGCAGCGGGTCGCCATCGCGCGCGCGATGGCGATGGAACCGCGGCTCATGCTCTTCGACGAGCCCACCTCGGCGCTGCACCCCGAGCTCGTGGGCGAGGTGCTCGACGTCATCAAAGGGCTCGCCGCCGACGGCATGACGATGATCGTGGTCACTCACGAGATCGGCTTCGCCCGCGAGGTCTGCGACCGGGTCGTATTCATGGACGGCGGCGTCATCGTCGAACAGGGGACTGCCGCAGACGTTCTCACCAACCCGCAACACGCCCGTACCAAAACATTTTCTGGTTTCTGGTTTCTGGTTTCTCTCGAAGGTGCTCTGAACTG
>DAITND010000307.1:0-3280 GCA_036834825.1 Dermatophilaceae bacterium
AAAGCAATTGGCGCCGCCAGAAAGAGGGTGTCGAGCGCCGGGCAGTCGAACCCCTCCCCGACGTACGGGCCAGTCGCCACCACCAGGAGGGGTGGGCCACCGGTGCGGGGCTCCAGTCGTTTCAGCGCGGCTGCCCCGACCTTGACCCCCATCCCACCGCGCAGCACAACGGGGTCACGACCTTCGCTGCGCAGCGCCTCAGCCAATCGCTCGACGTGGGCCGTCCACTGGGTCAGAACCAGGCAGTTCCTTCCTCGCTCCAGTGCAGCGACGACGTCGTTGACGACCTGACTGGTGCGGTCGTCGTCGGCGACGAGATCCCGATAGATCGCCGACATCCCTCCAGGTGCTGACGGGTTCGCATCACCTGCGTACTGAAAGGCCGTTGGGTGCACGATCAGGACAGGTTCGGGGGCGGGGAGTTCGAGCGAGCCACTTGCCAGGGTTCCCGCCTTGACAGCGGTCATCGTGTGGCGAACGGGGCCCATCTGCAGATGGATCAGGTCATCGAGTTGGTCACGCCGGTAGGGAGTGGCGGTCAGGCCGAGCCATCGCCGGGCAGGGATCTGCTTTACGGCGTGCTCGAACGCGGCAGCCGGAACGTGGTGGCACTCGTCGACGATGACGAACCCGTAGCCCGCCGTCAGCTCCGCGATGTTGTCTCGACGGGTAAGGGTCTGCAGCATGGCAACATCAATCACTCCACGGGTCTTGGTACGGCCGCCGCCGAGCTGACCGGCCTTGATGCCGAGGAACTCACTGATGCGTCGGCGCCATTGGTCAGCCAGAGCCTTACGCTCGACCAGGATCAGCGTTGAGGTGGCGTGGTCGGCTGCGAGAGCACACGCAATCACGGTCTTCCCCGCTCCGGGCGGAGCCACCAGGACTCCCAGGTCGTGTGCGGACAGAGCCCTTCGGGCTGCCTGTTGGCCATCGTCGAGGCTCGCGGAGAATGTAAACGCCTGTGGATCGCCGCCGAGGCGATGGTCGGTGATCTCCAGACGGCTCCCGAGCTGTTCGATGAGATCCTTGAGCGTATCCAGCAGTCCGCGGGGCAGGATGAGGCCACCGTCGAGAGTTTCGTCGTAGCTGCGCAAGAACCGGGGCACGTTCCAGGTAGACGCCCTGCGTCGTTGGCGCTCGTAGAACACCGGGTTGGGCATTGATGCTGCGTGCTTCAGGGTTGCAGCCAAAGCCGGGGTGAGATCCTCACCCTCGAGGGTCACACCGGCACCCAGCCGAGCGCGGACGATCGGAGGAGCCTGGGGCACCGTGCGCGTCGACGTCGGTTGGCCTAGACGCTTGACCGCAACACCCACGCTCACCGCACCCAGCTTCTGAGCCAGTCGCGAGACTTCCCGTGGCGAAAGCCGGCCAAGGCTCGACAGGTACGCCCATTGGTCATCGTGGGGTTCCAGGGTGCTCGTGTCCAGGAACACCGTGGCGCCGCGGCGCCGGCATCGTCCCTGCAAAGGGGCCGCGATCAGATTGCCGACCCCGGCGGTCGGGAGCACGTCCTGGGAGGGAAAGAGTCGGTCGTAACTCGACAGGTCCATCCGACCGCGCAATGCGATGGCCTCACGAAGCAATCCCGTCCCGACCTGTCTGGCCGTTGCCGCCGGAACCGGACCAGCAAAGAACAGCCAAGCGTGGGCGCCCTGACCCGAGCGTGACACCTCCAGCGCCACAGGGGCGCCGACCGCGCGTGCGGCCTTCAGGTAGGACAAGGCGTCCAGCATTGCGGCCGATCCGTCGAAGTCTGCCGCCAACCACCAGCAACGATCACCGTCCAGCAAGGGGTAGAGCCCGAGATCGATGTCACCCAAGAGATGAGAGGCAAGAATGTCCTCGGTAAGCGGCAGGTACTCGCGGCTGTCGGCGCCGACCCCCTTGCGCCACCCACCCCTAACTGCAGGCATCCATCCCGACCGGCCAGTGCGAGCGTTCTCCCAACGGACCGCGTACACATCGCTACGCGCCGCGAACATCGAAGCGAAGAAGGCAACCTTCGCCCCTGGGGGAGATGACGCGTCCACCATGGCCGGCGGGCCGTCGAAAATACCCGTCTGGGTCGGACCAGGCGGGCGCGCCTGGGCAGGGGTCAGGTCCAGTAACCGCAGCAACCTCGCATTCTCGGACCTGAGCCGCGCCAGCTGATCCCGCAGCCCGGCCATTTCCGTTTCCAGGTCGGTGCCTATCACGAGCACGTCCCCGTTCGTCTCGGGATCAACGGCCATGATTGAACGGTAAGCGATATGCCGCTCTGGCGGGAGCGCTACCCTCACCTGGCCCGATCCTGAGCGAGCGGTGGCAACAACACGGCCACCCGCAAAGATGAAGAGCAGCTCGAGCCGCCTTCGTCTGCAGCCATGGTTCGTTTGTGGGCTGGGTGTGGGCTTGCACACTGCACCCGTTCGGCATACGCACTCCCAGGTTGCAGCGCGCGGTCGCCGCGCCACGGACTGGTGCCTACTATCTGCTACAGATAGAGTTGCTTGTAGTACAAACTAGGCGACCGAGGAGGTGACCCGATGCCCACTCTCGACCAACTCCCCGCTGGCACGTTCCGGCAAAGCGACGCTGCCCGAGCCGGGATCAACGCCCGTTCGCTTTACCGGCTACGCGATGCAGGCAAGATCGAGGCCATCAGCCGCGGCCTATATCGGCGCACCGACGCGCCCCCAGGGGATATCGACCTCCTCGAGATCACCATCCGCGCGCCGCACGCAACGATCTGCCTGGCGAGTGCCCTGGCCCGCCACGGACTGATCGACGCGATCCCGGCGCGCACCGACATCGCGATCCCCCGCGGCCAGACCGCGCCGATTACCACCGCCCCAGCGATGTGGCACCAGTTCAACCGGGCCACGTTCGACCTGGGCCGAGACATCATCATCATCGAAGGAAGCGACCAGACCATCGGCTTGTACGGCCCCGAGCGATCCATCGCAGACGCTTTCCGGCTACGCGGAACCGAGGGATATGAACTCGCGACTGAGGCCCTGCGGGCATGGCTGGGCCGCCGTGGCTCTCAGCCGGCTCAGCTTATGGAGATGGCTATTCGGCTCCCGCGCGCACAACAACCGATCCGCCAGGCACTGGAGTACCTCACGTGAGCACTGCGACGAAGGTCTACTCCGACCTGCAGTCCCTTGCGCGCATGCGAGGTCGAGCCACTAGCGAGATCCTGACCATCTACGGTCTCGAACGGTTCGTCGACAGGCTCACCCGCACTGAGTTTCGCGACGACTTCGTGTTGAAAGGCGGGATCCTGCTAGCC
>DAITND010000308.1:0-3278 GCA_036834825.1 Dermatophilaceae bacterium
TAGCAGGGGTTCCACGTCCCGACGCTTGAGCAGGATGGCGGACTGTGGCTACCCGTCTGCTCTATCTGATCCTGCTGCGGCTTGTGGGCTGGCTGGCGCTGCTCGCTCGCTCCGAGCAAGCAAAGGAGGCGGAGATTCTGGTGCTGCGTCACGAGGTCGCTGTGTTGCGCCGCCAGATCGCACGACCCAAGGTGGACTGGGCGGACCGGGCGATGTTCGCCGCTCTGACCGAGTTACTGCCGCGAGAGCTACGTGGCCACCGGCTGGTCACCCCAGGCACGTTGCTCGGCTGGCATCGTCGACTGGTCGCCCGGCACTGGCGGTACCCGAACCGGCCCGGCAGGCCACCGGTGCCGTTGGAGATCCGCGAGCTGGTGACGCGGCTCGCGAGGGAGAACCCGCGATGGGGATACCGGCGCATCCAGGGCGAGCTCATTCGGCTGGGACACCGGGTGAGCGAGGGCACGATCCGGCGGATCCTGTCCTCCGCCGGACTCGGTCCGGCACCACGGCGCGACAGCAGCACCTGGCGCGAGTTCCTGCACAGCCAGGGGTCCGGGCTGCTGGCGTGCGACTTCTTCCACGTTGACACCGTGCTGCTGCGCCGTATCTACGTCTTCTTCGTGATCGAGATCGACACTCGCCGGGTACACATCCTGGGTGTGACGGCGCACCCGACCGGTGAATGGGTTGCCCAGCAGGCACGGAACCTGCTGATGGACCTGGAGGATCGGGTAGGGAAGTTCCGGTTCTTGATCCGCGACCGCGACGCCAAGTTCACGACCGCCTTCGACACGCTGTTCACCGCGACCGGCATGCGGATCATCAAGACGCCGATCCAGGCCCCTCGAGCGAACGCGTACGCCGAGCGGTTCGTCGGCACCGTACGCCGCGAATGCCTTGACCACCTGCTCATCGCGGGCGAACGCCACCTGCGCGTGGTGCTGGCCGAGTTCCAGACCCACTACAACGACCATCGCCCGCACCAAGGCCGCCAGCAACGGCCACCGAACCACACCGCTCATCAGACCAGCGATCCCACTGCGCGGATCCACCATAAACAGGTACTCGGCGGATTGATCAACGAATACCACCGAGCCGCATGACACGCGATCACGTCGCGCCATCAGTATTGGCACGGGACAAGTCATTGCTGACCGTCGATCCCGCCGACGGCCGCACCCTCGCGTCGGTGCCGCTGGGCGACCACGGCACGCTCACGTTCCCACTCGGGCACACAGTGTGCGTCGCCCTCACCGCGAGCACGGCCTGCGTCGACACCTCTACCGGAAGGATCGCCCGCCGATACTCCCGATCTATCGAGACGGCGGGCCTCGGCAGCCTGTGGGCCTTCACCCCGGACGGACTCAACCTCGTCCGGATCGACCCGCGCCGAGGCGTCGTGACCGGAACCGTGCGCGTCGAAACCTCAATGGACTGGGCCCCGCTGGTGGCGACCTGCAACGGAGCGGTCTGGGTCAGTTCGGGCACCGAGCGCGCCGTGTCCCGGATAGACCCGTCGAGCATGCGCGTCACCGCACGCATCCGCGGGTTCGGCCACGTCGACAGCCTGCTCGTCGGCGCCTGCGGATACGGCAAGGTCTGGATCCAGCAGAATGCCAACGGGGCGGGAGTCCTTTACCGCGTCGACCCCGCCACAGCGAGGATCACCGGGTACACCGCACTCGGTCGCGCCGCCGAATCCGCCGGTTACGGCGGCAGCGACATTGCAGTTGCGGACGGCTCCATCTGGACTGCCGATAGCAGCCCCACCGTGTCACGGGTCGACCCTTCGACGTTGAAGGTCCAAAAGGTCTACAACCTCAAGTCCGCCGCGGCCGAATGGGTCGCCGTCGGCTTCGGATCCATTTGGACGTCGTCAGACAACAGCGGTACCGGAACAACCGAACGCCTCAGCGAGTGAACGACCTCTCAGTGCGCCAGCACATCATCCGCCATAGATGATTCGCCATATTGGCATCGCAAGCCAGACTTTCTGCGGACATTTTGCGGACTACCAAGATCGACTTCTCAGCATCGACGGTGGTCAGCGGCGTGGCCAACTCGTCGACGTAGTCGGCTGGTGTGCCGCCGCCGGAGCGCGGGAGCAGCAGGGGCAGGTCCGCTTCGGAGCGCCACAACGCGTCGCCGAGTGTCGTGCAGACGTGCAGGGCCATGATGCGCTCGAGGATGTAGCGCGGGCAGGATTTGAACCTGCGACCTCTGGGTTCGTGAGCCCTCTCGCGACCCTCAGCCGTCAACACGATTGCCATGATCGTCCCAGTGACTGGCCACCTTCTTCGACGGCTGGACGCGCGGAGGCTCGCCGTCCTGCTTGGGGTAGTTGGGCGGGTACGGAGCGTCGCCGAGCTTGCGGTCGACCTCGTCGCGGTCTGCCATCTCGAGCAACGGTTCGATCGACCAGACCGCGTCGTCCAGGCCGGCATGCAAGTCGCCGAGTTGCGCGAAGCGGGCGGGCATCGTGGCTATCGTGAAGTCGCGCATCTCGACGTCGGGCAGCTCGTCCCAGGTCACCGGAGCCGACACGGGACCCCACGGGAAGCCGCGGACACTATAACCAGAAGCGATCGTGCGGTCGGTCAGTCGCTCGGGTAAGTAATCATGCGCGCGCGTTGTCAAGCGCCAGTCGCAAAATTGCCGAGCGGCCCGAAGTCTTCGATGGCCACCTTGACCAGCGTCTGCCGCCACACGTATCAGACACGCGTCAATAACTCGGCGTACCAAGTAATCGGGACTCGTACGTCCTCGCGAGCGGCCCCCCGTGCCAGCCCTTCCGCCATGCCTGCCACCCCGTCCATGAAATCCACCTTGCGCTCGCCCACCTCGCTGTCCTCAGCCAGGCGACGCAGCCGTGTCGCCTCCCGAGTAGTGATCTCATCCCCGCACCACTCAACCGCCTCGCGCACCGACAGCCCCTGCTCCTCGAGCATCTCGCACAGCGCCTCCCCCGCTCGCCGGTCAGCATCGGCGACCGCCGCATCCCGCTCACGGATGGCGACAAGCACCCGCACCGCCAGATCCTCGAGCCGCTTCTCGCGCTCCGCACGCTCCCGACGCCTCCTGGACTGCGCATCCAGCGCCGCCCGCCGAGCCTCCTGCCTGATCGACTGCTGACCCATCACGTCACCCTTTCCGCGCTCCGAACCGTCATACGTCCCTAAGACGCCCCGACCAGTTCCAGCGGTCACCGAACCCAACAGCCTCACCACCCACGCACCCCCCAAGACGAAGCCGAACTCGATGTGTCACACACCTCT
>DAITND010000309.1:0-3273 GCA_036834825.1 Dermatophilaceae bacterium
CTCGGCTGGGATGAGAAGAACCAGAAGGGTGGCACGTTCGCCCAGTCCTTCACGGACCAGAACAAGGGTCGCTCGATCACCCAGGCCTTCGTCCAGCAGGGCGCCGACGTCGTGTTCCCGGTTGCCGGCGGCACAGGCCTGGGCTCGGGCGCCGCGGCCCAGGCTGCGGGCGGCAAGGTCAGCGTGCTGTGGGTCGACACCGACGGCTGTACGAGCGCTGCGCAATACTGCAAGTACTTCCTGTCAAGTGTGACCAAGAACCTCACCGACTCCGTGACCCTGTACGCCACCACCTCTGCCGGCGGCACCTTCCCGACCGGCAGCTACATCGGTGACCTCAAGAACAACGGCACCGGTCTGGCCCCGTTCCACGAGTTCGAGAGCAAAGTGCCGGCCGACCTCAAGACCCAGCTCGCCAAGGTCAAGGCGGACATCATCTCCGGCAAGATCGTGATCACCTCGCCCAGCCAGCCGAAATGACGCGGCTGAGGTGATGTAGCGATCTGAGGGGGAGCACCACAGTCCCCCTCAGATGGTCCGTTCGCACCGGTTCTGGAGGTCACGCTGAAGCTCGAACTGCGAGGCATCACCAAGCGCTTCGGCGGGCTCGTTGCCAACGATGCGATCGATCTGGTGGTCCAGCCCGGTGAGATACACGCCCTGCTCGGCGAGAACGGTGCCGGCAAGAGCACGCTGATGAACGTCCTCTATGGGCTGTACCAGCCCGATGACGGCGAGATCCTGATCGACGACAAGCCGGCCACCTTCAGGGGCCCTGGCGATGCGATGGCGGCGGGCATCGGCATGGTCCACCAGCATTTCATGTTGATCCCGGTGTTCACCGTGGCCGAGAACGTCGAGCTCGGCCACGAGCAGACCCGTCGCCTCGGGTTCCTGGACCATCGCAAAGCCCGGCATCTGGTGGCTGAGGTGTCCGCTCGGTACGGACTCGACGTCCCACCCGATGCCCTGGTGGCCGACCTGCCGGTCGGGGTCCAGCAACGCGTCGAGATCGTCAAGGCGCTGGTCCGCAATGCCAGCGTGCTGATCCTGGATGAGCCCACTGCCGTGCTCACCCCGCAGGAGACCGACGACCTGATGCAGGTCATGCGTGCCCTGCGGGACGGGGGCACGTCGATCGTCTTCATCACCCACAAGCTGCGGGAGGTGCGTGCCGTCGCCGACCGGATCACCGTGATCAGGCGCGGCACAGTGGTCGGGGAGGCGTTGCCCTCCGCATCCTCGGCCGAGCTCGCTTCGATGATGGTGGGCCGCCCCGTGCTGCTGACGGTGGACAAGGGCATCGCGGCACCCGGTGAGCCGATCCTGCAGGTCGAATCGTTGCGAGTGGTCGATGAGGCGGGCCAGGTCGTCGTGGACGACGTCAGCTTTTCGGTTCGCTCGGGCGAGATCTACGCCATCGCCGGGGTCCAGGGCAACGGCCAGACCGAGTTGACGGAGTCCTTGATCGGCCTTAGACGACTCACCTCGGGACGGGTTCGCATAGACGGCGATGACGTCACCGACGAAAGCATCGACGAGATTCTCGCGCGCGGGGTTGGCTACGTTCCCGAAGACCGTTCGCACGACGGACTGGTGGGAGGCTTCACCATCGCCGAGAACCTGGTCCTCGACATCTTCGACCAGGCGCCGTTTGCCAAGGGGATGAATCTGGATCTCAAGGTCATCGACGACAACGCCGAGCATCGGGTACAAGAGTTCGACATCCGTACGTCATCGATCCGCGCGAACGCCTCGACATTGTCCGGTGGCAACCAGCAGAAGCTCGTCCTGGCCCGCGAGCTGTCTCGTCCGCTGCGGATCCTCGTGGTGGCCCAACCCACCCGCGGGGTCGACGTGGGCTCTCAGGAGTTCGTTCACAGACGCATCATCGAGGAGCGCGACAACGGCGCAGCCGTGGTACTGATCTCCAGCGAGCTGGATGAGGTTCTCGGGCTCGCCGACCGCATCGCGGTGATGTTTCGGGGTCGCGTCATCGGCGAGGTGCCCGCCGGCACTTCGGCCGAGAAGATCGGGCTCCTGATGGCTGGGGCGAACGTCGAGTCCACCCGCGATGGGCCGGCCGCGGCGACACAGGAGGATGCCCCGTGAGCGAAGACCACGCGACCGCGCAGGACTCGTCCCCGATCCCAGCACCTCCCGAGACACCGACGGGTGGCTCTCGAGCGAGCCTCGGCATCCGGATGCTGGATGCCGTGAGGTACGGCAACACCGCCGTCCTGACGCTGCTGGCTCTCTTGGTGGCAATGGCCGTTGGCGCCGTGCTCATCGCCGTGGCAGACGCCGATACCAGGACCGCTGCACAGTATTTCTTCTCCGCCCCGATGGATACGTTGGGCGCTGCCGCACGGGCGATCGGCGGCGGCTATGCGGCTCTGTTCCAGGGAGCCGTCTACAACCCCGCAACGGCCTCGAAGGGCACTCTTGCCGGTGTCCTCGGCCCGATCTCCGAGACGCTCGTCAATGCCACCCCGCTGATCCTGGGCGGGCTGTCGGTGGGGCTCGCGTTTCGCGCCGGCCTGTTCAACATCGGCGGCCAGGGACAGATCATTATGGGCGCGATCTTCGCCGGTTACGTGGGGTTCGCCTGGCACCTGCCGCTGGTCCTGCACCTGATTGCCGGCATCATCGCCGGCATCGTCGGGGGAGCGCTGTGGGGCGGCCTGGCGGGGTTCCTCAAGGCTCGCACGGGGGCGCACGAGGTCATTACGACGATCATGCTCAACTACATTGCCTTCAACTTCCTGGCATTCCTGCTCGGCCTGAAGGGTTTCCAGCGACCACCCTACGGGCAGGCGATCAGCAACGTGGTTGACACCAACGCCCAGCTGCCTCCCCTGCTCGGCAACGGGCTCCGGGTCCACGCAGGTCTCTTTGTGGCTCTGCTGGCGGCCCTGGGCGTGTGGTGGCTGCTCTCTCGAAGCACCCTCGGCTTCCAGCTGCGAGCCGTCGGCGCCAACCAGTTCGCAGCCCGGACGGCAGGCATGAGCGTCGAGCGCAGCTATACCGTCGTGATGCTGCTCGCCGGCGGACTGTCCGGTCTGGCCGGGGTGTCGCAGATACTCGGCACCAACAGCGCCATCACCCAGGACATCGACGCGGGCATCGGTTTCGACGCCATCACGGTCGCCCTGCTTGGCCGGGCCACCCCCGGTGGCACGGTGCTCGCGGGTCTGCTCTTCGGTGCCCTGCGGGCGGGTGGTGTGCAGATGCAGTCGAGCACCGGCATCCCGATCGACCTGGTGCAGGTGA
>DAITND010000310.1:0-3251 GCA_036834825.1 Dermatophilaceae bacterium
CGCAGGGGCCGACCCACAGGTTCTCGCCCAGATGATGGCCGACCAAATCTGTTGATCGACAGCTGCCTGCCACACCAGCCCGCGGAGGTCGTCCCGTTGCGCGAGTTCTTCCCAGAGCAGCGGACCGCTCATAGGATCACAGTCGCCTCCTGGACGTGGACACCGAAGTCACAACCGACGGCAGTGGCCCCAACGTTTCCGCACTTCGCAGGCTTGAACCTCGGCGACTAGGCTCGGTTTGCACCGACAGCCGCGGGCTCGGTTGGGCCTGCGACTGTCAGTGGGCGAGACCATCGGCGCTTACGTCGCTCACCATGGCACACTCCGCTGCGTGTCTGCGCTTTCGCCACTGGACCTCTCGCTCCTTGCCCTCGCGGCGTCGCTGGTGGGGGTGAGCAAGACCGCCCTGCCCGGCGCCGGCACCATCACCGTCGCCGTCTTCGCAGCCGTGCTTCCCGCGAGGCAGTCCACAGGGGTACTGCTAGTTCTGCTAATCCTTGGGGACCTCTTCGCTGTGTGGACCTACCACGCACACGCCGACTGGGCGGCGCTTCGCCGGCTGGTGCCTGCGGTGCTCGCGGGAGTCGTGGTCGGCACGTTCTTCCTGGCGACCGCCGACGACGCTGCCGTGCGCCGCGTCATCGGAGTGATCGTCCTCGCGCTCGTCGCGGTAACGCTCGTACGCCGGGCCGCGGCGACGACGGGTCGAAACCGGACCCAGATGAACGCAGCCGGCGTGGCTACCGCAGCCGACGTCGCCGGACGGACAGACCGCGCGACCGAGCGTGGTTGGCGACGCCGGCTCGAGACCGGCAGCTACGGCGTCCTCGCGGGGTTCACAACGATGGTCGCCAACGCGGGCGGTCCGGTGATGTCCATGTACTTCCTCGCGGCCCGGTTCCCGATCAACCGGTTCCTTGGAACGGCGGCGTGGTTCTTCTTCGCCGTCAACCTCGCCAAGACACCGTTCTCGGTGTCCCTCGGCCTTATCAATCTCGATTCGCTGCGGCTCGACCTGCTCCTGGCGCCGGCGGTCATCGTCGGGGCACAGGTCGGTCGCCGCCTCGCCCGGCAGATCAACCAAACACTCTTTGACCGGCTCGTCCTCGCCCTGTCGATCGTCTCCGCCACCTACCTGGTGGTGCAGTAGCGTCCTGGTCGCGAGCGGGGTGCCCGTGTGTGCGCGTTGCAGCTCGCCGCAGCTGGTCAGAATCGTCACACTTCTCCAGACGGCCATCGGTACAGACATGTTGATCGCCAAGGCCAGCACTGACAGCTCGGGGTGCTGCTGGAACGGGTCGGTATAGCGCAGCCGACCAGCCGCGCCGAAGACTGGCACGCTCAGGGTGACCGTGCCCGGGCACATGACCGCGCACATCTCGGCGAGGTGGAGGGCGAAGCGGCCAAAGGGTTGCAGCCGACTGGTGTCCTGCCGGTCTAAGGCGGTGGTACTCACCATTGATCTGTTTCTGATGGGTAGGACGTTCATCACTGCCTCCCTCGGTTGATGGCAAGGCTCCTCGCGGAGCCGGGCGCGGCTCGCCGAGCGTGGACTATGTGGACCCAACGAGATGGCCAAGCAGGAGCCCCGTAGATAGGCGAGTGTGCGCGCGCGCGAATGTGCACCATCCGGGACTGAAGATCCCTATTTCGGTCGAGCGACCCCACGGGGGACCTCCAGGGATTCCCGAACCGCCCGGTCTTGCGCAACACGGAGCCGACGCGGGCCTTCGGGGCACTCATCACAGGTCCGGTCTTTTGGTCCCCTCCCGCCCCGGCGCACGCATCTGGCTCCAACGCCGTTGGCGGCGACCCGTGGGATGTCCTTTACCATGGCGTGGCCCCCCGCCTGCCTTCAAGCTTCGGGACGATCACTGTCCTCGTCGGGGGCAGGCCTTCTGCTGCTGTGGATACCTCTTCGCCAGAAGCCGGGACTCGGCGACGAGGCGAACGTCGTTGTGGACCGGACTCGCGGCCGAGGACGCCTTCGTGGTGTTCACGACGCCGACACCGATTGCGCACCGGATCGAGGTGACTGCCCTCGCAGTGAGCCGCGGGATGGGCGGTGAGGTGGGCATGGGAACCGTTGCCTGCGCCCTGGCCATCGGACCGATCGTGCAGGTGTTGTCGCCAAAGCCGACCATCCGGCTCGAACCGGTGGGCACCCGCGAGCCCACAGTCGGGGCGAGCCTGGCGCAGGTTGATCTTCGGCCCGGTAACAATAGGGTGTGGCCGTGCAGATCTCACCCAGCATCCTCGCCAGCGACTTCGCCAACCTTGAGCACGAGCTCAAGCGGATTGCCAATGCCGACTGGGCCCATGTCGATGTGATGGATGCCCACTTCGTGCCCAACCTGACCCTTGGCCTTCCAGTCGTCGAGGCCCTGGCCCGGATCAGTCCCATCCCGCTGGACTGCCACCTGATGATTGACGACCCCGACCGCTGGGCGCCGATGTACGCGGAGGCGGGTGCTTCGAGCGTCACCTTCCACGTCGAGGCTGCTCGCGACCCCACGGCGCTGGCACGCAACCTGCGTACCCTCGGCGCGCGCGCCGGCATGGCACTCAAGCCGGGTACGCCGTTCGCTCCCTATGTCGATCTGCTGCCCGAGGTGGACATGGTTCTGCTCATGACTGTCGAGCCGGGATTTGGCGGACAGTCGTTCATGCCCAACCAGATGTCCAAGGTGCGTGAGGTGCGTGAAGCCGTGGCCAGGTGCGGCGGCGAGGTCTGGGTGCAGGTCGACGGGGGAGTCTCGACCACGACCATCCAGGCGTGCGCCGAGGCGGGCGCGGACGTCTTCGTTGCAGGGTCGGCCGTCTTTGGCGCGGAGACTGCTGCGGCGGCGGTGGACCAGTTGCGCGACCTGGCCACGAGGCATTCTTCATTAGGCGGGAGGGGCCGACAGCGAGGGTGAGGTGCCGCAGGAAGACGCCGGTCACCGACCTGATGCCCTGACGAAGGCCCTTACCGGCGCCACCGGCTCAGTTGTCCAAAGGGATGATCTGCAGGCGTGGGCCGCTGCGGCACGACCGGTAGGTAGGCCGCGTCGTTCTGCTCGTAAGGCCGTCTCGGTGAACTTGATGATGTGCTCGTCCCCATTCTCGAGGGCCCTGAGCCCGGCTGCCTCCGCTGACTCGGCGGATTTGGCCACTGGGCCGGGCCAGGTCTGGGCCGGGCTGAATCGGGCGGTGATCGCGGCACACACATGCCAGAGCGCGGTATGGGTAGGCAGCCATAAATGCTTGGG
>DAITND010000311.1:0-3227 GCA_036834825.1 Dermatophilaceae bacterium
TGTCGATCACAGCCGGAACATCAAGGCGACGCGCCGAGGGCCTGAATGGTTACGGGCAGGAGTCCTTTCTGGGTCATCGCGGTGAAGCCTGGCCGATGGCCGCCCGCGACCCCCTGGAACGGCGCGCCGACCTGCTGGCCGCCACCGTGCAGGCCGCGTTCGGCTCGGGACGTGCCGTGACAGCCACCGACGACGACGCGATGCGCGCCCAGGTCGCCGACTGGCTGCGGCGGTTGGCGGACGACGACCGTGCCGGGTTGTCCGGCCAGGCGGGAGCCGAGCCGGCCAACAAGGAAGCCTGACTCAAGGACAGGATCGAGGAGAGCGGCATGGAAATTGTCCTTTGTACGGACGGGCTCAGCAAGAACTACGGCGCCGTCAGGGCCCTCGACGAGCTCACGCTCGAAGTGGGCCGGGGGGAGGTACTCGGCTACCTCGGGCCCAACGGAGCCGGCAAGACCACCACGATCCGGCTCCTGCTGGGCCTGATTACAGCCTCCGCCGGTTCGGCGCGGGCCTTCGGCCTAGACGTCGCGCAGCACAAGGCCGAAGTGCATGCACGCCTGGCCTACGTGCCCGGCGAGGCGACGCTGTGGCCGTCGCTGACCGGCGCCGAGACGCTGCACCTGCTGGCCAGCATCCACGGGCAAACCGATCTCGGGTACCGGGACCTGCTGATGCAGCGCTTCGACTTCGACCCCTCCAAGAAGGTGCGCACCTACTCCAAGGGGAACCGGCAGAAGATCAACCTGATCGCGGCCTTCTCCACCCGGGCCGACCTACTGGTCCTGGACGAGCCGACCAGCGGCCTCGACCCGCTGATGGAACAGGCATTCCGCCACGCCGTGCTGGAAGCCAAGGGCAACGGCCAGACCGTCTTCCTGTCCTCGCACATCCTGGACGAGGTAGAGGCCCTGTGCGACCGGGTGGCCATCCTGCGAGCCGGCCGGCTGGCCGAGATCGGCACCCTGACGCAGATGCGTCACCTGTCCGCGCTCACCGTCAACGCATCCTTCCCGAGCGACCCACCCGCGGTCGGACACCTACCGGGAGTCAGCGCCGTCCAGGTCGTGGGCCGGCACCTGACCTGCCAGGTCATCGGACCGGTAGACACCCTGCTCTCCGTGATCGCGGCCGCCCATCCGAGCATGCTCCTGAGCCGGGAACCCTCACTGGAGGAACTCTTCCTGTCCCTGTACGGCAGCGACGAGATGCACCGCGACGAAACCTACGGCGAAGTGCCGCAATGAACGCCTGGAACCCCCGCATGGCTCGCACCGACGGCGCTGATGTGGACGTCGAAACCATGTCCGGCCCGTCCGGGCAGGGATCGCCCCAGACACAGGTGCTGGACACCTACCGCCGGCCACAGTGGGTGCTCGCCCGGTTCGTGGCCCGACGGACCGCGCGCAGCGCCATCTTGTGGGGCGCAGTGATCGGGCTCTACGTGTACGCCTCGACCGTCGGCTTCACCAACCTTGCCCCGACCCCCGCCGGCCGGCAGCCGTTCCTGGCAGCCCTCGCCGGCAACACCGGACTCAAAGCCCTGTATGGCATCCCACACCGGATCGACACCGTCGGCGGCTTCGTGACCTGGCGGGCCACCGGGGTGATATCCCTGGTCGGGGCGCTCTGGGGGCTACTGGTGGCCACCCGGGTGACACGCGGGGAAGAGGCCGCCGGGCGGTGGGAGCCGTTCCTGGCCGGCCGGACCACAGATCGCCAGGCGGCAGCGCAGGCCCTGGCCGGGTTGGCGTGTGCTCTCCTGCTCATGCTGGCCATCGCGACGGCGGTCACCGCTGCCGTCGGGAGACGTTCTGACGTCAGGTTCGGCTTGGGGCTCAGCCTCTTGTTCGCGGTCGCTATCACGGCAGGCGCAGCAGAGTTGTAGGGACGCTGGCCGCCCAGATCATGCCCATCCGGGCCAGGGCGGCGAGCCTGGCAGCGGGTGTCTTCGGCGTCGCCTTCCTGCTGCGAGCCATAGCCGACATCGCCCCACAAGCACACTGGCTGGGGTATCTGAGCCCCCTGGGATGGGTCGAGCAGGTCAGGGCGCTGAGCGACCCTCAACCGGTCTGGCTGCTGCCGATCGGCGCCTTCGTGGCCGTGCTCGCAGCGGGCACGATCTGGCTCGCAGGGCGTCGCGACCTGGGAGCCAGCACGTGGGCCGACAAGGACTCGAAAGAGCCACACACCCGGCTGCTCGGCTCCCACCGACTTCTCGCCATCCGACTATCCCGGACCTCCGCCGTCTCCTGGGTGGCGATCGCCGGATTGGGGTCGCTCCTGTACGGCACCTTTGCCACCTCGGCCGGTGATGCCTTCGCCTCCTCGAACTTCGCCAACAGACTCACTGGTGGGATCACCCATCGGGGGCAGCAGACCACCGGGGTCAGGCTCTACGCGGGGATCATCTTCCTGATGATGATGCTTGCCCTGATGGGCTACGTCGCCTCCGCCTCAGGCGCCATCCGTGAACAGGAGGCCGAGGGCTACCTCGACAACCTGCTCGTGCGCCAGGTCGGCCGGGCGGCCTGGCTCGCAACACGAACCACGATCGTGCTGGTCGTCGCACTCCTGGCAGGCCTTACCGCCGGGGTGGGCTTCTGGCTGGGGGCTCGGGGCGGCGCCGGGATCTCGCTGGGCGAACTGGCCGCCGCCGGTCTCAACGCCGCGACGCCGGGCATCCTGCTGCTGGGCTTCGCCGTACTGGTGATCGGGTTCGCGCCCCGGTGGACATCCATGCTCTGCTACGGGCTGATGGCCTGGTCGTTCCTGCTCGACATGCTCGGCTCAGTGATCCACCCCAACCACTGGGTGCTGGACACCTCGCTCCTACAGCATCCAGCGCTCGCCCCGACTACCGATCCGAACTGGCGGGTCGTGGCCACCTGCGTAGTCCTCGGTGCGCTGCTCGCCGCCGTCGGCACAGCCCGTTTCGTCCGCCGAGACCTACAGTCCACCTGATCCGGCCCCACCTCGGATACTTATGTCTTCCAAAACCGCTCGGGGCAGCACAGGCATCGTGGATGCCGGAGGCCCACCGCCAGCTGGAGCTGCACCAAACCGCGATAGTCAGGCCACTGTTGGTCAACCAGGCGGTCTCGACACCGGAGTAATGCGAACGACTCTTCTGGTCACCTAGCTGGATGACACCCGTCGCCCTAGACGGCGGACGCTGGTACGACGACCAGACCACCTGGCCGGACTGGCTGCGCCTGGAAGGA
>DAITND010000312.1:0-3209 GCA_036834825.1 Dermatophilaceae bacterium
CCCGGCAACGGCATCACCATCATCAGCCCGCGCCGCCACTAGCATCATGAACCACGCCGGCTTCATTGGAAGGGGCCCTGGGCGCCGGAGAGGTCGACGACCCCGGTGTGCCACCGTCGGTGCGCACCCATGGCCGGTCTCAGCATCCTTCTACCAGCGGGGTTGGTGTCGCCTCACGTGGATGCTAACGATCTTGCTAACCAGAGCGGCGCTGAGCCTACGAAGGCTGGGGCGACTCCTTCCAGCCAGGCGATTCTCACATTCTGGCTCCGTGCCATTCGCGTGCCATTACGCGGGCATCCAAGGGACACTCCGGGCCGCTCGTGACCGCGAAACCCGCAGGGAACCAAGCACATACCCATGCTTTCGAGCAGCTCCCAAACTGACAGCGCGGGGGCGATTGGTCGCGTCACCCGTTCGCCCAGCAGTAGTACCGCAACGAAATGCCGCAACACCACCACCACGACCTGCTATCCAGCCGAGCTGCGTGCCGCCCTTCCGTGCTCGGCAGTCAATATCGTTACGACTGCGGGAAGTCGGGACAACGAGGGCAATATTCCAGAAAGTACGGCAACGACTGCAGCACCAACCGATCGCGAGACCCACCAGCTGCGTCGCAAAGGCCTCAGCGACAGCAAACACCAATTCAGCCGAGAGTCTGCAAGCAAGGGGTCCGCGGTTTCAGTCGCTGACGACGGCAGTGGTCTGCTCGTGCTCGACCACACCAAGCCCCAGCCCCACCTTCCAGACCGATCGCTTCATAGGGTTCGGCTGAGCTCCGTAGCCGCTTCGCAGGGTCGCCGCTCCTCCACTCGCTTGACGGTCACTGGCATACCCGCGCGATCCGGAACCCCTTCACAGCCCAACCCACCGCTACACCCCGTTCAGTCGCTAGATCGCTCATGGACGCCCGGAGTTCACCTCCGGCGCCTAACTTCACAGCTGACCAACTCTTGAAAGGCACCCCATGAGCACAACTGGCACCCGCGGCGTCTTCGCAGCCGTGATCGCAACCGTCATCGGAGCGCTGGCCATTGGTGGCACAGCCGCCGCGTATGCCGCTGGAGCCGGCGACCACCACGCCGGCAACACAGCCCTCGCCGATGACTTCAACGGTGTCGACCGCAATACCAACTGGCAGCTCACGGGCAAACTGAAGCTCAACTTCCCCACGTTCCACACAGAAGGCATCGCCTTCACGCCGGACCACATCTTCCTGTCTACAGTCCAGATTCTCGAACCCACCGTGAAGTACCCGACCCCACAAGGTGGCTACGATCGCACACCGGGCAAGGGAATCGGCCACCTGTTTGTCATGGATAAGGCCGGCCACCTCCAGAAGGACATCACTCTCGGTGAGGGCGACATGTACCACCCGGGCGGCATTGACTTCGACGGCACAAACGTCTGGGTCCCCGTGGCCCAGTACCGGCCCAACAGCAGCGCCATCATCTACCGCGTCGACGCCAGCACCCTCGGAGTGCACAAGCAGTTCGAGGTCCCCGACCACTTCGGCGGCATCGTCATGGATAAGCAGACCGGTCATCTCGTCGGTAACACCTGGGGTTCACGCCGGTTCGCCGAGTGGGACCTGCACGGCAATCAACTGGCGACCTGGGAGAACCCGAACTACTTCATCGACTACCAGGACTGCCAATATGCGGCCAACGCCAAGATGCTCTGCGGCGGAATCACCAACCTTCCCCAAAACCCCACCGCCGGTGGCGTCTCTGCCACGTACGAACTCGGCGGCATTGCCCTGATCGACATGACCAAGCACAACCTCCTGCGCGACGTGCCTTTCCAGAAATGGTCCACCGCCGGGCACGTGGCCACACGCAATCCCTTCAAGATGACCGCGAACGGCAACCACCTGACCATGCGAGTCGCGCCCGACAACGGCGATGAAGGCAACGGCACCGAGATCCTCACCTACGAAGCCATCGTGACACCCGCACCCTGAATTGATGGCAGGCGGCCCGACGAGGCACCCCGGACGCTCCAGCCCAACCGTCGGGCCGCTCGCCGACCTCACTCCTCGTGCAACGAAGCCTCACACGACTGAAGCTCTGACCAACCAGACCTGCGGCTCAACCCCCGTCGGCGACGTCCTCGATCGTGGTTCGGGACGAAGAGACCGACGACCCGTCCTGCTAACGGATTTGCTAACACCAGGCTCGCGCCAGTTGGACACGACAGGGCCCAACGCCCTTCTACTGAGCACGAATCCGTACCCGGACGGATCCCTCGGACCCCGTTCGAATTCCTGAATATCCGAAGGTCGGCGGTTCGACCCCGCCTCTGGCCACCACAAACCCGCAGGTCACACCATCCGGTTGCTGGGGTCGACGGCCAGGTAGCGGCGGCGGGCCTGGTCCGCGTTGTGCTGGGCGCGTTGGACGTGCCCGGCGCGCAGGGCGTCGTTTTGCTCGTGGTGGTGGGCGAGTTCGTCGCTGACTTCCAGGGCGACTTCCAGGGCCAGCGGCGTTAAGGCTGCCAGGACGAGGCCGGTGACGGCGGCGTCGATGCCGGCGCCGGTGATGGCCTGGCAGGCGGGCACGGCGTTGGCGATCGATTCGTGCTGGCAGTGGTAGTCGGGGACGGTGAGACCACCGCGTTTGTGGTAGCCCACGCTCATCCTGCGTCCGCATCGTCCGCAGACGGCCAGGCCTTGGAGCAGGGCGGGGCCCTCGCGGGCGGGTCCTTTGGTGCGCTGGTCGCCGCGGGCGGCGGCGTTCGCGGCGAGGGTCTGCTGGTTGTATTCGAACTGCGCCCAGGTCAGGTAGCCGGGGTGGTGGGCGGCGATCAGGACCGTCCACTCTGCTTGCGGTTTGGTTCTGCTGTGGTGGTGGCCGTCGAGGTCGATCGTGTGTTTGCGCCGGCCATATGCGTAGGCCCCGGCGTAGGCCGGGTTGTGTAGCGCGGCGAGGACCTCGCTGTGCTGTATCTGTTTCCAGTAGAGCTCACCGGTGTGGGGTCCGGTCCGGTGGCGCCCGGGGAACGTCAGGCCCGCCGCGGCGAACGCCTTGACGACGGCCCGGGCTGAGCCGGTCGCGGTGAAGGTGTCCATCAGAAGGGCCACCGCCCCGCGCACGCCCGCGTCGGGATCGAGGGTGACTTTGCCGCCGTGGTCGTGGACCAGACCGATGGGCAGCCGGGTGCGCAGGTCCCCGCGGCGGGCTTTGGCCAGTAGCCCGCCCTGCATCCGG
>DAITND010000313.1:0-3151 GCA_036834825.1 Dermatophilaceae bacterium
TGGTCAGCTCGGAGTTCCTCACGATGGAGGGCAAGCAGTTCTCCTCCAGCCGCGGTGTGGTGATCTACGTGCGCGACTTCCTCGAGCGCTACCAGCCGGATGCCCTTCGCTACTTCATCTCGGCGGCCGGTCCGGAGAACCAGGACAGCGACTTCACCTGGGCCGAGTTCGTCAAGCGCACCAACGGTGAGCTCGTGGCCGGCTGGGGCAATCTGGTCAACCGCACCGCCACGATGATTCACCGGAGCTTTGGCCAGATCCCGGCCGCGGCCGAGCTGAACGCCGACGACCTGGCTCTGCTGACGACGGTCAACCAGGGCTTCACGACCATCGGCGCCCTGATCGAGCGCCATCGCCAGAAACAGGCGCTCAGCGAGGCCATGCGTGTCGTGGCTGAGGTCAACAAGTACGTCACCGACCAGGCGCCGTTCAAGCTCAAGGCGGACGACGAACGTGAGCGGCTCGGGACGATTCTGCACGTGATCGCCCAGGCGGTTAGCGACTGCACGACGATATTGAGCCCCTTCCTTCCGCACAGCTGCAACCAGGTTCACGCAGCGATGGGCGGTCTGGGCGAGATCGCGCCGATGCCCCGCGTTCAGGAGGTCTCGGATCTGGACGGCGGCGATAGCTACCTGATCATTACCGGCGACTACACCGGCACGCCGCGATGGCGCTCACACCCGATCACGGCGGGCACCCCGATCTCCCAGCCATCCCCGATCTTCACCAAGCTGGACCCGTCAGTGGTCGATGAAGAGCTCGCGCGGCTCTTGGCTGCCGTCGACGAAGGTTCGCCATGAGTGACTCGGGCCGAGCCGGATCCCCTCCGGCTCCGGACCCGCTCCCGATCGCGGTCGTCGACAACCACACCCACCTCGACCTTTCGCGCGACGACAATGACGCACCTGACATCCGGGCGGTGATCGAGGCCGCGACCGCGGTCGGTGTGCCCCGTATGGTCCAGATCGGCTGCGACCTGCGTGGTGCGCGTTTCACTGTCGAGGTCATCGACCGGTATGCCGCACTGCTGGGTGGCGTGGCCCTGCACCCCAACGAAGCGCCCAGACTGCACGATCATGGCGAGGTCGACTCGGCGCGCAGCGAGATCGAGCTGCTG
The DNA here is from genome assembly GCA_036834825.1 of Dermatophilaceae bacterium. Classification (GTDB taxonomy): domain Bacteria; phylum Actinomycetota; class Actinomycetes; order Actinomycetales; family Dermatophilaceae; genus UBA4719. The sequence continues at coordinate 1,121 of DAITND010000313.1, forward strand.
GCCTCCCACCCCAGGGTCCGGGTGATCGGCGAGACTGGACTGGACTACTTCCGCACCGGCACTGACGGTGTTGCGGCGCAACAGGATTCGTTCCGCTGGCACATCGACCTGGCCAAGCGCACGGGCAAGACGTTGCAGATCCACGACCGCGACGCACACGAGGACGTGCTGCGGATTCTGGCCGAGGAGGGGGCGCCGGCGCACACGGTTCTGCACTGTTACTCGGGCGATATCGCGATGGCGCGAGAGTGCGTCGAGCGGGGTTTCTTCCTGTCCTTTGCCGGGACCGTGACCTTCAAGAACGCCGCTGGTCTGCGCAATGCGCTCGCCGTCACGCCGATGGAAAACCTGCTCGTCGAGACGGATGCGCCATTTCTGACTCCTGCGCCCTATCGCGGGGCGGCCAACGCGCCATACCTCGTACCGCTGACCGTGAGGGCCATGGCGGCGGTTTTGAGCACGGATGTGCCTTCGTTGTGCACGGCGTTGGCGGCTAATTCGGAGCTGCTCTACGGCCCGTGGTGAACCAGCCGCGGCACCCCGTTGACCCCAAATGTTCGCAAGTGACCTTGGTCACAAGCCATGCGGGTGGCCGTCATTTGAATTTGACCTGACCAACCTAGTCGACCATCGTGAATGGCTGTTGGCCGGGGTCTGCGAGCTCTCGGACGGCACGTACCGGGGGTGCTCGACCGAAGTCGGGCTCCCTTCTTCATGAGTACGTGGCGCTTCCGTCGCATCGATGCCCGGATCGAACTAGCTCTGGAGCGCTGTGAGTTTTCTTCATGTCCGGCGTATCGCTAAGGGACTCTCCGTCCGGCGTACTGCCCAAGCCGCTATTGTCGTGACCCTTGTTGCCGGTGCTGTCGGCGTCGGATACTTCGACAAGTCGGTGACCCTGTCTGTTGACGGCAAGACCTCGGCAGTCCATCTGTTCGGCAGCACCGTCGGTGACGTGCTGACCCATGAAGGCATCAAGCTCGACAACCACGACCTCGTTGCCCCGGCTGTGTCCACGCAGCTGCAGGACAACCAGAAGGTCGTCGTGCGGTACGGCCGTCTCCTCACGGTCACGGTCGATGGCAAGACCAAGCAGTACTGGACCACGTCGACCACCGTCGCCGGCGCCCTGTCCGAGCTCGGCATTCGTGCTGACTCCGCCAAGCTCTCGGTCTCACGTTCTCAGCCGCTGGGTCGTCTCGGCCTGGTGATGTCCGTCACGACCCCCAAGAACGCCACGGTGTCCGTCGATGGTAGGAAGCTGAAAGCAGTGACCACCGGCGCCACCGTCGCCGATCTGCTCGCCCAGCTCCACGTGACCGTCGGCGCCAAGGACCGGGTCATCCCGGCCCTGAACACCCCCATCAGCCAGAGTGGTCTGAACGTGGTGGTCGGCCGGGTGACCCAGAAGACGGTCACGGCGACCGAGGCCATCGCCTTCGGCACTCAGCAGCGCAGCGACGCCAGCATGTACGCCGGCACGACCAAGACGCTGACGGCAGGCCAGTCAGGCCAGAGGGCCGTCAGCCACCTGCAGACCTGGGTCGACGGCAAGCTCGTGAGCGACCAGATCGGGAGCTCGAAGGTCCTGACGGCCCCCGTCGCGCTCGTTCTGGCAGTCGGCAGCCTGCCCCGTCCGGTCCAGGCAGCTCCGGCTCCGGCTCCGGTTTCGTCCGGCGGCGGCTCCTCGGCCAATGGCGCGATGTGGGATCGCATCGCCCAGTGTGAGTCCGGCGGCAACTGGGCGATCAACACAGGCAACGGCTATTACGGCGGCTTGCAGTTCGACAGCCAAACCTGGTCGGCCAACGGCGGCGGGCAGTATGCTCCGCGGGCCGACCTGGCCAGCCGTACGCAGCAGATTGCCATAGCCAACAAGGTGTATGCAGCTCGCGGCCTGGCGCCGTGGGGTTGCGGCTGGGCTGCCTGACAGAGTTTTCCGCCTAGGCTGCTCGCATGAGTGAGAACGCCGCAGCCGGGTTGCTCGGGGCCGGCCAGATCCGTGATCTGGCCGGCCGCCTGGGTGTACGC
>DAITND010000314.1:0-3139 GCA_036834825.1 Dermatophilaceae bacterium
CGGCATCAGCTCCTCGGGCTCCTGACCGCGACGCAGAACCGCCTTGATCCGGGCCAGCAGCTCGCGGCTGGAGTACGGCTTGGTGACGTAGTCATCGGCGCCGATCTCGAGTCCGACGACCTTGTCGATCTCGCTGTCCTTGGCGGTCAGCATGATGACCGGCACGGACGAACGGTGCCGCAGTGCCCGGCATACATCCACCCCGGACAACCCCGGGAGCATCAGGTCGAGCAGCACCAGGTCCGCACCTGCCCGGTCGAAGTCCTCCAGCGCCATCGGCCCTGTCTCGGCCACCGACACCTCGTATCCCTCCTTGCGCAGCAGGTAGGACAATGGGTCGGAGAACGATTCCTCGTCCTCGACCACCAGGATGCGCGTCATGGGGTGACCTCTCGTGTTCGATGTCCAGGACCGGGGACCTTCGAGGAACCAGCGGGTATCCCGGGTCCCGGCCTTGCACTCGTCCGGCTCAGGTGTGCCTCCGGCAGGCGCATGGTGAAAGTTGAACCGTGGCCCGGCTCGCTCCAGACCGTCACGTCTCCGCCGTGGTTGGCGCAGATGTGCTTGACGATGGCCAGTCCCAGGCCGGTGCCGCCAGTGGCGCGGGACCGGGCGGCGTCGACGCGGTAGAACCTCTCGAAGATCCGTGCCTGCTCGCTCTCCGGAATGCCCTGACCCTGGTCGGCTACCGCGATCTCGACCAGCTGATCCACGGAACGCACGCTGACCGCCACCCGGGCGCCGGGCGCGGAGTAGTTGATGGCGTTGCCGATGAGATTGCGGATGGCTGTGGCGAGTAGGTCGGCGTCGCCGAAGACCCGTACGCCCTGCGCCAGCGAGGACACGATCTCGGAGCCCCGTGACCCAGCTACCAGCCTCGATTGCTCAACCGCCTCAGCCGCTGCAGCGCCGACGTCCACCAGCTCTGGGTCGTGCAGTGTGCCGGCGATCTCAAGGCGGGAAAGGTCCACGATCTCCTGGACAAGCCGGGTGAGCCGCAAGCTCTCCACCTGCATCCGGTGGGCAAAGCGGGCCACCGCCTCGGGATCATCATTGGCCTCCAGGACGGCCTCGGCGAGCAGTGCCAGCCCGCCGACCGGTGTCTTGAGCTCATGGCTGACATTGACGACGAAGTCGCGTCGGACATCCTCAACCCGCCGGGCTTCGGTCCGATCATCAACGAGCAGGAGCACGTAGGAGCTTCCCAGCGGGGCCACCCGAGCACCAACCATGAGGCGACCACGCCCTAGAGGACCACGGGGCAGATCGAGCTCGACCTCCCTGATGACGCCATCGCGGCGGACTTGTCGAGCCAGATGACGCAGCTCGTCGTGGACTAGGTCATGATCACGGACCAGCCCGTTGGCCACGGCCGGGGGGCTGCTACTCACGACCGCGTCGGCGGCGTCGAGGACTATCGCCCCTGAACGCAGGACAGCGAGCACATCGGAGACCCCTGCTGGCAGCGTGCCGGGATCCGGAATCGGTCGGGGGCTGCGCTGCGAGCGCACCGGCCAGCGCACCGAAGCCATCACAACCGCACCGGTCACCAGACCAAGCACGCCACCAAGAATTGCCGCAGCCGTCGGGTCCACGACACCCAGCGTACGCACGGTGAGATCGCTGGCCGTGCGCTCACGCCCAGGTCCGAGCGCACGCAACCCCTACTGTTCACCTCAACGCCGAGTATCGTTCATCGACGGGTGCAAGCCTCCGCCAAGGCATGTGGGCGCGTGCCCGGCATACGAAAGGGGACCCCATGCGCGACAACTTCCACGAGGACCTGGACAAGATCTCCGTGCAGCTGGTCGAGATGACTAGGCTTGCCGGTTCGGCAATGACCCGGGCGACCACTGCGCTGCTGGACGCCGACCTACACCTGGCCGAGAGCGTCATCGCGGCCGATGAACAGATCGACGCGTTGCGCCGTGAGCTCGACGAGCGCTCGATCGACCTGCTGGCCCGTCAGCAGCCGGTGGCCACGGACCTGCGGATGGTGGTCACCGCGATGCGGATGAGCGCTGACCTGGAGCGCATGGGCGACCTCGCGCGGCACGTGGCCAAAGTGGCCCGGCTGCGCTATCCGGACTCCGCCATCCACCCCGTGATGCGCTCCACCGTCCTGGAGATGGGCCAGGTGGCCGAGCGGATCGTGGCCAAGGCCGGTTCGGTTATCGCCGGCAAGGACATCGAGACGGCACTGGCTCTCGAACGCGACGACGATGAGATGGACCGCCTCCACCGGGATATCTTCAACATGCTGATGGACGGCAAGTGGAAGTACGGCACCGAAGCAGCCGTTGACGCAACGTTGGTGGGTCGCTACTACGAGCGTTTCGCCGACCATGCGGTGTCGGTCGCGCGCCGGGTGGTGTACATGGTCACGGGTGAGTTCCAGCCCGAAGACCAGGACAGCGACGACCTGTAAGACGGCTCAGCGGCCCTGGTTGGCGACAGCCGCCGCAGCCGCCTCGGCCGCCTCGGGGTCGAGGTACTCCCCGCCTGCGATGAGCGGCTCAAGGTCGTTGTCGAGGCGGTAGACAAGTGGCATACCTGTGGGGATGTTCAGCCCGGAGATGTCCTCATCACTGATCCCGTCGAGATGTTTGACGATCCCGCGAAGGCTGTTGCCGTGCGCGGCGACCAGCACGGTCTTGCCTGCGCGAAGGTCGGGCACGATCGCGCTCTCCCAGTAGGGCAACATCCGCGCGATGACGTCCTTGAGACACTCGGTCTTGGGCGGGCCGCCCTCGATGCCGGCGTATCGCGGGTCGTGGGCCTGGCTGAACTCGTCGTCGACCGGCTGCGGCGGCGGCGGGACATCAAAGGAACGTCGCCAGGTCATGAACATCTTCTCGCCATACTGTTCGAGGGTCTCCTTCTTGTTCTTGCCCTGAAGGGCGCCATAGTGGCGTTCGTTCAGACGCCAGGACCTGCTCACCGGGATCCAGTGGCGGTCGGCGGCGTCCAGCGAGAGGTTGGCGGTCGTGATGGCACGACGCTGTACCGAGGTGTGCACAACGTCGGGCAGCAGGCCGGCCTCCTTGAGCTGCTGGCCGCCTCGAACGGCCTCGACCCGGCCCTTGTCCGTCAGGTCGACGTCAACCCAGCCGGTGAAGAGGTTCTTGGCGTTCCACTC
>DAITND010000315.1:0-3129 GCA_036834825.1 Dermatophilaceae bacterium
GAACTCATCCCCCCAGCCGGCTCCGTCGCCCCTGCCTAACCTCGATCCTTCCTAGCCCAGGACCTCGCCCGGGGCTCCCACGCCCGCGCTCGGCGGAGTCGTTCTGCGGAACGCCGTTCACCGACCGGCCACTTCCGGTGGCAGGGCAGTAACATCGAGCGGGGTAGTCAAATCGAGCCCTGTGCCGATCCAACCTTTGGGCGGTTGCTGAAACGTCACAGGGCAGCCGCTAGCCAGCATAGGAGGGCCTTCCTTGCCTCTGACTTCCCTTGCAGTTCCTGGTCTTCTGCATCGGCCTGGCGATCGCCATTCCCATAGCGCTTCTGCTCCTGTGGCGTCGAGCACCCAAGAGCTCTCGCTGGGCTATTCCGGTGTTCCTCGTCGGTGTCCTGCTCGCCCAGGCAACAGCCGTCAGCGCGGTCGCCGTCAGTGTCAACCGGGACTACGGCTTCTACCCCACCTGGGCCTCCCTGTGGGGCACCCCGACGGCACCGCCCGTGGTCGTGGCGGGAGCGCGTCTGGGGCTGGGCGCCGTGGTGGGCACGCCCCGACGGCTGTTGCCGCTGACCTCCGGGTCGGCCTCCGACATCGGACGCTACGAGAGAACCATCCTCAAGGGCGCACAGTCAGGCATCTCCTCGACCGTGATCACCTGGCTGCCGCCGCAGTACCACGACCGCCGCTACGCCAAGACCCGATTCCCTGTCGTGATGGTGCTCGGCGGCGCTGACGTCCGCATCTCGACCGTGGTCGACCGGCTCAACTTCGCCACCACCGCAAGCCAGGAGATCCGCACCGGCAGAGTGGCACCCTTTGTCGCAGTGTTCCCCGAGATCAACGTTGCACTGCCCGTGGAGACCGAGTGCACCAACTACCCAGGAGGCCCACAGTCGCACACCTGGCTCAACCAGGATGTTCGGAACTAGGCCACCTCCACGCTGCGCATCACCAAGGACGGCCGACGCTGGAGCGTGATGGGCTGGTCCACCGGCGGCTACTGCGCCGCGTTGCTCCATCTGCGCGAACCCACCCGGTTCGGCGCGGCTGCTTCGATCGAGGGCTACTACACCCCCGAGCCCGGCGGGGGCACCGGTAACCTGGCGCAGCTCCTCACGCAGTACCCGACCCTCGCCCACGAGAGCTCACCCACGTGGCTGATCGAGCACCGCCCACCGGCGCGGGTGCACCTGCTGGTGATGAGTTCGAACACAGACCCGCAGTCGTATCCCCAGACGAGACAGTTCCTGCTACGGGAGCAGAACGTGCCCGGCGTGCAGCCCTATATCGTGCAGAACATAGGACATTCGCTGGACGCCTACCAAGCAGTCCTGGCCCCCATCCTCAACTGGATGGCGGCCGTGGCTGACCTCTGAGGTGATCGAAACGCCCTGCGCATCCACGGGATGTCCGAGTCGTTGGTCACGCTGGCTCATCGCCGGGCAAGGACTGCGACGAAGTCTCTCGATGATGGCTGGAGGTAGCGGTAGGGGTTGGGGTGCTCGTTGTTGGTGAGCATCTGTGGCACAGCTACGCCGTTGCTTGGGTGGGTGTAGGTGATGAAGTTGGTCCATGACTGGTTGATGTCCAGCTCCATGGCCCGTACGGTGCCGGCGCCATGGACGATGTTGGCCAGGGTCTTGACCGACATCGAGGCGCCGACCACGAACACCAGCGAGCCGTCCCTGCGGATTCCCACCGCTGAGCGCCACACGTAGGTGGCGTTGCCGACGGTGGCCCCCCAGGTCGACGTGGTGGTGCTGTTCACGTCGGGGGTGATCGCGCCGTTGTCAACCAGCAGGCCGAGGTTCTGGCGAACGGCTGCTACGGTGGGGCCAGGGTTGGCTCCGCTCCACTGGACCACATCGAGGTGGCCGTCCTTGTACAGGACCATTGACGCCGCGCCGCTGCGCAGCGGCACGGTGCTCTTGCCGTCCTGCCAGTAGCCACCGTTGGCATCATTCATGGTGAAACCCGAGTTGAAGGTTGCCAGCAGGTTGTTCCGCTGCGAGTCCGGTACTGAAGTGGGCTGGGACCAGCCCGAACCGCCGGGCACACGGAAGCCGGGATGCAGAACCATCTTGACCAGCTTCTGGTTGAGCCACGCCACGCCGACCAGATAGCTGGTGTGCGTCGCGTCCGGACGCAAGAACGCGGCCCGAATCGCAGGCTCGCCATGGAGGCTGAGAAGAGGCTGCCATGAGCCCTCGCCCGGCAGGGAAGGCTGGGCCTGTGAAGGGATCGGCGCGGGAGGCGCCAGGTAGCTCGATGACCTGGCTGGCTGGCTCGAAGCCGGCCGACCCGAGGCAACGCGTGGGATACCGCCCGCCAGACGGCCACCCACTTTCGGTGGGTTCATCTGGTACTGGAGCTGCTCCAGACCGCTGACCACCCAACCCAGCCCGTTGAACCGGGCCCACTCAGCCAGCCGCGCGGACGTACTGTCGGTGCCCGGAGCCGTCAGGGCACCACCGATCGACCAAGTAAGCCACAACAGCAGGACCACCATCAGCACGCCTACGCGACGCACCCAGAAGCGACGTCGACCCGGCCGAGATGCTTGGTGCTTGGGAGGTCGCCGACGTCTTTTAGGGTCTTCGAGTCTCAGGTCCGCTTCGGCAGTCAAGTCAGCGTTCCTCCTCGTCCAGCACCGATCAACCCGGAACGGGCGTTCCAACAAGAATGCCTCAGGCGGGTGAAAAGTTCCCTCATTGCACCGAACGCGAACGAACCGTGCTGCCGCAGCACGTGCCCCCCACGAGGCCGGCTCCCTCATCTGGGAATTGGCCGACCCAACACCGTCGTCCTGACCCACACCCGGGGCCAGATTTCATGCAGACGGTGGGGCTAAATCACTTGACTACATCCAGTTGTCATGTCGGACTGCGCCGGCGGCCAGGTGTTCCGCAGGGAAGGTCTACCCGGCCCCGGCGTCCGACGCCGATAATCACCTGGATCGAACGGACCCATCACTGGCCGGCGCTCGGCCGCTTCACGCCACTTGAGTATGAGAGCATCGACCGAGTCACAATCGCGGCCTGATCTGTGCAGCCCACCGAGTCACCTGAGCTCCGTGCGGGCCATGAGTTTGGTCTTGACGATGGCCTGCGCCTCAGAGCGACCGGGGAAACG
>DAITND010000316.1:0-3089 GCA_036834825.1 Dermatophilaceae bacterium
TCCGGGGCGGTGCACGAGGACATCCGGTAGTTCCATGACGCCCGGGCATCGGTGGCCTCGGGCAGCAGCGATGAGTCTGTGTGCAGGACGGTCTCGTTGCTGGAGTAGCCGAACGCCTTGAGGGTCTGCACCTCCTGGTCGCTGGGGTCGGTCAACAGGCTGAGCGCCTGGTCCGCGTGGGTCGCGATGACGACCCGGTCGAAGCTGGTGACCGCCCCGGTGACGTCCTGGATCTCGACAGCGTCGGGGCGGCGGGTGACATCGGTGACGGCGGCCGACCTGCGCACGTCCGGCAGCTGGGCGGCAAGTCGATCGACGTAGGTGCGCGATCCGCCGACAACGGTGTACCACTGTGGTGACCCCGAGACTGCCAGCATCCCGTGGTGGTCCAGGAACCGGAAGAGGTACCTGGCCGGGTAGAGCAGCGCGACCTCCCGTCCGGAGGACCACACGCAGGACACCACCGGCACGGCGTAGTGCGCGACGAAGTGCTCGCTGAACCCCTCACGCTCCAGGAACTCGCCGTACGTGGTGATATCACTGTCGCCGGTCGCCGCCAGGAACGCCGAGGCCCGGCGATGGAAACGCTTCACCTGCAACAGCATTCGCACGAACTGCGGGTCCAGGAGGCGGCGTGGCTGGGCAAGCACACCTCGAAGACCCCGCCCACCGGCATACTCCAGACCACAACCCTCGCACCGCACGCTCATGCTCATCTCGGTCGGTCGCACCTCCACCCGGAGCTCGGCGAAGAGCTTGCGCAGCCACGGGTAGGTCCGGTCGTTGTGGACGATGAACCCGCTGTCCACCGCGTGCTCGGTGCCGTCGGAGGCGGTGACGTCGTGGGTGTGGGCATGACCCCCGAGGCGGTCGTCGGTCTCGAACAGGGTGACGTGGTGCGTGCGGTTCAACAGGTAGGCGGCGGTCAGGCCCGAGACCCCTGAGCCTATGACCGCCACCGAAGGCCGGGCGGCGCTCAACCCTTCGGGTGACTGGTTCACAGTGCTCATTGCTTCTCCTTGGCTTTAGGTCTGGCGTTCTGTCCCCACCGGCTCGAGAGCTCGGGGATAGCTATTCGTTGCCTGACGCCCACCGGATTGGATGTCTAAGGTTTGTCTAAGGAAGACATTACGGGCAGGCGTGGGGATTGTCAAGGGTTGGTCTAATGTAGGTAGAATGTGCGACATGGACACAGAAAGGGCGTCAGCCGAGCTGCGGATCGGTGAGCTCAGCCGCCGCGTCGGCGTCAGTGAGTACGTTTTGCGCGCCTGGGAGAGCCGGTACGGGCTGCTGAAGCCCGCCCGGTCGCCGGGGGGTTACCGGCTGTACTCCGAGGACGACCAGAGCCGGGTACGCCGGATGCAGGCCCATCTTGCCGACGGACTGGCAGCCGCTCAGGCAGCACGCGCGGCCATCGCCGATGAGCCAGCTGGCCAGATCGCCAGAGCCGGTGCGCATGCACGTTCCCGAGCAGACCTGGTCGACTCCGCCGACGCCCTCCGACGGGCCTTGGACGAGATGGACGAACCGGGCGCCCAGGCCGTGCTCGACCGGCTGTTCACGGACTTCACCGTGGAGAGTGTGCTGCGGGACGTGTTGCTGCCATATCTGCACGAGCTCGGGCAGCGGTGGGAGCACGGAGCGGTCAGTGTTGGCCAGGAGCACTTCGCCAGTCACGTCGTCGCAGGGCGAATGGCGGGCCTGGCCCGCGGATGGGGAAACGGCCGTGGACCACGCGCCCTTCTGGCCTGCCCGCCCGGAGAGCTGCATGAGATGGCCCTGCTGACCTTCGGGATCGTGCTCAACAGGAACGGCTGGCGGGTCGGGTATCTCGGAGCGAACACCCCGATGCTGGACCTGATCCAGGTGGCCTCCGAGATACGGCCGAGTCTGGTCGTCCTGGCGGCGAGCACACCGGAGCGATTCGCGGCGGTTGTGCCGGAGCTCGTGCGTCTGGCTGGCATCGCAACCCTTGCCCTTGCCGGGGAGGGCGCAACCGAGAACCTTGCTGATGAGACTGGTGCTCGGCTGATCACGCAGGACCCGGTCACCGCGGCTCAACAGCTCGCCGGCTCGATCTCGCCAGCTCAATGAGATGACCAGCGTCATGTGGTTCAGGCGCGACCTCCGACTGTCCGACAACCCCGCGCTGTTGGCCGCGCTCGCCGGCGCAGCAGACACCCAGGTCGTTCCGCTCTTCGTGCTGGACCCTGCCCTGAGCTGTCCCGCGGGCGCCGCTCGACGCGCTTATCTGGAGGCGAGCCTGACCGATCTGGGGATGCGTGTCGGAGGGCTGCAGCTGCGCCGGGGCGATCCCGTGCGTGAGGTCGCCGAAGTCGCCCGCGCCGCGCACGCGAGCACGGTGCACGTCGCCGAGGACTTCGGCCCCCACGGGCGGCAGCGCGACCTCGATGTCGAGGCTGAGCTCGCGCGCCATGGCATATCCCTGGTGCGCACCGGGTCGCCGTATGCCGTGGAACCTGGTCGGGTCGTCAACAAGACCGGCGATCACTACCAGGTGTTCACGCCCTACTCCCGAGCCTGGCGCGATCACGGCTGGCGCACGCCACTGGAGCCGCCTCGCGCCGTCCACTGGGTGCGACCGCTGAAGAACCACCCGCTCGACGACGCACCAATCCCCGCAGGCCTGCGTCTGCCTGCTGCTGGGGAGTCGGCCGCGCGCCGGCGCTGGCACGACTTCCTCGAGCGCCAACTGGGCGACTATGCCATCACTCGCGACCGCCCTGATCTTGAGGGCACCTCCCGGATGTCGACCCACCTCAAGTGGGGCGAGATCCATCCACGGACGATGCTGGCCGACCTCGCCTTGCATCCAGGCGCCGGCGCCGCGACCTACACCACCGAGCTGGCCTGGCGGGAGTTCTACGCCGATGTCCTTTGGCGAAGTCCGGGGTCTGCCCGGGAGTACCTCAATCCGGAGTTCGCACGAATGGAGTACGACCGGCCGGGCATCCGCTTCACGGCTTGGTGCGATGGGCTCACCGGCTATCCCATCGTTGACGCGGGCATGCGCCAGCTACGGTCCGAGGGCTGGATGCACAACCGGGTCCGGATGATCGTGGCCAGCT
>DAITND010000317.1:0-3072 GCA_036834825.1 Dermatophilaceae bacterium
AGTGGATCCGCACCTCCTCGCACTCACCTCCGCGCGCAATATCGGCGCGCTGGCCACCATCAAGAGTGACGGCCGGCCCCAGCTCTCGACGGTCAACTTCACGCTCGACCTGGCAACAACGAGGGCCCGAATCTCCGTGATCGACGGCCTCGCCACAGTGCACAACCTGCGCCGCGACCGGCGCGCCTCGATCTTTGTCGGCAGCCCCGACGGCTGGACGTATGCCGTGCTTGAAGGCACCGTCGAACTGTCGGCGGTGGCGCTGGTTTCGGATGACGAGACTGTTGAAGAGCTGGTTGAAGTCTTTCGCGCGATCCGGGGGGAGGACCATCCCGACTGGGCCGACTACCGGGCGTCGATGGTGGCCGATCGGCGGCTGGTCGCCACGCTAAGCGTCGAGGCCGTGTACGGACTGGCCAGGCCGCAGTACGCCAAGCCCGCCTGAGGCCTGACCGCTACGGCTCAGAGTGCAGCGCGCCGTCAGGCCAGTCGGAGCCGAACCTCGGCCAGTGACGGGTTGGTGGCGGCAGTGCCATCGGGGAACACAACGGTCGGAACGGTCTGGTTGCCACCGTTGACGCTCATGACGAAGTCGGCTCCGTCCTGGTGCCGCTCAATGTCGACCTCGGTGTAGACGATTCCCTCACGGTCCAGCTCGTTCTTGAGCCCGCGGCAGTAGCCACACCATGGCGTGCTGAACATGGTGATGGTGCCGGTAGCGGGCAGGGTGGGGGCCGCGGACATACGAGATCTCCTCAAAGACAGGTGGTGGTGACCCCATCAACCGCAACCAGCCGCCAATCCTTCCCGCAGGGGTGGACCTGACACCAGCGTCTGAGAGGATCTGAGGCGATGTCACTCCCACCGGACCGACCCAGCGGCACGCCGACTGCTGACGACATTCTCGACGCCCTTGACCCCGAGCAGCGGGAGGTGGCGGCGTCGCCGAGCGGGCCCATGTGTGTCCTTGCCGGCGCCGGGACCGGCAAGACCCGGGCCATCACCCACCGCATTGCCTACGGCGTGCTCAGTGGCGCCTACCAGCCCCAGCGAGTGCTGGCCGTCACGTTCACTGCCAGGGCTGCAGGTGAGATGCGCACCCGGCTGCGCGCGCTCGGTGTTCCGGGTGTTCAGACCCGGACCTTTCATGCGGCGGCCCTGCGGCAGCTCCACTACTTCTGGCCGCAGGCGATTGGTGGCGCCGCCCCAGAAGTGCTGCCACACAAGGCATCCGTGGTCGCCGAGGCCGGCTCACGGCTGCGCTTGCAGCTCGACCGCGTTGCGGTACGTGACCTTGCCGCTGAGGTTGAGTGGGCCAAGGTCAGCATGCTCACGCCCGAGACGTATGCCGCAGCCGCACGGCGCGCGGGCCGCGACCCTGCCGGTCTGGACGCCACCGCGATGGCACGGGTGCTGCAGACCTACGAAGAGGTCAAGGCCGAGCGAGGGGTCATTGACTTCGAGGACGTGCTCCTGCTGACCGTCGGCATCCTGGGGGAGCGCGAGGACATCGCCCGGGCCGTGCGCTCGCAGTACCGCCACTTCGTGGTCGATGAGTATCAGGACGTCAACGCACTCCAGCAACGCCTGCTGGATCTGTGGGTGGGTGAGCGAGACGACGTGTGCGTGGTCGGGGATGCGGCCCAGACGATCTACTCCTTCACTGGCGCGACGCCCAAGCACCTGCTGGAGTTCCCGTCACGCTACCCGCACTCGCAGGTGGTCCGGCTGGTCCGCAACTACCGTTCGACGCCTCAGATCGTCGCCCTCGCCAACGTCCTGGTGCGAGTGGGCCATTCGCAAGGTGGCAGGCCAGCCGACAACCCAAGAGCTGAACCGCTCCAGCTGCGCTCGCAGGGGCAGGACGGCCCCACCCCGAGCCTCACGGCATACCCGGACGACCCCGCGGAGGCGACGGGGGTGGCCGCAGCGATCAAGGCGCTGGTCACCCGCGGCACCCCGGCCAGTCAGATTGCTGTGCTTTTTCGCACCAACGCGCAGTCCGAGGCCTATGAGTCCGCTCTCGCGCAAGCCCAGGTCGCCTACCTCGTTCGGGGTGGCGAGCGGTTCTTCGCCCGCAAGGAAGTTCGTGGGGCGATCCTGTTGATGCGCGGCGCGGCCAGAGCCGATGACGGCAGCAAACCGCTGGGTGAGCTGGTCCGCGACGTCATCGCCGGTGTCGGCTGGACGCAGCAGGCGCCGACTTCCGGCGGGGCGATGCGTGATCGCTGGGAGTCTCTGCAGGCTCTGGTCGGGCTGGCCGACAACGTCGTTGCCGTCCAGCCTTCGGCGCGGCTGACCGACGTGGTGCACGAGCTCGACGAACGCGCGGCGGCCCAGCATGCCCCGACGGTCGAGGGCGTCACCCTGGCCTCGCTGCACGCTGCCAAGGGCTTGGAGTGGGACTGTGTGTTCATGGTCGGCTGTAGCGACGGCCTGATCCCGATCAGCATGGCTGAGGGACCCGAGGCCGTCCAGGAGGAACGACGGCTGATGTATGTCGGGCTGACGCGCGCCAGGCATGAGCTGCGGCTTTCCTGGTCCGGGGCGCGCAACCCCGGCGCTCGCGCCAGCAGGCGACCGTCGCGCTTCCTGGACGAGGCAGCCAGCATCCTGGGCGAGGGTGCGCGTTCATCGGCCCGGGTGAAGGGCGCGGGTTCTGGGGGCAAGGCAGGCAAGTCAGGCAAGGCCGCAAAGCCCTCGAAGTGTCGAGGTTGTGGCAAGGATCTGGTCACCGGGGCGACCCGGAAGGTGGGGCGGTGCCAGGACTGCCCGCCGACCTATGACGAGGCGACCTTCGAGGCGCTGCGCGGCTGGCGTCTTGAGGTCGCAGGTGAGGCCAAGGTCCCGGCATACGTGGTCTTCACCGACGCGACGTTGACCGCCATAGCCGAAAAACGGCCCGCGAACGCCGGTGAGCTGGCCATGATATCTGGGGTCGGCGCCCGCAAGATCGAGCGCTACGGTGACGATGTCCTGGCGATCCTGGGTGGGGCCGACCCGCTCGTCATCGCCGAAGAGCACTCTGCTGTAACGGAGTTGGCCAATGACGGTCCGCCGTCGTCGCCCTGA
>DAITND010000318.1:0-3068 GCA_036834825.1 Dermatophilaceae bacterium
GGCAAGCCATCGGTCGAGGTGCTGGTCATAGCCAGGAGCTAGACGCAGTCCCCGTCCCGAACTGCGTTCAAGCCATCCCCTGGCAAGGAAGGTGTTGGTCACTGCCGCGGGCAGGGCACCGGCGAGGTGGGGTTGGCGCTGGGTCCAGTCCAGGCACCATCGAGCGAAGATACGACGAGCGGAGCGCAACTGATCGAGATCGATGTCCAGATCGGCGATCAGTCTCTCGCCGTGGGCCGTGAGGCCGTGGTCTCGCTCATCAATGGGCTGCAGGGCTCCGGTGGCCCGCAACCGCTCCCGGAGCTCGACGCCGCGACGGCCGGCAAGGTGGTCGTAACAGGTGCGAGCCTCAGCCCGGGCGCTCACCTGGCGGTGTTGGCGCAATGACCTGATCGGCACCGTTGGGGCGACCTGGGCGAGGGCTTCCAGGACTGCCGATACCCGCGGCCGGCAAGCTCGTGGTATCGGTGTCGGCCCTGCACCGTGACTCGGACAAGGCCGCCATCAACGAGTCGTCGCAGGTGTGCCGTTGCTGTTGCCGGCGACACGCAGGCCCGCCTGGCAAGCTCGCCCGCCGGCAACGCTCGACCGTCAGAGAGCGCTGCGAGCATCGCGACTCGGGCCGGATCGCCGAACAAGACGCCCGCCGCCGCCAGATCGACGTGACACTGTTGTTCGGCCATCTGACCAGCATGGCGCACGAACGTTTTGGCCGCGAACGTAACGTCATCATCGTAATGTCGGGGCCATGGTCGCAAACCTAACCACCAGGACCGCCGGCGACGACGACGCCGCGTTCGCCTACTACGAATGGGACCGGCGGACCCGAGCCCATGCCATCGACGGATTGCTCGAGCTGTACCTGCCCGATGCGGTCCTGGAGTCGCCGTTGATCCCGCGGATCCTGGACCAGCCGAGCGGCGTGCTCACCGGCCGACAACAGATCCAGCCGTTCTTCCAACGCGGAACCGACAACCGCCCCAACGAGCTCGTGCGCTGGCAGCGCACCGGCCGCTACCACTTCGATGGCTAGACTCTGATGTGGGAGTATCCCCGGGCGACCCCGACGGGCGAGCAGGTCGACCTTGCCGAGGTTATGGACCTTCGCAGCCCTCAGATAGCCCACCATCGCATCTACTGGGGCTGGTCCGGCATGCAGCTCCTGATGCCCTCAATCCACTGACAGCATCGAAACCCAGATGCGGTCGCACCCACCACGACCAACAGGAGGCTCCCCGGCCGCCGCCACACCATCTCTCATGTCAAGAGGGCCTGCGCTCTTTGTGCGGCCAAGCATGGCCCGCACTCAGAGGTACCACCGGCAGTACCACCTCCAAGGGCCACCGGGCCTGTCGAACGCTGGCGAGGTCCGCACTGGTGTCGTCCTGAGGAGGCATCAACCACCGGCGGCCCCCCCGATACGCTTGCCTCTCCTGATCTGTGCTGAGAGCGTCCATTTTTGGTGATGTCGACGACGAACGAGAACCGGTCGGCTCTCCTTCGCCAGATGAGGACCTCTGGACGCTGGCGCTATCTCCAGGCTTCCCCACGGCTCGGAGTGCTCCGAGCCGTGGGGAAGGCGCTCACCATGGCGCGCCACGGCCGAACTGGCAGATCGCTTCCTTGGCTTCAGCGGGTGAACAGCTGCTCGAAGGTGCCCGAGGTTCTCGGTGAACAGGTGTTTGCCAGGCAGCCGAGGTGCCACATGTGCTCGATGGTCGACAGCAGTGTGTAGTGGTCGGCCGGCTTTTCGGAGGTCTTGTGCCGGCTCCCTGTGGAGTTGATGACGATCATCGGGGCGTCGCCGCCTCCGAGCACCACAGACTTAGCCCCGACCGGGCTGCCGGGACCGCCAGCGTAGCCGGAGTAGTCGTTCTCATCCCAGACCAGCACGATGCTCGATCGCGTCGTCTTCCACGTCTTGGAGTCCATGATCTTGCTGACACTGGTGCGGACGAAGTCGTCGCCGAGGTGGATGGCACCGTGGTCCAGGCCCGTCGCCGGGTAGCCGCACGCGGGGAGCCCGATGAGGTCGGCGCCGGCGGGGGACATGCCGTGCATGTCGTGGCACTGGTCGGGGCTGATCCATGAGAAGTCGGGCACGGTCCCTGATGCCAGGTCGCGGCCGAAGGACTTCTCGTACGGGACGATCTTGTTCAGACGAAGGTTCTTGGGAGAGTTGATGTCTGAGAAGTACATAAACGGGTTGTGCTTCTGCGCGTACAGCTTGACGGTCGTGCCGTTGATGACCGGGGCGTACTCGCCCTCGAAACCGGCACTGGGCATGGACTGCATGTAGGCCTTCCAGCTACGGCCGTTTGCCTCGAGCTGGTCGACAATGTTCTTTCCCCTGAAGAGGTGGGGCGTCGAGGAGGAGCTGGCGATCTGCGCAGGAGTGAGGGAGGCGCCCGCGGTGGCGTCGCCGGAGGCAGGGACGAACTCCTCGGGTGCACAGGTGACGGAGGCGCCGGCCCTGCAGTCGTCCCAGATGCCCTGGAAGTCGCCGGAGATCGCCGAAAGGTAGTTCGGCAGGCTGGGGTGCGTGACGCCGAAGTAGTTCTTGGCGACGTTGTAGCGCTGGGCGAGGGCGGTGATATATGGGGCGTCGGCCGTGTTGCCGATGACCTGGTTGGTGCCGTGGTTCTCCATCATGATGACGAAGATGTGCGCGGGGGCACCCTTCGCGGCCGGCACCGGGGTGGAGGCGAACGCCTGGCTGTTCACGACGCCGGCGCCGATGCCGAGCGCGGCGAGGGCGGCGCCTCCGGCGCGCATCCATCGCCGGGACCGGGATGTGCTGACCATGGTTTCTCCTGAGAAAGGTGACACTAACGAGGGACGATGCACAGGCTGGACCGGAAGTCTGAAGCGTTCGCCTGAAGTTGGGTGAACCAGGGGAGAAACCTCGGTGAACAGGGCGTGTTCGGATCGGGCGTGACGCTGTACGGATAGAGCGCGGGCCTGCCCGGGGGGAGCGCGGCGCCACCACCTCCGCCCGTCGCCGTCGCCCTCTTGCCGGTTTGGCGGTGGTGCGCCAGCGAGTCCGGGATCCCCAGATCCGATGTCAC
>DAITND010000319.1:0-3067 GCA_036834825.1 Dermatophilaceae bacterium
CGTCTTGGAGAACATCAACCACAGATGGCGTGAGCGCCGACGCGAACTCAGCGGGCCTGGATCTGTTCGGCATGCTTGCTGCGGTCGGGGGCCGGCGACCGCAGAGTGCTCCCCACCTCGCCCGTGACGTGGCTCAGCGGTATCTCCGGTGAGCTTCGAGATTGTGCCGGGTGACCCGTCCTCGCCGTACGTCATCCACGTGCCCCACTCGTCCACCAGTATTCCAGACGACGTCCGCGCACATCTCTTGCTCGATGATGACGCACTTGCCGAGGAACTGCGCCTCATTACCGACGCGCGCACCGAGGAACTGGCCATCCTTGCTGCCAAACAGGCTGCGACCCGGCCGTGGTTGTTCGTGAACCGCCTCTCGCGACTGGTCGTGGACCCCGAGCGCCTCCCCGACGAACATGAGGAGATGCACGATGTCGGCATGGGTGCCGTATACACCCGCACCTCTGGCGGGCTGATACTTCGGGACACTGACGAACGGGCTACTCACGCACTCCTCACACGCTTCTTCGCGCCCTACGCGGAGGCGCTCGCGGACCTCGTCGATGAACGTCTCTCCGCCACCAACCGTGCCATTCTGGTCGACCTTCACTCGTACCCGTTGCGGGCGCTGCCCTACGAGCGTCACCAGGAAGCAAGGCGTCCCCCGGTGTGCGTTGGTGTCGACGTCGATCACACGCCCGTGGCTCTTCTGGAGCGGGTATCGCGTGCCTGTTCCGTCATAGGTCAGGTCGTCGTGAACGAGCCTTTCGCCGGCAGCTATGTACCGCTACGACATTTCGGCCGTCACAACCGAGTCACCTCGGTGATGGTGGAGCTGCGACGGGATATGTACCTGCGCAACGATGGGAGCTTGGACCCTGCGGGGGCTCGCCGGGTCAGCGCGGCCCTGGTGGCCATTCTTGGGGCGTGAGCGGCGCGGGGCAGTCTTGGTGACGTCAATGGCATGGTTCAGTGATGATGGTCAGCGGCCAGTCGACATGTCATCGCGCCCCGGTGGAGATCGAGGGCTCCGATGAGCGAGGGTATGTCCCTCTCACGCGGGCGGTATCCCCGGTGGTGGCCTCCGGAAACACTATGCACGGTGAGCGCGGGACCGGCGCATCCCCGTGATGGTGTTGCGGGCGGCGCCGACAGGGACTTCATGACTGTCAAGGCAGGCGCCGCCAGCCGATCCCGTTGCGAACTCCTGGCGGCCGCCACCTGGCAGCGGAACAACGGTGAGGATGCGGCGTGACGACCGCGCAGAATGTGGCCAGAAGCGGACGTTGCCGACTTCACGATTGGGCTGGCCACGATGCTCGGCTCGCTGTAGTGGCGTGCCTCAGATGAGGCTTCCGGGGTCAGTAGGGACATCGATCGCGTTCTCCTGCAGGGCTTCCAGCGGTACCACGTCAACGGCCCTCTCGTGCGTAGCGGCCAGCACCACCGGTGCTGCCGCACCGTCCAGGTAGGCCTGCATCCAGCGGCTGGCGACGACACACCAGCGGTCTCCCGGCTGCAGGCCGGGGAAGTTGTACTCAGGGCGCGGTGTCGAAAGGTCGTTGCCCACCCGCTGCTGATGAGCGAGGAAGTCAGCGGTGACGACCGCGCATACGGTGTGGCTGCCCAAGTCCTGCGGCCCGCTGTCGCAGCAGCCGTCACGATAGAACCCGGTCATCGGGTCCGTGCCACACGCCTCCAGCGGGCCGCCCACGACATTGCGCGCTGACTGCTCCGGAAGACTCATGACTCCATCATGTCGGGTTGGTGGACCTACTTGGTCGTCTGGGTCGGCGACACGTCAACACCGGGCGAGGCTCCGCGAGCTCGTCATCACCGAGGGCGGTTCGTGGTGGTCAATCGACGTTGACTGTTGGCTCGGCGGCATCCGGTCTTGAGGATTGCTGACCTCGTCCTGAGCAACCCTTGAACGATCACAGCATGCCCATGGGCAAGTCTCCCGCCGGCTGAAGTACACATATGGGCCGTGCACACAGACCTCGGCCTGGCCTGCGGCTTCCCAAAGGCCGCCGTCGGGAGCCGTCTGCTCGGGCTTGCCGATTTCCGCTGCGGTGGCCGCGCGCCGCACACCATGAGATCGTCACCCACCTGAAGATGTGGGTCCGGGTAAGCCTCCCACTGCTGTCGTTGCCCGTCCGGACCGGTGGCAGGACACAATCAGCAGCATGGATCTTCAGGACACGTTGGAGCAGGTCAGGGCAGAGATCGCGTCGTCCATCGGTGAGGGTTCGGTGGCTGACTACATCCCAAGCCTGGCGTCGGTTGACCCGCAGCAGTTCGGGATGGCTGTCGCTTCGAACGACGGCGAGGTCCACGTGGTCGGGGACTGCGATGTCTCATTCTCTGTCCAGAGCATCTCCAAAGTCTTCAGCCTCGCTCTGGTGGTGGCGAACGACGGCGACCAGATCTGGCGACGAGTGTCGCGCGAGCCGTCGGGCAACCCCTTCAACTCGCTGCTCCAGCTGGACCAGGAGCACGGCAAACCACGCAACCCGTTCATCAACGCGGGTGCACTCGTTGTGACCGATCGGCTACACAGTCTTACTGGTGACGCCACTGCCTCCGTGCGGGCACTGGTACGCCGCGAGAGCGGTAACCCATACATCGACGGGGACAGCCATGTCGCACGATCGGAAAGTCAGCAGGGCCACCGCAATGCGGCGCTGGCTCACCTGCTCGCCAGCTACGGCAACCTCGAGTGTCCGGTGGAGGCTGTGCTGGAGCAGTACTTCTGGCAGTGTTCCCTATCGATGAGCTGTCGAGAGCTGGCTTTGGCCGGGAGCTTCCTATCCCGCAACGGGATACGGGCCGACGGCACCCGGTTGCTCTCCGGCAGCCATGCCAAGCGCATCAACGCGATCATGCTGACCTGCGGTACGTATGACGCGGCGGGTGAATTCGCATATCGAGTGGGGTTGCCAGGAAAGAGTGGAGTGGGTGGCGGCATTCTGGCTGTCATCCCGGATCGGTGCACGATCTGTGTGTGGAGTCCAGCGCTGGGCCCGTCAGGGAACTCGACGGCCGGACTCGCTGCCCTCGATGCGTTCACGAC
>DAITND010000320.1:0-3059 GCA_036834825.1 Dermatophilaceae bacterium
TAGACCTCGTCGGTGGTGGCGTCGGCCACGCCCAGGTCCGCGGCCAGCGTGGTGTTGGCCCACCACCGGGTGGTGGCCAGCTTCGAACCGGGTCGGCATACCCGGGCGATGATCAGGGCCAACGCGATGTCCCGGTCCCGCCCTGCTGGGCCCAACAAGGCGGGCAGGCCGAGCGCCTTGGCTTGGGCGTGGACCGCGGCCACGTGCCTATGCGGCAATGAGCGGCTCACCTCCAGGTCCTGGCCGGGAACAACCAGTGCCCGACCGGTCAACGAGACCCGCACCGCTTCTAGTGTCGCCTGCGGCAATGCCGACAGGTTCGCCAGCGTCTGGTGCTTGACCCTCACCCCGTCGCGGTAGGTGCGACGCAGCAGGTAGGCCACCGACTCACGGCTGACCCCATCCTTGGTCACATACTTCTTCGACACCTTGGCTACATGCATCGCACCATTGCGCTTCGCCATACCAGACAGCATGACGGAAACAATGGTAACGATACGTTCACGACACGCCATAGACTTGGCTACATCTTTCGGTCGCTCACCACCCAAACCTGCTGGTCAACGTGGAAAACCCGGCTCAGAGCCCACGTAACTTCGGGCTAGTTGCACGCGGAGTGCATGAGGGCCACCACAGTCTGACCTGTTCATAGGGGTTTCAGCGATTCTTCGAAGCATGAACGCGGGCGAGCGCCGACTCGGCAAGAAGCAGTAACGACTCCCTCGGCTCGCGCAGCACGACAGAGTCATCGCCGTACATCCGCTCCGCGATGTCTACTGCCTGCTCTGGGCTCCTGATCTTCAAGTGCCGGAATAGGACGGCCAGGTCGGTGAGATCCTGGGGGCGCCCGGCAGCCATCTTCATCGCTAGCAGGTTGGGAGGGGAAGACACGGCGACCTGTAAACCCTCGACGTCAAGTGACACTGGGTCCTCGTCGGGGAGGGGAATGAAGGGGCTCGCCGCGGCGCTCAGCCAGCCCGGTGGTAGGCCGAGTTCCGTGGCCATGGATGCGGCCTCATCAGCCACCGTGGTGGGTGGGTGAAGAACCGCGTCGATGTCTCGCGTGGTGCGCCGGGTGTCGAACTCCAAGGCCATCGCAGCTCCTCCGACGATATACAGCCGGCCCGCGACACCCTTGGCGGACAAGCGGCGACCCAACTCGGTGAGCAGCTCGATGATTCTGTTGCGATCGAAACCTGTGGTGCTCATCGGTGCCCTTCCCTATGCAGTCTGAAAGGCAGACGCGTCCAGCCAGATACCCAGGCGTGAGAAGTCGATGGGCGTGCGCGCCATGGTGTGTGCGGCCAGGAGACCTCCACCGTCGGCCGGGAACCACCAGGACTCCAACGGCGCCCGGCGGCTCCACTTCGGCGCGGTAACTCCACGTCGCCGGCAGGCCTGGGCCACGGCGGCCGCGAGTAGTGTGTCCCATCGCCGGTCGCCCGTAGGGCGTGGTCGTCGCAGGAATTCTTGAATCTCAGCCGAGTCCGATAGGTCACGGAAGTCATTGATGGCCATGATGAGCGTGCGAAGTGCGAAGTCATCGTCGCCACGTTGAAGCTCCTCCTTGATCGCCTCTGACGCGCCGCGCGCCGTCATCCAGGTCCGCGCGGGCCCACCGATCTCCCGCAGGAGGCGACTGACCTCCGGCTGGCTGCGGTTGGTGAGCGCAGCGATCCGTCGCTGACTAAGCCCACGCCGGTGCCCGTCTAGGACCAACTGGCGGAGCTGGGCGCGGCCCTCACGAACCAACTCATCCGCGCGCAGAGACCTTTCGGCGATCTCCATCTCGAACGTCATACTTTGATAGTAACTACTATCGGGCGAGATGCAAGCGGCAGCACGTTCTGGAGGGGGAACTTCAACAAGCCGCGAACGTCCGGGTACGTCGGGCGCAGCTGGTCATACCCGGTTATACTTTGGGTATGAAGACCGCGATCTCGGTACCTGATGAGACCTTTGAGAAGGCGTCCCGTCGTGCGCATGATCTAGGAATGAGCCGATCGGAGTTCTTCTCCCGAGCTGCAGCGCGATATCTGGATGAGCTCGACGCCGAATCGGTGACCCGCCAGATCGACCTGGCCGTGGCTGCACTTGTCGAGCGAGACGACTCATCAGCGGATGCCGTTGCCGTGGGGCGTCGGGTCCTGGCTGATGCTTCGGGCGACTGGTGATCGAGCGGGGTGGTATCTACTGGGCGGATCTGGGGGCGCCCGCCGGATCTCGCCCAGCGAAACGTCGGCCGGTACTGGTCATCTCGGCAGAGACGTACAACAGCAGTCGGTTGGCGACCGTGGTGGCCGTCGTGATCACCTCTAACACCGAGTTGGCAACGATGCCCGGTAACGTGTTCCTGCCCGCCGCTGTGACAGGGCTGCCCAAAGACTCGGTCGTGAACGTCGCCGCCGTGGTCACTCTCAACAAGGCGGATCTGTCCGAGCAAGTCGGTCTCGCACCATTGGCGCTGCTGCGCGAGGTCGATCGCGGTCTACGGCGAGTCCTCGATCTCTAGTGGATCAAACTGACGTTCCGCACATTTCGCGCGGGTTATCTGGGCAATTACCGATGCTGCGTGTAGGCGGTGGGCGCGAGGCCGAGTAGGTCGAGGATTTGCTGTTGCTGGGTGGTGAGTTCGGGTTCGAAGGTCTTCACGAGGACGCCGTCGCGGTGCAGCTGGTGGCGGGCGAGGTTGGTGAAGATCTCCAGGATCCGCTGCGTGGAGGGGGCTGTGCAGTCGCGGAGCTCGGGGTAGGGCGGGATGTTGTCCAGGGCCGCGGCTGCCATGGCGGTGCGGACCTGCCGTTCGATGAGGGCGGCGACGAGCAGGGCCAGGAACTGGCAGCAGAACAGTCCCTCGATCGGTGCCGGGTTCTTCAGCAGCACGGGTGCGGCGTCTTGGACGCTTTTGAGCAGGTGGTGGCGCCGTTCGAGGTTGGGTTGGTAGCGGTAGGCGGCGGGTACTTGGGCGTCGGACAGGTTGGTGTCGTTGGTAATCAGTGGAAGTGGGTTTCCATTTAGATGCCGTTAGATGATCACATGTCGCCGACAGCGGGCCGGGA
>DAITND010000321.1:0-3030 GCA_036834825.1 Dermatophilaceae bacterium
TAACCTCGAACGCCAGCACACGGTGTGGAGCGGCTCCTTGATGCCGTCGAGACTCGACGATCGGTCCATCCCATCAACACTGAAGGGGGCGTGCAGCTTCAGCCATATGACTACCCGAGCAGTGCGGTTCGAGAGCTCGTCGTCAACGCCCTGGTCCACCGGGACCCGTCATCGAGTACGGCCACATCACCAACCGGACGCTCCGGCGTCTCTTCGATCTCAACGTCTATCAGTCTCGCGACCTGCTTAGGGACATGCAGACACGTGAACTGTTGAGCAAGATCGACGACAAGACCGCCAGCCCTGGGGTCCGGTACGGTCCTGAGCCCAAGTTCTCTGAGAAGTCCGCGGAGCCGAAGAGCACGATGCCGAAGTCTGTGCGCAATCCGCCCACAGACAAATGAAAGCCGATTCGACGAAGACGTACGACATCACGGTAACCGCGATGGCAGAGGCGCGAGGTTCGATGTTCAACCATCGGCCGGAACCGCCTTGATGTCCGCGGACATTGGCGTGACGAACCGACACGCCCCGAACACATGGGCGGGTCAGCGGGCACGGTGCCGCTGACCCGACCCAAGGGTCTTGATTGGCCGGAAGGAAGCGGACGGTGCGCGGCGGTATACCAGCGATGCTTTCCTCTCCCCCACCGAAGTCGTCACACCGAGCCGTGCAGCGTCGTCAACGCGGGCGCCGTTGTCGGTAGTTGATGGCAGGCTCTGGCAGGTGATGCTGACAAGCAGATGGACCGCCACGAGCAGCCTGACCGCAGCTGAGCGAGCAAAGGGGGTGTATAGCAGCTTGACACTTGCGGCGTTTAGCCGCTATACGTATTCTCGATGAAGGCGAGGGAAGTCAACCGGCGCATCGAGGCCAAGGGCGGCCAGCACGTCCGCACCGTCGGTTCGCACAAGCGCTACCGCGTCACAGTTGGCGGCATCACCGCAAGCACCGCAGTGCCTCAGCACCCCGGAGACATCCCCACCGGCACACTTCGCAAGATCGAAAGCGACCTGGCACCAGCATTGGGACGGAGATGGCTCTTGTGAGCTGTTACAAAGTAGTCGTCACCCGCGAGGGTGGGTCATGGCTGGCCGACGTTCCCGCAGTGCCCGGAGCCCACACCTTCGCCCGTTCTCTGACCGGTCTGGCCAAGTCAGTTCGCGAGGTCATCATCCTGATGGCTGACCTGGACGACCACGCCAAACCGGAGCTGACATTCACTTACCAGGTGAGCGACGAAGTGGTACAGGAGGCGGTAGCCGTCGGACGTGAGCGCCGGCAGGCCCGTGAGCTAGAGGAGGCCCTGATGGCACACACCTCTGCGGCCGTGGCCCGGCTTGCACGGGAGGGTTACTCGGTTCGGGATGCGGCGGCCCTGCTCGACCTGACACCAGGGCGCGTGTCGCAGCTGCTCAACGCCTGAATCCGAACAAGATCGACCCTGGGCGGCAAAGGTCGAACCACACCGGTCTGACCGTGGGCACCGTCCGCACGACGATCGGACGCCACAGCGAGATCTCTGAGGGGACCACCGAGGCGCTATACAGACAACTACAGCCCGCATTGGGAAAGGGATGGTGGCGACGATGACACACCAGTTCACCTCCATCGCACGCAAGGACGGCCGCTGGTGGGTGGTCCAGTGTGAACAGCACCCTGGAGCAATCTCCCAAGTCGCCCGCCTCGACCAGGCCCAGGAACACCAGAGGGAGGCCATCGCGTTCGTGGCGAACCTGCCGCAAGAGACGATCGTGGTGACCGTCCGAGCGGTCCTGGATCCGGCGATCACCCTCGAGATAGAAGCGGCTGACAAGCTCCGCGAAGAAGCCGAGTCCGCAGCCGGGCTCAGTGCTACGCGCCGACGTCACGCTGCACTGGCAATGAAAGCAGCCGGACTGACCGTGCGAGACATCGGAACTGTTCTTCATGTTTCGCACCAGCGAGCGCACCAGCTGCTCAACACCTGACAAGGCCTGAGGCGACCACCGTCAGGACGTCGTCCCTGATCGTGTAGATGACTCGGTAGTCGCCGATGCGGACGCGCAGATAGCCGGGTCGATCTTTCAGGGCGCCCGTACCAGGGGGCCGTGGGTACACCGCTAGTTTCAGGACGGCTCCCGGTTGTCGATGATGTCCTGGCGGGAGAACAACGCGGCATACAGGGTGGTCATGCGCTGGTCCCCCAGACATCGTCGGCACTATCCGGCGGGGCGAAGCTTCAAGTCCAGAGTCGCGACCTTCGACGAGGTTCGTACCAACGGGTCTCTGTTGGTCTTTCACGCCATGGAAGCCCGCCCCAAGATGCTCGCACTGTTCGAAGGAGAGAGGAACGACAGTGACTAAGCGACGCAACATCGCCCCTGACCGCGGCACCCGCACCGAGGCCGACTACGCAGCCGCGGCCGAGTGGGCCGAGACCAACATCCCCAACCTGACCGGCCAGACCATCAACTCCGGCGACACCTCTCGCGAGGCTGCACGCGCCATGCTAGCGCGCGCGCTGGTCGCCGACTCTGACAACGACTCCCCCGTTGAGGCCTATGCCCGGGCACTGATCCACCGCGGTCGCCCCTCCCTGAGCGCGCCCGGCGTTCATTCCAAAGCCCGGCAGGTCCGCCTACCGGACACCTTGGACGCCCGCCTCGAGCAGTACGTGGCCATCACGCACACCTCCCGCTCGGAGGTTATGCGGATCGCTCTCGAACAATACCTCGAGCGCTAAACCACGCCCGCGACCTTTGCAGCGGCAAGGTTGGCCCGCCACCTGAGTCTGCAGGGGAGCCAGCTCGGCCGCGCCCAAAGCGCCGGTCGCGGCCCAGTCGAGGTGCGCCTCATCCCAGCGCCGGCCGATCTGTGAAAGTCCCTCGACAGGATCGCGCCAAAGGACACCGACTTGCACGCCTGGAGCACCCGTGGCCATACACAACCCTGGAGCTGTCGTGGTTGCTTCTATGTGGATCCTTCGATGAAGCCGACGACGATGTAGTTGGCGTGACGGTCGAGGTTGCCGCGGGCCCTGTCATACCT
>DAITND010000322.1:0-3020 GCA_036834825.1 Dermatophilaceae bacterium
CCCGTGTCGCACCTTAGCTATCTGCAGGCGGTCTTGATCGGTCTGCTGCAAGGCGTCTCCGAGCTGTTCCCGGTCTCCAGCCTTGGTCACAGCATCATCATCCCGGCCTTGATCGGCGGAGACTGGGCGCGAAACCTCAACATGACTGCCGACAAATCTCCCTACTTGTCGTTCGTGGTCGCCGTCCATGTCGCCACTGCGATTGCCCTGATCGTGTTCTACCGCCGGGATTGGGCCCGGATCATCTCGGGGCTTCTCAGCTCGATCCGGACCCGCAGCATCTCCACCTCCTCGCAGCGACTCGCCTGGTTGCTCATCGCCGCCACGATCCCGGTCGGTCTGGTCGGCCTGGTCTTCGAACACGCCATCCGAACCACGCTCGGGCGCCCTTGGGTGGCAGCGCTGTTCCTCACCCTTAACGGCGTGCTGCTCTACGCCGTGGAGAAGCTGCGCAACCGCAGCACCACAGGTTCGCACCGCAAAGGCGTGCAGGTCACCACGACAGCGGCCCGCGAGGACGTCGAAGGTGACGCCGCGGACTACGACCATCTCGGCGCGGCAAGTGTGCCGGCCACGATGACAGCCACGACAGCGGCCCACGGTGACCTCGAGGCTGACGCAGCCGCCGACGACCGCCTCGGCCGTCGCGGCTGGGGCGAGGCCATCGGGATCGGCGCCGCCCAGATCCTCGCTCTGCTGCCCGGATTCAGCCGCTCCGGGGCCACGATCGCCGCCGGGCTGGTTCGCGGCCTGGACCATGAGGACGCCGCCCGGTTCGCGTTCCTGCTGGCCACCCCGGTGATTCTCGCCGCCGGCCTGCTCAAGCTCCCCGAGCTCGCCGGCCCCGAGGGCAACGGCATCCTGGGTCAGGTCGCCGCCGGCAGCCTGGTCGCCGGGGTCGCGGCCTACCTTTCCCTACGGTTCCTGACCCGCTACTTCCACACCCACACGCTGACCCCGTTTGCCATCTACTGCACGCTGGCCGGACTCGTCAGCCTCGGATGGCTCACACTCACCTGAGCCGAATACCCCAACCCCCAACCGGGCGAACCCGCGTTGGTGATCAGAACAGATGTGTCGGCAGCAACGCAGTCCTGAGCGAATCTTTCGGATGAGTCTGCGTGGCTGCCTGCCCCTCAAGCTCGAGGCGCTATCGTCCTGGGATGAGCCACAGGTCGCCACAGTCCCCACCACCATGAGCACGTCAAGGACACATGCGAGCGTGCTCCTGATGGTGCTCATGCTCGTGGCAGTCACTGCGTCGTGTTCCTCCGGGCAGCTTTCCACGGCTGTCCGCAGCGGCCAGCCTTCTTCGGGATCATCGGTCGTGGTGGCGGACCCGGCCGTTGGGAGAACCTCGCTCGGCTCGAGGGGAGTCGAGTCGACGGCGATCGCCGCAGAGAACAAACGGCCGGGAACCGCCTCATGGCGAGTCACCCATCAGGGACACGGCGTCATCGAGGGGTTCGCTACCAAGACCTATGCGGCGGTGGGAGACACCGTGGACCTGCACGTGTCAACCAATGTCCCGAGCTTCCAGGTCACCGCGTACCGCATGGGCTGGTATCAGGGGCTCGGCGCCCGCCAGATCTGGAACTCCGCTGTGCTGCCCGGCCATGTCCAGCCCGCATGCCCGGTTGCGCCGAGCACGAACATGGTCAGCTGCGCACACTGGGCCCGCTCGCTCACGATGGTCGTGACCAAGGACTTCGTGCCTGGCGACTATGTTCTGAAGTTGGTCGGCCTTGGCAATGCGCAGAGCTATGTGCTGCTGACCATCTGGGACCCGAGCAGCACGGCGACCTATTTCGTCATGAACCGCTCACTTGTGTTGCAGGGCTGGAACACCTTTGGCGGGTATTCCTTCTACCAGGGGAAGGGTCCCTGCATCCTGAACTCGGGTCCATACCCGGCCTGTAATCGCGCACGCGTGGTCTCGTTCGACCGGCCCTCCGATGCCAACACTTTTACAGACTTCATCGACAATGAGTACCCACTCGTCCAGTTCATGGAAGAGCATGGTCTCGACCTCACCTACTGCACTGATGTGTGTGTCTCGCAGCACCCGTCGATACTCCTTGGCCACCGCGCTCTGATTGGCCTTGACCATGACGAGCTCTGGACCAACAGCGAGCGCATGGCTGCCCTGAACGCCCTCCACGCTGGGGTGAACATGGCCTTTCTCAGCGCGGCGACCCTGGTGCGCCACGCGCGCCTGCAGCCATCGCCGCTCGGGCAGGACCGAGAGGAAGTGGACTACCGGAACACCTCGGAAGACCCGTTGAATGGCAGTGGGCACCCGATGGAAGTCACCGGCAATACGTGGGGCTCACCGCCTGCGAGCTGGGATGCCAGCAGCTTCGTCGGCCAGATCTACAGTGGGTTCCTCGAGCCCGGCGAGCCGAGCGCACCGCTGGTCGTGTTTGATGCCTCGGCGTGGATCTTCAGGGGCACTTCGCTGGCAAACGGTCAGTCGGTTCCGGCGGTGATCAATTCCGACATCGATCATATTGATCCGTCAGGACCAGTACCCGCCAATCTTCAGGTACTCGCACACTCCCCGATCCCACTGTCGAAGGTCTATACAAACCAAGGCCGTTGGGGCGACGTCACCTACTCGGACATGACCTACTACACCGACCCGGGCAGCCAAGGCGGCGTGTTCGACAGTGGTGACAACGTCTGGGTCGGGATGCTCGCACCGTGCGCCCCGTCTGCGAGAAGTTGCCCGAGCGCCATGGTCCGCACGATGACCGGGAACCTGCTGTGGCTGTTCGGCCAGGGTCCCGCCGGCAGATTCGTGCCTGCCAAGGCCAACTGGCGTAGCGTCAGCGCACCCCGCTTATGAACCGTCTCAGCGCGCCGTTGTGCCGTAGATTCGCAGAGGTGGAACGAAACACCATGGTCGCCTGCTCGGCGCTGGCAGCACTTGTGCTCACAAGTGGCTGCGGGGGCGCCGTGGCGGCCAAGTCAACGGTCGCTCCAACTGTGTCACCTACCCGGGCTGCGATCGCCCGCAG
>DAITND010000323.1:0-3012 GCA_036834825.1 Dermatophilaceae bacterium
TGCAGCGACTCCTGCACGAAGTAGCTGGACCCGATGGTGGAGACGGTGCGGATCTGGTTGACCCACTCGGTGTTGTCCACGGCGCCCGCCTGCTGCCAGGAGGTCAGCCCCTTCTCTTCATACAAGCCGACGGTGTTCTCACAGAGCCGGCGCCCGTTGAAGGCCGAAGCCAGGTCGAGGGTCTTGACGCCGCCGACCCCCGATGCCGTGATGGCGTTCTTGACAGTGGCGTTGATGGTTGGCAGCGCAGTGCCGTTGGCCCAGTCCGCGTCCTTGTTCCACAAGCCGCAACCGCCCGTGCTCTGACGCGTGTATCCGCTTTGGCTGTATCTGAAGCCGGTGCTGTTCGGGATCGGCGACGGATAGGTCTGGACGACCGTGGACCAGGCTGAGTCAGTGTATCCGGCGTGCCGCATGGCGGTACGCACGTTCTGCAGACCCGTGGCAATCCTGGCCTGCACCGCGCTGATGTTGGCCGCGGTGAAGTTGGCCACCACCGACGAGTCGTCGTTGCAGTAGTTCGGGGACCAGGAGGGCGATCCCAGGAAGTCGGTCAAGCAGGTCTGAACGATCGACGCGAAGTTGAAGTCATTGCCGCCGATGCCGACCACAACCATCTTGACGTTGTGGGTTGCCGCGAAGGTCTGCAACATTGCGGCCTGGCCCTGTTGGCCGGCCCCATTGTCAGAGAAGTCGAGGCCCGGTTTGAAGTAGCCATCGCTGGAAGTGAAGGTCGAAGTCTTTGCCCCGGAACAGGCCAGGTCCAGCCCGTTGACTCCCCCGCCGATGTACGACTCCTGGGACTTGCTGCGGTGACAGCGCGGGATCTGCTCACCGGTGTTACCAGCGTTGTCGAAATAGGCAGTGCCGCCCAAGGCATCGGCATACGAGCTCGAGACGTTGGAGCTTCCCGCCCACCTGCCGGCTTCCCCGGACATGTACGAGTCGCCCAGGCTGGCCACCCATGGCGTGCCTGATCCAGGACCATCCGCGACCGCGGGTCCGGCCAGGGCCACGGCGGTCAGGCCGCCCGTGGTCAGTAGCGCAGCCATCACGGCCGCGCTGAGACGATGGCGAGCGTTGAGACGATGGCGAACAGACGTCATGTGGAGCCTTCCCGGAACAACTTCGTAATGGGCCGCGTCATTGCGGCCGCGATCCCGCAGCCTCCCACCAGCGGCGTGTGTCCCGCTAGACCCTTCGACCAGGCTTCACGACCTGTACTGCTGTTGGATGGTCGCATGCCCCCGCAACAGCCTCCTGGCGACCTTGTCGCCGTCTGTTTCGTGGGCCAGATGGCTGCTATGGCCGGCGAGGGCGTGAGCCGTGCGGGAACCCCTGACGAGATCATCGCGGAGGTGTCGCGCATGGAGTCCGGTCGACACCCGCGCTGGGTGTTCTGGTCCGCGCAGGCTGACGCGAACCCGATGGTCCTCAGAGGCATTCATCTGGACAGGTGCTGGGATATTGCCGAAGCGCATCGGATCCTGGCCGGCGGGCGTGACGCCGACCCCGCCCTGGCGTGGGCCGCCGCAAGCCGGCTGGTCACCTCGGACCTGCCCAGGGCGGCCGGCGATGACCTGTTCGACTTCGCCGCCAAGCACGACCCCGGCGACCGCGGCGACCCCGAGAGTCCAGTCCGCTCCGACGGTTACCTGCGCCCGCAGGCCGTCGCCGGGACGTGGCAAAGCTCGACAACGCGTGCCGTGGCGTGGGCAGACACCGCCGTCGACACCGCCATGCGGCAGATCACTGCCCTCTCGGAGATCTCACCGCGGGCGCTCAGCACAGGCCAGTCCGAGTCGGCCGCCGCCCTGCTGTGCGTCGAACTGGCCGCTACCGGGCTGCCGGTGGACCGCCTGGTCATGCAACAGCTGATCGAGAGCTCGGCCGGCCCGCGACCCCACGACGAGGCTCACGCCCGGCAGACGCGTGCGGCCCGCGATGCCGGAGTGCTATCTCATTCCCCCGGGGCGGAGGCCACCGATCTACGGAACCCAGTGCTGGTCAGAGAGCTTCTGGCATCGCTCGGCGTCGTCGTCCCCAACACCCGCGCCTGGCAGCTGGAACCCTTCCGCGACACCCATCCGCTCGTCGAGGCGTTGCTGACCTGGCGCAAGGCCGAACGAATCGCGACGACCTACGGCTGGCACTGGCTCGACACCAACATCGGCCCCGACGATCGGCTACGTGGCGCATGGACCGCCTGTGACGGCGCCGGCGGCCGGATGACAGCGCAGAACGGCCTTCACAACCTACCGACGACGTTGCGGCCGGCCGTCGCGGCTCATCCCGGATACGTGTTCGTGCGTTCCGACCTCGGTCAGATCGAACCCAGGGTCCTGGCCGCCGTCTCCGGGGACATGGGCTTCGCGCGAGCCACCCAGGCCGATGACCTCTACGCTCCGGTCGGCGCCGCCCTCAAGGTTGAGCGTCCGGTGGCCAAGATCGCGGTCCTGGCCGCCATGTACGGCCAGACCAGCGGCGCCGCCGGCGAAGCCCTCAAAGACCTGGAGCGTGCTTACCCCACGGCCATGGCCTACCTGGGACGCGCCTATGACTCGGGGGTGGCTTCACGTGCGATCCGGACCTATGGTGGCCGGCGCATCCCGATGTGGGAGAACCCGGCCAGCGCTCCCGTCGAGTCCTTACCGGCGATGGTCGCGGGCCGGGGACGTTTCGCACGCAATGCCGTCATTCAGGGCGCGGCTGCCGAGCTGTTCAAGGCGTGGGCGGCGACCGTACGGCTCACCACCCGACACCTCGGCGCCCGGATCGTCCTGTGTCTGCACGACGAGCTGCTGATTCACGTCCCGGCTGAAGGCGCCGCTGAAACGGCCGCCGCGGTTGATGCCGCGCTGACTGCGAGCGCCCGGCGCTGGACCGGCTCGAGCACGGTGAGGTTCGTCTGCGACACCAGCGTCATCGAGCGCTGGTCCGACGCAAAGGGCTGAACAGCCCGGAGCGACCTGGCGCGGCGCGCCCTAGCGGGAGTTTCCTGGCTATTGGATT
>DAITND010000324.1:0-3001 GCA_036834825.1 Dermatophilaceae bacterium
CCCTTGCTGACAAGGCCTTTGGCGATCTGCCATTGCCGAGAGTGGGTGAGTCCATCGCAGCCGACTAGATCGGGAGGGGCTCCGGCAGCCAGTCGGGGCCCTTCCTCCCGGACGGGTTTCCGGAATCTGGCACGGTGAGGCTTTCGAATGCGCGACCCTTGTATGGGGCAAGTTCTTCCGTGGATCCGTTCGGAGCGACGGCCTTCGCTTGGACAGGCGGGTGCTATGGACGACAAGGCCTTTTGGTCGGAGCGGCGTACACAGCCGTCGAAAGAGCCGCAATCATGGCACGACGAACCGTGCCCGAGTTGTGGCGCGGCGTGGGAGCCCGGCATCAGCATGACTCACCACACCCTCACGATGCAGCACAAGTACACCTGCCGACTCATCTCGGAGGGGCGGGACCCCTTCTCGTGACCCTCGGAGACTAGGTCCTCTCGATCTGTGGGGGTTCGTCATGCTCGGGACGACGGTATTGCCCCTGAGGGTGTCGGTGAAGTGCCGTCCCGTCGCCGACGTGGAGACCTTCGAGCCTGATCTCCAACTCGTCGCACCACGCCGAAAAGGCCGGATTGCCTCTAACGCTTTTGCTCATGGAGGACGTGGCAGCCAAGTTGGAGGCCGCGTGGGAGGTCTTCGCCCGGACCTGTGCCAACGCAGTGGCCCCTGAGGCGACCTTTCAGGCCTGGTTCGCTCACTACCTGATTAGCCAGTTCGGGATTGACCGTGTGGCCAGAGAACCGATCTTCAACCACCGTCACGCTGACTCGATGTGGCAGGCGCTGGTCCCAGGCGGCGAGGTCAAACTGGACGCCGTCGTGCTTCGTCAGCCGGGTGTCAACCTGCCGCACTACGTCCATCGTCCAGCTGATGCTGACGGTGATCGTGACAGGACTGGGATGGCGACCTTGGCGGATCTTGCTGTGATCAGCGAGCTCAAGGTCGCCGCGACCGCAGGAAAGGGATTGCATCACCGTCAGGTCGCCCAGGACGTGTACAAGCTGAGCATGCTCCTGGAGCAGGCAGAGCGCCGCAACATACAGCCTCCGTTGGCTTACCTCGGGATCCTCAACAACAACGTCGGTCACAGCTACGACCGAGCGGGCTTGGACAATCGCCTCGCAGCGATCCCGCATCACCCGGATGTCCGGATCCTTATCTCCCCGGAGCCAGAAGCGCACAGCGCTCCGACATAGGGCTCACACGGTGGAGGACCGGAGGCCTTATGGAGCCCTTGGCTACACCTCTGACTACGCGCCGTGGAGGCAAACACCCCCCGACCAGGCCAAACGGTAGTGGGCAGCAGGGACTTGAACCCTGGACCGACGGATCATGAGTGCGACGAGCGCCCGCCCGTAACGATCCCGATCCGCCCGTTTCGTGCGGGGTTCGTTGACGCTGGCTGACTCGGAGGAACAGCGTTTCTCACTCTTGTGTGCCACAAATGTGTCACAAGACCTTAGAGGCTTTTGGTCTGCGGGGGCCTGGATAGATCACCACAGGATCACCAAGAGCGGGCCAGTGTTCGCCAACTATGCCAGGAGGTCGCGCAGCTCGGCGCCGAAGCGGGGCAGGTGATGACCACGGGTCATCAGCTCCGCGAGCTGAACCGGCGATTGTTTGGGTTTCTTCAGTCGGCGTGACATTGACTCGACGGCCTCGACTACCAGGTCGGGGCTAGACGCGAGCTGGTCGCGCATGAACCGGTCCGGCTTCACAACGGCTACACCGTGCGGCCGG
Organism: Dermatophilaceae bacterium; assembly: GCA_036834825.1. Classification (GTDB taxonomy): domain Bacteria; phylum Actinomycetota; class Actinomycetes; order Actinomycetales; family Dermatophilaceae; genus UBA4719. Next base: position 1,741 of record DAITND010000324.1, read on the forward strand.
GATGCGACGGGGAAACCCCTCGTGTTGTCGGTGACGAGGTGGGTGGCCGCCGCGCCGACAGCCACCGCAAGCACGTGCCGGTCTTTCCGGTCACATGTCATATCCGGTACCAGTGGCACCCATAGGCTGACGTTCCGCACATTTCGCGCGGGTTATCTGGGCAATTACCGATGCTGCGTGTAGGCGGTGGGCGCGAGGCCGAGTAGGTCGAGGATTTGCTGTTGCTGGGTGGTGAGTTCGGGTTCGAAGGTCTTCACGAGGACGCCGTCGCGGTGCAGCTGGTGGCGGGCGAGGTTGGTGAAGATCTCCAGGATCCGCTGCGTGGAGGGGGCTGTGCAGTCGCGGAGCTCGGGGTAGGGCGGGATGTTGTCCAGGGCCGCGGCTGCCATGGCGGTGCGGACCTGCCGTTCGATGAGGGCGGCGACGAGCAGGGCCAGGAACTGGCACCGCCTTGCCGAACGGACCGCAGGAGGCAAGCGCGTGCGCTTCAGGCCCTCGACCCCTTTCGAGGAGTCGCTACTGACCCGCCTCCCCGAGGTGAGCAGCCTGGAACACGACGGGGGCCTGGTGGTCGTGACCGGTGAGGGGGACCTCGCGAACGCGGTCATCCTGACACTCGCGAAGGTCGGCGTGTGCGCACACGACCTTGCCATGGAGTCGGGGGCGCTCGAGGATGCGTTCCTCGCGCTCACGGGCCGCGGCATCGGTAAGGCCGACCACGAGGCCTCGCAGGCGGAAGGTGTCGTCCCGCGGGACCGCGAGCACCGAGCATTCCGCGGATGGCGAGCGGTGATCCGGCGACACGGGCCGATGGGCCGCCACCGCCGCTGGCCGCCTTCGGGCGGCTCGTCGCGAACGAGTGGCACCTCACCCTTCGGAACCCGGCCGCCCTGGTCTGGGGCGTGGGTTTTCCGATCCTTCTCCTGGCGATCTTCGGGAGCCTGCCAGCCACGACCAAGCCGGACGCCGTGCTCGGGGGGCTCAGCTTCTTCGAGGTCTACTTGCCCGTCATGATCGCCCTCTCCCTGGGTCTGCTCGCGCTGATCGGGTTGCCGGTCCCAATCACGTCCTACCGCGAGCTGGGCGTCCTTCGTCGTATGGCCACGACCCCGGTGCCGCCTGCGTGGCTACTCGGAGCCCAGGTCGTCGTCAACCTTGTGCTGCTCTTGGTGGCGGTGCTCGTGGTCGTCCTCGGCGGGGTCGCGTTGGGCGCCCATCTTCCACTCCAGGCGCTGGGCTTCGTGCTGTCGGTGCTGCTAGC
>DAITND010000325.1:0-2996 GCA_036834825.1 Dermatophilaceae bacterium
GACACCCCAGTCGGCCAGCAGGAACTTCATCCGGGCCTTGTGCCGCATCCGCCGGTAGCCGTAGTCACGAAAGAGGGAGACCACCCCGGCCCAGACGTCTGGCACCTCGCCCTCGACGACGAAGACACCGAGGCGCTGGGCCAGGCGGGGGTCGGTGGACAGGCCGCCGCCAACCCACAGGTCGAAGCCCGGGCCCAGCTCTGGGTGCTCGACCCCGACGAAGGAGATGTCGTTGATCTCGTGCACGACGTCGTTAGTGAGCATGCCGCTCAGCGCCGTCTTGAACTTGCGCGGGAGGTTGGAGAAGTCGGGGTTGCCGATGAAGCGGCGCTTGATCTCCTCGATCGCCCACGTCGGGTCAATCAGCTCATCCTTGGAGATGCCTGCGACCGGGGAGCCCAGGACGACACGGGGGCAGTCTCCGCACGCCTCCGTGGTCCCCAGGCCGACCGCCTCCAGCCGCGACCAGATCTGCGGCGCGTCCTCGATGCGCACCCAGTGCAGTTGGATGTTCTGCCGGTCGGTGAGGTCAGCGCTGTCACGGGCGAGATCCCGGGAGATCTGGCCTACGACACGTAGCTGCTCGGTGGACAGCGCACCACCGTCGATGCGGACACGGAGCATGAAGTACTTGTCCTCGAGCTCGTGCGGCTCGAGCGTGGCGGTCTTGCCGCCGTCGATACCCTGTTTGCGCTGCGTATACAGACCCCACCAGCGCAAACGACCGTGCAGGTCCTCATCCGGGATCGAGTCGAAGCCGTCCTTGGCGTAGATCCGTTCGACGCGTGCCCGCACGTTGAGCGCATCGTCCTCGAGCTTGAACTTCTCGTTGACGTTCAGGGGCTCGAGCTCACCGAAGGCCCACTGACCCTGGCCGCCCTTGTGAACAGTCGCGCGCTCGGCATTGAAAGTCATAACGCAGAGTTTGGCATATCCAAACACTTAGTAATACTTCGTGTCAGGATCCGGACTGGCTCCTTGCGCCCGTCGGAGCCCACTGGTCCAGAATGAGGCAATGACCCCGGCAACCACCCAGGCGAGGACCCGCCACAACCCCATTCTCATCAGCGGCTGTTCGTCAGGCATAGGCGCCGCCACGGCTGCATCACTCGTCCAGGCCGGGCACACCGTCTACGCCACGGCCCGGAAGACCGAGACGCTTGCCGACCTCAAGGCGCTCGGCTGTCACCCGCTGGCACTGGACGTGAACTCCGAGGACTCGATGATCGCGGCGGTGAAGACGGTCGAGGCAGAGCACGGACGGGTCGGCACCCTGATCAACAACGCCGGCTTCGGTGAGTACGGACCGATCGAGGAGTCCGACCTCTTGCGCGTGCGGGCCATGTTCGAGACCAACGTGTTCGGGCTCGCGCGACTCACCCAGCTCGTCCTGCCAGCGATGCGTCGGGCGCGATCCGGCCGGATCGTCAACATCGGGTCGATGGGCGGACGGATCACCTTCCCAGTCGGCGGTTTTTATCACGCCACCAAGTACGCAGTGGAAGCCATCAGCGACGCCCTGCGGGTCGAAGTCAAGCCCTTTGGCATCGACGTCATCCTCGTGGAGCCTGGCCTGATCCGCAGCAACTTCGAGAGTCGCGTGAACGAGAGCCTCGAAGCGGGGGCGGCCAGGCCCGACACGGTCACGGCCTACGCGGACCTGTTAGCGGCGAATGAGAAGAACACGACCGGCAGCTACGCGAACGACTTCTTGGCGACCGGCCCCGAGTCGGTCGCGGCGGTGATCGTCAGGGCGGTCCAGTCCTCACGCCCGCGCTCGCGCTATGTGGTCACCCCGGCGGCGAAGTTCATGATCAACCTGCGGAGATTTGGCGGGGACCGGATGTGGGACAGGACCATGCGCAAGCAGTTCGGTCTGTGACCTGTGGGCTCCCCCCTCGGACCGTATGACGCGCTGCGCCGGATCGGTTACCTGCTGGAGCGTTCACGCGCGGGCACCTATCGCGTCAAGGCCTTCCGCGGGGCTGCGGCCACAGTGCTTGCCACCAACCCCGCCGAGCTGCGGTCACGCGCTGCGGCGGGAACGCTCACCGACCTGCCCGGTATCGGTCCCGCAACCGAAGGGGTCATCCGGGCTGCACTCGAAGGCGAGATCCCGGAATACCTGACGTCCTTGGAGGCCAAGGCCACCGAGCCACTCGTGGCCGGCGGGCTCGAGGTGCGGGCGGCGCTGCGAGGCGATCTGCACTCGCACTCGGACTGGTCCGACGGCGGGTCATCCATCCAGGAAATGGTCGTGACCGCGATGGATCTCGGGCACGAGTACCTGGTACTTACCGATCACTCGCCACGCCTGACGATCGCCAACGGCCTTTCGTCAGAACGGCTTTCGAGGCAGCTGCGCGTCATCGAAAAGATCAACTTGGCCGTTGGTGAGTTCCGGTTGCTCAAAGGCATCGAGGTCGACATCCTCGACGACGGCTCACTGGACCAGAGTGCGCAGATGCTCTCGCAGCTGGACCTGCGGGTGGCCTCGGTCCACTCCAAGCTGGCGATGTCGGCGGCCCCCATGACCCGCAGGATGATCGCCGCCGTCGAGAACCCGCGCACGAACGTCCTCGGCCACTGCACGGGGCGCCTGGTCGAAGGCTCACGGGGCACCCGCGACCAGAGCGCTTTCGATGCCGCCACCGTGTTTGCGGCCTGTGCCGCCCATGAGGTCGCCGTAGAGATCAATGCACGCCCCGAGCGCCGCGACCCACCGGATGACATGATCGTCCTGGCGAGGGATGCAGGATGCCTATTCTCGATCAACAGTGATGCCCACGCTCCGGGGCAGCTGGACTTCCAAATCTACGGATGCGCACGCGCGGAGCGGATCGGCGTGCCCGTGGAGCGGATCGTGAACACTTGGCCAATGGACCGACTGATTGCATGGGCCAACCCGGCATGAGGCGGCGGCCACTTTGGAGATTGAGGGCCCTCTCCCATATGCTTCCCTAGTCCTCGACGGATCCGAGCTGCTGCTCGCTAGC
>DAITND010000326.1:0-2989 GCA_036834825.1 Dermatophilaceae bacterium
TTCGCGGGGCAGACCGGGCAGGACTCACTCCTGCTTAGTCCTTAGGAACGGTTGTGTGGTTTCGACAGCCGCGTATGAGGACCGGCCATCAGGACCCACGCTCAGGTCGAGATGACCAGGTCTTCGCATGCTCAGATGGCACCCTCTCGTATGTTGGCAATCTAATGTTGGCCCATCTGTGCAGAGTGGTCCCCGATGGGACGGCGCCCATCAACAGCCACAGCTCTCCCCTGGCGAATCGATCGACGGGGTCGCAGGTCCTACCCACGGACGTGGCAGCGAACACCAGCCGAAACATGATCAAAGCCGTTCGGCGCTCCGGCGGCAATCACGATCCGCACGCGTTCAGGGATGGTCATGGCCCGAGCACCGTCGGTGTCATCCGGCGCAGAGCCGTGAACGGCCGCTCGAGGGCAGTATGACAACCGCCGGTCCAGCTCGGCTCGCGCGCCATCATGGCGGCATGTACCTGAGCAGGACGTCAGCTTCCGCTCGCAGCTGAGCTGCTCGCTGGTGATGCCCGCCCCGATCGAGGTCAAGTGCCACCGACTGCCGCTGCTTTGCCTCTTCGCGCACCAGTTGTTCCACCTCATCCTCGCCAAGCACCCGCCGTTCCACCTCCGCGTTGCCCAGACCGGCAACTGACCCCGCGATGTGCGGGTGCTCGGCGACTGGTGGCGGAGGTGTTGGCGTTGCCACATCGACGGCCTCAGCGTTCTCGATCGCTGCCAGTGCGGACACAGATGTCGAGTCTCGAGCCTTCATTGCAGCGGCCAAATCACGGCGCAGAGCTGTTCGCACCCTTCCACAATAGGCATCACGCAAGTCGTCTCGACGGAACTTGAGCCGTCAGCCAGGCCAGGCCGACGACATCCGAAGGTGCCGCTGACACGACGGCTTAGCGTGAGCGCTCAAGCCGTCAACGTCGAACCGCCGGCCATCAACACCCAGAACCGCGCATGCTTATCGATCAGTTCTTTCTTCGACCACATGCACAACACCTCAGATCAGAACGGTGTTGCGACGACCGATTGAACTCGCCATGGACTTCCGGGCGCCCGAGGGCGCACCGGACACCATCGTCGATCCTGGGGGGCCGCAAGCACCAGCGGTGCTACCGCTTCGACGCCCTTCGCCGGTCACGACGCGAGTGACCCGGGCTGGCTCGGCTGCCACTGCGGTGTCGCTCGCAGAGGTAAGTCACCACCGGCTCACAGGTACCGTTCGGCGCGGTCCCCTGTCACCCTCGGGTGAGGAACAGGACCGACTGCGGCCTGGGATCAAACATCAGATGACCCGGATTCGTTGGGGATCCCTCAAAGAAGCACAGGGTCCGGGCAGGCCATGCGACAGTCGGGGCGTCAGTCGACGTTGACCGTAATGGTGTGCCAACCGGTGGCGCCGTCCGGCGCCGGCGGCACCTGGGTCGGGGTCTGGGTCACACCCTCGGTATCGGTGGCCCGGACCGTGATTGTGTGGCTGCCCGTAGCGGCTTGCCAGGGCAGCACCCACTGACGCCATGAGTCGATGGAGGGCTCGTCCGCCAGACGAGCCAGCTGCCACGGACCGTTATCTACGCGCACCTCGACGGCCTTGATCCCGCGATGTTGCGCCCAGGCGATGCCGGCGACGGCTACCTTTGCGGCGCTGACCCGATCACCCGAACGCGGGACGTCGATGCGGGACTCGGTCTTGACCGGGCCGCGCTCGGACCAACCGCGCGGGGTCCAGTACCCCTGATCCTGGGCAAAAGACGTCACCTTGAGCTCAGTCACCCACTTGGTCGCCGACACATAGCCATACAAGCCGGGAACCACCATTCGAACCGGGAACCCATGTTCGAAAGGTAGAGGCTGGCCATTCATCGCAACCGCCAGCAGAGCGTTGCGATCATCGGTCAGCACCGACAACGGCGTACCGGCGGTCCACCCATCGCTGCTGGTCGACAACACCATGTCTGCACCCGCTTTGGGCCCTGCCATCTTGAGCAGCTCACGCACCGGCCAACCGGTCCAGACCGCGTTGCCGGTCAGGTTGCCGCCCACCTCGTTCGAGACACACATCAAAGTGACGAGCGAATCCTGCATCGGTTTGCTCAGCAGGATCGCCCAGTTGATGGTGACCTCCTGGTCGACCATCCCGTGAACCTTCAGTGACCACCCCGCGGTGTCCAGCTGGGGAACGACCAGAGCAGTGTCAATGCGATAGAAGTCCGCGTTGGGCATGATGTACGGCGTGATTCCCTTGACGTCCAGCTGTGCGGCACCGGGGATGACCACTGGTTTGGCGGCCTTGGGCACTCGGATGACAGAGCGGGATTGCGCTGCCTGCCTGGCTCCCTGTCCCAGTGACTGGCCCAACGTCGCAGCCGCGATCCCAGCCAAAGTGAAGCCTGCTCCGCCCATGAGGAAACGACGCCGGTCGAGGGCGTTGCCCTGAGCTCCTTCGGCGGCCCGCTGCCACAGGGTGGACAAAGCCCAGAGACCGGCTGCCGTGCCGATCACGGTGGGCAGGAGATCGAGGGTGCCCGAATGGGGCCGGGTGGCAACTGCGAGCATGCCGATGGCGCCGGAAAACCCAAAGGCCACCATCCCAGCCGTAGGCCGTCGTGCCCCCACGATGCCGATGACCGCACAGACCGCGATGAGGAAGAGCGCCATCCCGACGATCAGGGCCACCTTGTCGTGAGTGCCGAAGGTCGCAATCGCAAAGTCCTTCAACCACGGTGGTGTGCGATCCACAAAAGCGCCACCGACGGCCAACAGCGGGGAGGGCGTGCCCCCCGCAAGCCCCTGACTTGTCATCAGGGCGGCCAGCAGCGTGGCTACACCTACGGTGAATACGCCGGCCTCCACGCCGACAGAGGCTGACCACGATCGCTTCATCCGGTCAGCCTAATGACACGCCACCCGCGTCCGGGGTGGACGGCCGGGCGCTAGCTGCCAGCGAAGATCTTCCGCAGGTCAGCCTCCAGGGCCCGAAAAGCGTT
>DAITND010000327.1:0-2986 GCA_036834825.1 Dermatophilaceae bacterium
ATGATGGCAAGGCAGGCACGGGTTGCTCCTCATCGTCGAACTGTCGTAAGTCCTTCGATGATCAAGCGGCCCGTGCCTCTTACGTTGACGGCGCGCCGAACCCCATCACGGCTCCCCTATTGACGCACCCTCTAAGCCACGCGCTTCCGCAGCGGACGATTCCCCGCGTTCTGAACTTCCGGTACTGCCGCGATGGGCGTGCGTTCTTGTTCAGTCAGTCCATCGGCATGTGGTGATCGTTCGGAAGCCGCCAGACATCAGGAAGCTGCACCTGAGGCCCTTGGCTGAGTGCAGCACGATCAGGCCTGGGCGGTGCACCGGCCCTGGTTGCGGTACCCGAGAGACAGGCCGCCGCCCTGGGCCGTGATGTCATTAGGCTGGAAGCCGTGGACTCTAGCGGGGTGGGTGCTAACGGGGCGCCGTTCGTTGGCGAACAGCGCCATAAGCTGGTGGAGCGACTGCTGGCGGAGTTCGACCACGTCAGCCAGTTCGGGAAGCCTCGGTGGTGGTCCCTTGAGGAGCATTCCGGCTGGGGGAAGACCCGAATCGTTCAGGAGCTCTACCGGCGCCTCGCCGCGGAGCGGCAGCCCGGCGCGAAGTACTGGCCGACGTCGCTGCTTCCGCAGGCTCCCGTGCTCGAGGATGCTGGGCCCTGGATGGCTATGCGGAGGAGGGTGTCCCCCGAGGAGGTGATCCCTGAGCATGCGGCCGTGCCGCAGTGGTTCTGGTGGGGGATCTCGTGCGCGACGCGAAGCGGTACTCCGGTTCAGGCGCTCGCCGACGACTTGACGCAGTTCGTGGAACACCAGGTCGGGCTGGAGCAACGGTGGCGGCAGCTGGCCGCGCCTGAGCCACGCGTGGGGGCGGGACGGTCGCCAGAGCCGGGTGAGGTGGTCGAGACTGCGGCCGGAGAGGTTCTCGGCGTAGCTGCCGGCCTGGCAAATCTGCCCGTTCCGGGTCTGGGTGTGCTGGCCCTGAATGCGAAGTGGGGCGTGCAGGGCCGACGGGATCGCGGGCTCGCGGCACAGGGCGGTCGCGTGGTCGAGGCGTCGGGGCGCGACAGGTCAGACCTTGTCGACGAGCTTGCCCCTGCGCTCGAGCGACTTGGCGCCGCGGGACTGCCGATCGTGATCGCGATCGAGGATCTGCACCTCGCCGACGAGAGCCTCGTGGAGCTTCTGGCTCGCCTTCTGGCCGCTCAGGGCGCCCCCGTCCTGGTGATCTCAACGGCGTGGCGAGGGTCTCTGGACGAGGACGACCGTCCTGCCCACCGGCTGATCGAGCGCGTGCCTGCTGATCGGGTATGCCGGGTGCTGACCGATGGGGCCGTGCCGGATCTTGCGCCCAGCGAACGTCAGGTGATCGTCGGCGCGAGTCTGCCCGAGGTTTCCGGGTGGAACGCGAACCTGTTGGCGGCGTCGTACCCGAACCCGTTGGCCCTTCAGCTGGCGTGCCGCGTCGGCTCAGTGCGTCGCGCCGATCGCAACCTCACAGCTGATGAGGTTGCGGGTCTGCCGCACGATGTCGGCGGACTCTTCGCACAGCTATGGGACGAGCTCCCGGCGAACACCCGCGAGGTGCTGATGGTCGCGGCACTCAGCACTCCCGCTGCGATCAGCGACAGCGTGGGATTCGGAGACGCTCGCTGGGACGCTTTGTTGCTGACGGCGGTCTCGGAAACCGGGGCGTGGCCGGGCGCCAGTGCCGCAGACCTCCCTGCGGTGCTAACTCAGACCTCGGATGCCTCCGCCTGGGTTCGGAGCGTCGACCAGTCGCTGCGACGGTTCCCTGACCCCGTTCAGTACGACGTTGCGGTGAGCCAAGCCGAGGTCAAGTACGCGGACGTCGAACGCCGTTTGTTGTACGAGGCGATGGCACAAGGTATCTCGGCAGGTGTGGCCACGTCGCCGATCCAAGAGCTGCACCAGGCCAGACTGCTCGCGGCACTGGCCAGCGAGGGATTCCTGCCCTGGGGCCAGAACACCCTGGCAGGGGCCGTGACGCTGTGCGGCTGGTTGCTTGCGGACCCGGATGTGAACAGCTGTCGCTACGTGATCCGGATCGTCGAAAGCGCGCTGCGATCCACGATTTCCGAGCCCGCAGCCGGCCAGTTGCTGACTCTGCGCGCAGCGTACGGGAGTGCGTTCGGTGAGTCGGGTCAGGTGGTCGAGGCGATCACGGTGTTCGAGCAGCTGCTGGCCGACCAGACCACGGTTCTCGGCCCGGACGACCCAGACACTCTGGCCACCCGTGGCGCCCTGGCGTCCTGGCTGGGCCGCGGAGGTCGGGTGGCCGAGGCGATCACCGCTTACGAGCAGCTCCAGGCCGACCAGATCCGGGTGTTCGGCCCGGACGACCCACACACTCTGACCGCTCGTGGCGCCCTGGCGTCCTGGCTCGCTGGCTCAGGTCGGGTGGCCGAGGCGGTCACGGCCTGCGAGCAGCTGCTGGCCGACCAGCACAGGGTGCTCGGCCCGGACGCCCTCCAGGCCCTGGACGCACGCAGCGATCTGGCACGATGGCTCGCTGGCTCGGGTCGGGTGGCCGAGGCGATCTCCGCGTTCGAGCAGCTGCTGGCCGACCAGCGCAGGGTGCTCGGCCCTGATGACCCCGACACCCTGTCCTCCCGTGACACCTTGGCGGGGTTGCTCGCCGGGTCGGGTCGGGTGGCTGAGGCGGTCACGGCGTTCGAGCAGCTGCTGGCCGACCAGCGCCGGGTGCTCGGCCCGGACTCCCCTCACACCCTGACTACCCATGGCAACCTGGCGGGGTGTCTCGCCGGCTCGGGTCGGGTGGCCGAGGCGATCACGGCATACGAGCAGCTCCTGATCGACCGCACCCGAGTGTTTGGCCCGGACAACCCCGACACACTGACCACCCGTAGCACCCTGGCGGGACTGCTTGGCAAGTCAGGTCGGCTGACCGAGGCGATCACCGCTTGCGAGCAGCTCCTGGCCGACCGCACCCGGGTGCTGGGCCCGGACGC
>DAITND010000328.1:0-2983 GCA_036834825.1 Dermatophilaceae bacterium
CTGAGTGAAACGCGAGTTGGGCACGACCTCCCCGTTGCGACGGATCGAGGGCAGCTCAAAGCGGCCGACGATACGCCGGGAAAACCAGTGCAATACACGACTGCGTGTCGGCTATCTCCGGTCGTATCTTGTCGACCATCCGCCCGTCCCGTTGGCGGAACCGGCTACGGGCACGTGCGGAGCCCCGCTACGAACTACCACGAGGGCTTATCCGAGGTGCCACCAGGGAGGTCTACCCGTTCCCAAACCCACCGTTGTGGCATCCGTGAAGCCGGATCCTGTGAACACCGAAAGAGCCCAGCCGGTGGGCTCGACAACAACACGACAACCGGAGTAGACACAACGCACGGATCATGTTTGGGGAATCCCGTGAATTCGTAGGGTGCTGACGGCTTGGCAGCGACCAGAAGGAGGACATTATGCACAGTGGTGGGTTCGCGGCGGATCCTGCAAGTCGACAGTCTGGGCCGCTGTCGTGACCACGAACGAGTCAGTGGTGCCGCGACGGCGGGCATCCGTGGCTAAGACTGCGCCCGCCTCGGGTCCCGCGCCCGTTCTCGGACGTCACGATCTTGCGATCACCGATCTCGACATCTTCAAGGTCACGAGCCCGCCAGGCGGCTACCCAGCGAACATGAGGACGTTCTACAGCCCTGAGGACCACGTCCCGCAGGTGCTGCAGTCCGTGATCTCCAGTGTGTCGAAGTCAATCGTGGTGGCGATGTTCGGCTTTGACGACGAGGTGCTGGCTGCGATGCTCGACACCGCGCTGAAGAACCCCGCGATCTTCGTCCAGATCACTCTGGATAAGAGCCAGGCCGGCGGCGTCCATGAGAAGGCCCTGCTGGCGAAGTACTCGAACTGGATGTCCGGCAACTCTGTGGCCATTGGCACGTCGGAGAAGAGCGCAATCATGCACCGAAAGATGGTGATCGTGGACGGCCTGTGGCGAGTATCCGGCTCCACGAACTGGTCGACGTCTGGCGAAACCCTGCAGGACAATGAGCTCACCATCATCCGCGATGCCATGGTGTGCGCCGAAGCACGCCCGATCCTCGATATCGAGCACGACTATGCCCTAAAGAAGATGGCCGCGAACCCCCCGAATTCCTGACTGAGCCCCAGCCGGATCCTCGGTCCCTGGCCAAGCCCACGCATGTTGGGAAGGGCACGTCTGCACCGATTGCCTTTCAGCAGGCCGGACTGTCTCTCTGGTGGGTGGTGATTGACAAGTCCCCCCAAATCGACGCCGCCCTCCACACGCGGAACCGAGTCGCGCTTGACGAACGGTCCACGGGTGCGTGCACCGCGCGCTCGCTTTCGACGCCGTAGTGCTCGGCGCCGGCTACCGCGCAGCCCCGAAGGAGTTCCTGGTCGAATGGCAGGCGATCTGCGACGATAACGGCGCCCCACTCATCTCCGCCCGGCCGGCCGCGATGCCTGGTCTGTACTTCTGCGGCAGCATGCGAAATCGCACGCGCGTAGTACCAGCGAACATCAGGATTCGTCGATCACCGCGATCGAGTCGCCCTCGTTGACAACGTCCCCCACAATGACCGTCATCTCCCGCACGACCCCCGCGACCTCGGCCAGCACCGGGATCTCCATCTTCATGGACTCCAGAATCACCAGCGTGTCAGTGGGCTCCACGATGTCGCCCGCACCGGCCACGACCTCAAAAACGCTCGCGACCATCTCGGCCATGACGACGTGACTCATGCCTGCTCCAGGTTCGGTTGATACCGCGTTTGCCAAGTATGGGCTGAACACGAGTTAATCTTCATCGCGCGTCCCGTGCGTGACCTTCTTCACCCACCGGACGCGATCCTTGGAGGAACAGATGTCGATCGGCTGGAAGCTGCACGGGGGAACTCTTGGCCCGAATGACATCGTCGCTCCGGACGAGAGACTGTCATGGGGAAAGACGGTGGGCCTGGGCGCCCAGCACGTAGTGGCCATGTTCGGGGCCACGTTCGTGTTCCCCTTGCTCATGGGGCTCAACGCCCAGCTCGCGATCATGATGAGCGGTATCGCGACGATCTGTTTCCTACTCATCGTCAAGGGGAAGGTCCCGAGCTATCTGGGGAGCAGCGCGTCCTTCGTCGGCGCCGTGGCCGCCGTCCGTGCCCAGGGCGGTGACTCCTCGACCGTGACAGGGGCGATCCTGGTGTCCGGCGTGGTGCTGGCCCTGGTCGGCATCTCGATCCACTTCCTAGGCTCCGGGATTATCCACAAAGTGCTGCCGCCCGTTGTCACCGGCGCGGTGGTCATGCTGATCGGGTTCAACCTGGCCACTGTCGTGGCGAATGTCTACTGGCCCCAGGACCAGTGGGTCGCGCTGCTGGTCATGGTGTTCGCGATCGCCTGTGCCGTGGGGCTGCGAGGCTTCTTCGGCCGCATCTCCATCTTCCTCGCGCTCATCTTCGGCACCGCCTTGTCCTGGGTGTTCGACCGCGTCTTCGGCATGATCTCCTCCTTCAACCCAGGAACCGGCAAGATCACCGACCATTTCCGCGTCAACTGGGACGGCGTCACCAGCGCACCGTGGATCGGCTTCCCGCCGCACACCTCCATGATCGGCGGCAAGGAGATCGTGGGCTGGCACACACCCACGCTGTCGATGGCAGCAATCCTGCTCGTTCTTCCCGCAGTGATCGCGCTTATCGCCGAGAACACGGGCCACGTCAAGGCTGTGGCTGAGATGACCGGTGCCGACCTCGACGGGGTGATGGGCAAGGCCATCGCCGCTGACGGTTTCGGCACCATTCTCGCCAGTGCGGTGGGTGGCTCGCCGACCACGACGTACGCCGAGAACATCGGCGTCATGGCGGCGACGCGCGTCTACTCCACCGCGGCCTACTACGTTGCCGCACTGGTCGCCATACTCGTCGGCCTCTCACCCAAGTTCGGGGCGGTTGTGGCAGCAACCCCGGGCGGCGTCCTTGGCGGGATCACGGTGATCCTGTACGGCATGATCGGCCTG
>DAITND010000329.1:0-1200 GCA_036834825.1 Dermatophilaceae bacterium
GCTGGCCCTTGGCGTGCTCTTCTTTGTGTGGTGGCGACTGCGTCCCCTTCATCGCCAGCTTCCCCCCTCAGAATGACGTCGGCACCCGCTCAGCCAAGAACTCACTCGTCCAAGCACTGCGGGTCCCGCAGCTGAGCGGTACCGTTGGGTGCGGACCCAGGCCCGAGGTCGGAGGCAGCAGCCATGACGTCAGACACCTCACCGTTGCGGGAAGGCGACCCGGGGAGTAGCCCGCCGCAGAAACCGGGTGAGGCCACGCCCGAGGCGAGCGCACCGCCAAAGAGCCCGGATGCTGGCCCCTCGCCCACACCAACGAGTGCCGTCAGACCACCGAAGAGCACGGGTGCGCAGGCCCCCTCACCGAGTGCTCCCGCAACTACACGCGCAGCCGCTGCCTGGTTCGCTACGGCGGTGGCGCTCGTGCTTTTGGTGCTGCTCATCATCCTGATCCTGCAGAACCAGAACGTCGTCGACGTGCACTACCTCGGCCTCACCGGATCAATCCCGCTCGGGACGGCGCTGCTCATTGCCGCGGTCGCCGGCGCCGCTTTGGTCACGATCGTGGGCGTCATCCGGCTCACACAGTTGCGCTTCACCGTCCGTCGGGCACGGCGCCTGGAAGCCGAGCATGAGAAGAAGCCCTGATCAATGTGGGCTGGCATAGTGACTGGCTTTCGCCAAGCCCCGTCTTCGCCTCGGCCTAGCCTGTCCGGCGTCGTTGGGTCTACGTGGGTCGCTGGCCGTGGCCTGAAAGGTCTCGCTATGGTGTGAGCCTTATCACTCGCGGAGGTCCCACCATGTCCCGTCGAATCTCCCTGCCATTGATCCTGTCGGCAACGGTCGCCGCCGGATTGCTGGCCCCGAGTATGGGCGCGGCACATGCCTCGGGCCAAGGGGGCAGTGACAATTCCGCGGGTGTGGCGCGTGCTCTGGAGCTGTCTACCGACACCAGACTCGCCGACCGCAGGTCCTACGTGATCGGCGACCGGTTCTACGAAGTCGGTGCCGAGGACGGTACCTATCCCGCGCAGGGGTGGCATACGCAAGGCGAGATGGGCGGCTTCTGGAGCATGCCAATCAAGCTGCTCGACGGTGTCTAGTTCGGCGTCAACGGATCGTGGCTTAAGGCCACGCGCTACACGTCCGGCGCGGGTTATGCGCGAATGGATCTGGCCAGTTCGGATGGCGTCCAGGTGAGCC